>CAUUGI010000037.1:0-19140 GCA_963544675.1 uncultured Treponema sp.
AACTTCACTTTCAGAACAGATTGACGAAATACACTTTGCCGAATCTACGAAAAGTTTGATTTATAGGACCTTGCATGAAAGAGAAAATATTTGCAGTTTTTGTTCTGATTGCTTTAGCGGATACGACCTTTGCCGAAAATGCAAAACAGAAAAGTTTATGGGATTTTTCCGTTACGACCGATTTTGCCTATTACCCGAAAACGGATGCAAAAACTTCAACTGGAGGAGTGCATTTTGCACCGCTTACGGGGATATACAATGGAATTGAATGCCGCGTAACAGGAACTGTCGGTTATACAATTCCTGTTCCTTTTGGAGATAATTCGCTTGTAAGCGGAAATAAACTCAGATTCTACGGACAGCTTGAGTTAACTCCCGTATCGATTATGCCGACTATAGGAATCAGCTTTTCGCCGGTATCCTTTTTAAATTTTTCCGCCGGCAGTTCAATCGGCACAGGCTGGACTGTTAAATCAGGCTCGATAAATCTTCAGGGAATTGCAAAGTGGAATCCCTCAACAGCTGCGTACGAAGATATTGCCTTTAAGAGTGCGTTTTGGGAGATATGGGGCGAAGGGGCTTTTATGTTTGATTTTGCCGCAATCAAGCCCGGAGATTGGAATCACATTGTCGCCTATACGTCCTATAAATTAGCCTATCAAGGTATCACTACAGGCGGCGAAAACGGTAATCCATGGTTATATAAGCTCATCGGCGAAAAAATAAACGGTTGGCAATATACGGCTAATTTTATTGCCGCCTACCAAATGCCGCCGGTACTGCAAACGGTCGGAGTACAGACCGAATTGAGCGGGCAGCTGAACGGCACCAAAGATTTTGCAGCTCAATATCATTCAATGAACCCTAATTTTATGGACATATCCGTAAGTCCGATTATGGTGTTCGAATTTTCCAAAGAAGACAAGCTTACCCTGCAGTTTAAATTTGCAAGCCGCCGCAGCTATACCGAAAAAGCCACCCATACAAAAAATGTTCTGACAGGCTTGGAGCAAAGCGGTCGCGAGTGGTACTTTAACCGAGTCGCATTCAGTTACAAGCACATCTTTTAATTTTTTTGACAATATTATCTAATCACGAGTTTGAGAGCTATCGCCCGATAATGACGAAAAGAAAATTCAGTTTTCGACTGTGAGTGTTCAGCGCACCGATACAACAGTTTCCAAAGTTGATACTTTGTTCATCTGTTGTATTTTAAGCAGATTGTGTAATCTGCCTATTAACGGAAATTCTTTATCATCTGCTGATACTTTCCGCATTTTTGAATCGTTCATACGCTTCCGTATCGTACGGAAAATCCCACGTTCCGCAGAATTTCACTTTTCGTCCGCCGAATCCCGTCTTGAAAATATAAAGACCTGCCATAGGATGTTCTGATTTTCCGTTGGGGGGAATTCCCATAAGATCATAACTTACACAACCTTGCGAACGGGCAAAACGCATTACCTCCCACTGAAGACCGTAATTCGGCATACATTCACGCCCTTCAAGACTGCTTGCCGCATACATATAATACGCTGCACTGCCGCAGACTGCTAAAATCAGCCCGCTCAATATCGTATTGTCTTTATGGGCGGTAAAAAGATAAAAGCGAGGAGGCGGAACTTGCGCAGCCATGGGGAAAATACCGCTGCATTCATCAGTGTTTTCTATACGGACACTGAAGAGTTTTGTAAAATAATCATATTCTCCGCAGAAAAATCCTTTCCGTTCGGCAGTTTCTTTATACAGGACATACCATTTTTCCAACGCAATGAAAATATCAGGACTCCGTGAATCATATATGGAAAAACATACACCGGTTTTATATGCTTTTCGGATTGAATTTCTGGTTGTCTGCCTCATGTTCATTAACAGACGCTCCGGAGGAAGACGCAAATCTATGATTACGCTGTCATGACAAAGATAATTCGAAGATGCTTTGCGCAGAGAATGCGTTTTTGTTCCGAAATTCATTTTGATTTCACGCAGCTCCAATCGCAATTCCGAATCTTCATTTATTTTATCTACAATCCATGCTGAATCAAAGCGGACACAGATTATATTCTGAGGAAGATACGGTTTTAATGCGAATGCAATTTCTTCTAAAAGAATGCCGCGCAAGTCGGAACGCAGTGCAAACGGCGGCGAGCGCGGAATATAAGCGTACATATAATCCGAATATGCGTTCCGCAAAAATACAAGCAGAGGAAAAATCTTCTGGAATCGCTCTCCGGCACTTTCAAACTGCCAATCAGCCCAAAAATATAAAGTCTTCTGTCCTGCGCATGATTTTATTTTCCCCCATAAGGGAGTTTGGAAAAGTACGTCCGTGCTCGGAAAAGTCTCCGGACTTGTCTGTGTAACATTAAGCATTCAGGCACCATACAGGCTAAATGCTTTTTCTGCAATGGAATACAAACGTTTGCCAAATAAGCATGGCATATACATACGAATGCCATACAAGTAGCGTATACGCTCCAAAATAAATTCCAAAGTGCCTATTTTATAAAATCCGCGTAGGAATCTAAATCCGTCTAAAAATTTAACGAGTTTGTTGTCCGCTTCAAGTTTTCTTTAGGCGTAAGAAAAATTTGTCGAAAAGGCTTAATGGGGCCCATTCAAGTTTGATATATGGCAAAGGTGTAGAGAACAGCAAGTAAAATTAAATCGGTAAAACCGGTGCATTCACAGTGCCCTGCCACTTTGACTTTTAAATTTGAGTTACAAAGTTTAAAAAAAATGCGATCCGCATACTGCGAATCGCATTTTTCAAGCCGGAAAAGCTGTTACACGCACATTAAAAGTGTCTTTGAATCGAGCTTTATAGTTGCTCCGGACACTTCTTTTCCGCCGGTTTTGAGTACATTCAGCGCAACACCGCCTTGCACCGGTTCAAGATGTGCCACAGTATCAAATAGCGGCTGCAAATCCGCGCTCAATGTATCGGAAAGTTTTGCGCTTTCGTTTGTAGCACTGAACCATGCGGTCATTTTCTCCGCGCTTACGAAGTCGGCAACTGCTTTTATATCGTTTACACTCAGTTTTGCAGCATCCGCACCGTCGATAATCAATGCGGAAACGTTAATTCCGCCTTCTTTAAGTGCTTTAAGCGTATTTACAACCTTCGGAAGGGAAAAAGTTTCCTGATTAAAGTTTAAAATCGTTCTGCCGCGTACAATCGTTTCGTTCAATTCCGTCATGTCGCCCAGATTCTTCTTTTTGCCTATTTCCGCAAGTATGCTGTCATACCACGAAATAACGTTTGAAGAATGTTGATCGAATGAAACATGAACAAGTTGTTTGTCGTTCAAAAGCGCATCGATGCCGAACTGCACCAAAACCGATGTCTTTCCCAAACCTTTTTTCGATGTTACAAGCCCAAGTTTTCCGGCTTTAAGCCCACCGTCCGCAACCTTATCAAAAAAACGGACAGGGCTGAGGTCTATAAGATCCTGTTTTACCATTAAAATCTCCTGTTAGCGGCTATTTATTGCCGGCTTTTTTCTCTTCCTGATACTTTTTGATAAGTTCGTCAGCAACCGCATTCGGAACCTTACCGTATTTTTCGAATTCCATCGTGAATTCTCCTTTGCCCTGTGTGGATGAACGAAGAATCGTAGAAAAGCCGAACATTTCACTCAGAGGAACTTCCGCATTGACCGTAGATGCACTATTTTCATCGGTAGACTCACCGATAATTCCGCGCCGCTGATTGATAAGACCGAATATATTGCCCTGAAATTCCGTAGGAGCGGAAATCTGAACTTTCATAATCGGCTCAAGAATAACCGGCTTCGCTTTTTCATAACCTTCACGGAACGCACCGATTGCAGCAGTCTGAAATGCAATGTCGGAAGAGTCAACAGGGTGGTACTGACCGTCGTTTATCGTAATTTTTACGCCTACAATCGGGAATCCGATAAGAGTACCTTTTTCAATAGCCTTTTTGAATCCCTTATCGCAGGACGGAATATATTCGTTAGGAATTGCGCCGCCCTTAATCGCGTCTACAAACTCGTAATCTTTGTCCGCAAGAGGCTCCATAAAGCCTGCAACACGTCCATACTGACCGGAACCGCCGGTCTGTTTTCTGTGCGTATAGTTAAAGTCTCCGCGCTGCGTAATGGATTCGCGGTATGCAACTTGCGGCGCACCGGTTTCAACTTCGCACTTGTATTCGCGTTTCATGCGTTCAACGTATACGGCAAGATGAAGCTCTCCCATCCCCTTAATAATCGTTTCGTTCGATTCCGGGTCAATAGTAACTTGAAAAGTCGGATCTTCTTTTGTAAAGCGGTTGAGCGCTTTCGACATCTGCATAGCGGCGGCTTTATCTTTCGGTTTAACGGAAAGAGAAATAACCGGAGCCGGAACATACATCGATGCCATCGCGTAGTTCAATCCGCCGCCGGTAAACGTATCGCCGGAAGCGCAGTCAACACCGAAAAGCGCAACAATATCACCGGGAACGCCTTCGTTTATGTCTTCCATAGCTGCAGCATTCATTCGAACAAGACGACCGACCTTAAAGCGCTTTTTTGCACGTGTGTTGTACAATTCATCGCCTTTAGTAAGTTTTCCCTGGTAAATGCGTGTATATGTAAGCTGACCGTATTGACCGTCATCCAATTTGAATGCAAGAGCGACACAAGGTTTATTGGTTACCGGCTCAAGTTTGACTTGTGCCTCGTTATTATCAATGTCGAATGCAGTATTTTCAACTTCCGTAGGATTCGGAAGATAGCGCGTAACACCGTCAAGAAGCGGCTGAATTCCTTTGTTCATATGAGCGGAACCGCAGAAAACGCCGACAAACTGCTCGGAAATCGTTCCTTTGCGAATAGCCGCAATAATGGTTTCGGCAGGTACGGTTTCATATCCGTTGTCTTCCATAAGTGCTTCCATAAGTGCATCATCGAACATAGATGCCGCATCGAGAAGCTGATTACGGTATTTCTTTGCATCTTCGACCATGTGAGCGGGAATTTCCGCAGTGCGAAGTTCAGAACCGTCCGCACCTTCAAAATAAATCGCTTTCATCGCGATAAGATCTACAACGCCTTCAAGTTTGTCTTCCAAACCGATCGGAAGTTCCATCATGTGGGCATTAAGACCAAGTTTATCACGGAGCTGACTGCATACGCGCAAGGGATTTGCACCTTGACGATCGCACTTATTTACAAAAGCAATGCGCGGTACGTGATAACGTTTAAGCTGGCGGTCTACCGTTATTGACTGGGACTGAACGCCTGCAACGGCGCACAAAACAAGAATCGCGCCGTCAAGAACACGCAAAGAACGCTCAACTTCGATTGTAAAGTCAACGTGTCCCGGAGTATCAATCAAATTGATTGTATAATCTTTCCATTGAACCTGAGTTGCTGCAGATTGAATTGTAATTCCGCGCTCGCGCTCCAAATCCATCGAATCCATCACCGCGCCGACGCCGTCTTTGCCGCGAACTTCATGAATCTGATGTATCTTGTTACAGTAGAACAAAATACGTTCCGACAGAGTGGTTTTACCGGAGTCAATGTGGGCGCTGATACCGATATTCCTCATTTTAGAAATATCAAAGTCCATATTGTTACCTCTTTTAAAAATACAGATAGAGTTTGAGCATAATATCGTAAAATCTTTCGTTATTCAACCGCAAGAATTTAATTTACAGGAGCCCTCAAAATAGGAAATAGTTCACACGGCGTTTTTTTCAAAATATTCGATACTTTTTTTATAATTCTAATTATGTTATAATCGCGTTTATGGTAATGAGGGAATTTAATAAAAGACTTGAACTTACAAATGATGGCAAATTGTCATTTTTTTTTGTGGGTGTCGGCGGAGCATTTTCAAAAAAATATTTTCAAAATAATCTGCTGATTATAAAAGGGAGCGAGCACATTCTTGTTGACTGCGGAACACTCTGTCCATTCTCTCTTACCACGTTTAATGCAAATATTACCGATATAAAAACTTTTTTAATCACACATTCCCATGCCGATCATGCAGGTGGACTTGAAGAAACAGCTTTGATGAATATGTATGTTACGCGCCGCCGTCCAAAAATGATAATCACCGATGAATATAAGAAAATTTTGTGGGAAAACACAATAAAAGGCGGCTGCTCCATTCGCGGCGAAGACGATATGCCTAAATATATGAAGTTTGACGATTATTTTGAACAGATTCGTCCCGTAAAAATGGAAGGAATGCCGCGTCCCATGCACGAAATAAACATCGGTAAAATAAATTTAAAGATGTTCCGCACAAAGCACCTGTTTTTAAGCACCGATACATGGGAAAATTCTTTTTATTCCGTCGGACTTATCATTGACGACAGAATAGTATTTACAGGCGACACAAAAACAGATTTTGAACTTATCGACTGGCTCGTAAAAAAATATAATCCCGAAGTGATTTTCCATGACTGCCAATTAGGGAAAAATGCAGTCCATGCAGGCTACTCTGAATTGAAAGAATTTCCTGCGGACATAAAAAAAAGAATTTACCTTTGCCACTACGGAGATAAAGACCCGGAACATGAAAGTGAAATAAAAGCGGACGGTTTTGCGGGAATTGCCGAACGCGGAATATACTACGATTTTTAGATTTTGTTTTGCCCAAACACAAAAAAACAATCCAAAAATAAATCAAACCTGTTCGGGAATCACGTTTCGGAACAGGTTTAGCGAACGGAGCGATTATTTCGGACAGTCGGTCTATAAATGACCCATATGCGATTCGAACGCACTACCTGCCGCTTAGGAGGCGGCCGCTCTATCCAGCTGAGCTAATGGATCATGCGAGCATGATACTTAAAAAAAACATTTGCTTCAAGTTGTGCGATTTTCCAAAAAGCCGCCGTTTAAGAGTTTTAAAATTTGCGGCAGAGTTTGTATTCCGGTTTTAGAAAGATGAACGCGACAACGGAGAGCCGATCCACTGCCCTTCGCTTCCGAGGTAATCTTTCCGTTTACCTTCGATTAAAAACTGAACACTTTTTACTGTAGGAAATTCCGTTGCCGTATAAACAATCTGCATAAGCTGCGCAATGTATCCTTCAACTCCGACGGAATTAAACTCAAAGTTATCATTAAAATTCAATACGGCAACACCGTCTTTCACCGATGCGCCCAAAAGTTTTGTTCCCGAAGGAATAAGAGTCATACAATCTTTAGACTGTTCGGACGGTAAAGGACCTGCAAGCAGCGCATTTATCGCATCGGTCATGGGAGAATCGGATTTTGCAAGGCTGCGTTTTACAATTCGGCGGCTGATTGTACCGTCGGAATCGACAACGATAAAACACAACGATGCTTCCCGCGAGGCAGCAATCGGTTTAGGCTGAACAGTTTTGATTTCTTCAGTTTTAGGAGAATCTGTTTTCTGCCCGGAAGGCTTTTGCGTCTTCGGCAAGGTCGGAGAAGACTCCTCTTTTTTGATTAAATTTTGATTTTCCGTATCTTGAGACAATTGATTTACCGGAAGTTTGGGATTTTCAGAATCAGTTTTAGGCTTTTTTTCTTGCAAAGGCAAAAGCTCAATCTCAAAATCTTCGGAATTTTGCTTATCGGCAGACGTGTCAGGCTGTTTTATTTCATGATTTTTGACGAACTCAGGAGTAGAACCGAATACGCGCCCGAAAAAATCGGTCTTTTTTAAGTTTGTAAGAATCGTATCTTTTTTTACGAAAAATATAATCAATAAAAGAATTATAAATAAAAACAAGCTGGCCGCAACAAGACCGGTATTCTTTTTTTTATCCGCCATATTTTCATTATAAGCAAAATAAAAAATACTGTCTATTGAAGGACGGAACTGAAGTTTTTACCTAAGACTGGCAATAAATGATGAGGATCCATAAGGCAATCGAACATAATATGGGACAGAGGGTTTTCTTTGAATTCGCCTACTGCGTAATCTTGCAGCAGGGGGAAGTTTTGTGCTGTCATAAAAACTGCATTCGCCGCCATTCTTCCTAAACTGTTCCGGCTATCAATCAAAAAATGCCGCCGCCTGCAAATCTCATTCCCTGTAAGTTTTACTGCCTTCTGTCGGTTGAGGATAAAATTGGAATAGCAGCGGCGAGCGCATTAAATTTGCACACGCCGTAACCGCACTCGGTTCTTGATTAGCGTTCCGGCTTATACCAGCTCCAATTCTCCGGCTTAAAAATATCCTCTTTTACTGTTGCCCATTCGTCGTCGGAAATGTCGTATTTCCGGTTAAATCGAATGCGCATACTTTCAGCCGGTCCTACGGTGATTTTTATGTAGTCCATTTTGTCTTTTACTGCAAAAGGATTGCCCGTAAACGGATTTTTGGCATTTTCAAATATGCCGTCCGTAGCGATAGCTGACGTATCTGCATTTGTCATAAATGTGCGGTCGATTTGTACTGCGCCTTCAGCATTAAAATCTTTGACAAGCAGCGTTGCGACAATTCTATCTTTATTAAGACCGCTCATACCGGGCGTTTCTTCAAAAAACGAAACCGATGTGTTAGCGCCGTGGTCAGAAACGATGATAATCCGCGTATTATCGTAAACGTCATTTTCTTTTAGATAGTCGAAAAACTCAGAAAGCCGCAAAAATACGCCGCGCATTGTCGAAAAGTCTTTATCGGAGGCATACGGACTATCTTTTGGCTGCGCTTCTTTCGTTGAGGGAATGTCAAAAAGCGGCGGGCGAAGGTACACGGGATCGTGCGTCGCTTCATTATCCAAAATGACAAGCGAATTGCGATCGGACGTACAGTCGAAAAGCTCCGGTAAAAAGTCAACTTCCGAATAGCTATTGATAAATACGGTCGTATCGGACGTGTAATCGGAAGACGACCAGTATTCTTGAGAATAAACCATCGGACGAAAAAATGTCGGATTCATCTTCATAATTGAAAACCAAATAAAATTGCGCTTGATGCGTGTGCTTAAAAATGCTTCTTTTTTATTGTTGTACCGCGCATACCAGCGGTCAGAATAAATGCCGCGCGTCGGTGCACGCTCCACTTTCGGAAAATCTTTATACATCGCCGTAACGGGATATTGCAGATAGTTTTCATAGGCAATGTCGGAAACCGTTGCCCTCCAGCCGTTTTCCGTAAACAAAACCGGCATGGAAAGAATCGATTCATTGTGCTTTTGCTGGAGCGTTTTTTCCGGCCGGGAATTGATTTCAAACGGCGTATAATCGTAGCCGCCCCAAATGCCCGGCGTTCCGACCATCGTCAAAATTCCTAATGAAATAGTGTTCGGATAATATGTAAAGCCTGAAAAGTTTTCTTTTAATTCCGGATGAACGTCAAAAACATACGGAATAAACGGCGAATAGCAACGGTCAGCCATAAAAATCAGCACATTCTTTCCAGTTTTCGATAAATGAAAAATGGGCGTAACCGGTTCAAGCGAATAATCAGGCGCAGGAATTTTTGCATACGTTTTTTGTATCAAAACCGCTTTTTGTATAAAAAGTGCACACAATCCAAGCAAGAGGATGGAACTAAGAGACGCTATAACTTTGGGAACGAATTTTAAAATCAGCACGAACAATATGAGCAGTCCCGCAAGGAAAAGCGCATTTAGGTTGTGCAGGACAACCGGCTGTCCTGGAAACTCGTTGTGCATAAGAATCAAATCGGGATTTATAGGACCGTAATTGCCGGAAAAGGCAAAGCAATTTAAGAGCGCGCAAAATGCAAACGCGGAAAACAAAAACGCCAACGCATTTTTTACTTTTTCAGAAAAAAGCGCGTAAAAACACGAGGGCCAAAAAATAAACAGTCCGATAGCCTGCAAAAACGTATAATAAATAAAATAAAAGGGAGATTTATACGAATCGACAAAACAATAATGCTCAGGTTCGGATTCAATAAGAATGGAAGGAATGACAAGACCGGCTAAAACAGCTAATACGGATGCGGAAATCAAAAAGAGCGCAAGGCGGAAGCCCCCCCCCCCGAAGAAGGAAACTGATTTACCCGTTTGCGCTATTTTCTTTGCAAGCGGCGGGTATAAGGCTGCGGCGCACAGCACAACGGTAAGCATGACCTTTTTTTTCACTCCGACGCCGGAGAATACGATAAGCGCTATTAACGCGATACAGATACTATAAAAAAGCGCATATAAAATTCTTTTTGACTTTATTTTGTATAAAATATTTTTTACCAGCGAAAACACGTTGTTCATTGTCCAGTAGACGACTAAACCGGCAGGCGAATTGTATAAAAGGACTAAAAACACCAGCGCGGAAATATAAATTTGCAGTTTTTCGCGCCAATCATGTCCTCTCGAATAGACTGCGCCGGAAATACAGTTTATGAGCGTCATCGCAATCGGAAGAACATTGACAGCAAACGAACCGATGCGGAATGAGCCGTCGGGCGCGCCGAAATCTTTAATAAATAAAAAGGACGCTCCATTCAGCGGTTCCAGATGCGACAAAAACTGGTATGCCGCAATAAAAAACGGGATTTGAATCAGCAAACTCAACGAAGAGCGCAACGCCATCAGCGGATGATAGTGGTTTTCCCGATAAAACGCGGAGAGCACCATGTACTGCTCGTCGCCTTTAAATGTCTGTTTGATGCGCGTAACGCCGGAGGCAAGCGATTCCTGCACAGCGCGCTGCTGCCGCTGCCATTTTTCTGCAATGATGTACAAGGGCAGCGTACACAGTGTAACAACTACGCTCAAGCCAATCACCGAAAAACCGACGCTGGGAATGCCCACGTTATCGGTAACCTTATAGATGAATTGATAGCTCGCTTCCATAAATTGAACGAGCGGGAGGATGATAACGGTATATAACATGGCAGCATTATACTTGTAACCGCGATGATTGCAAGCAGACTGAACCGTTATCATAAAAGTGCAGTTCCCAAAACTCGGAAAATAAAGGAATGGGAGCTATGGTCAAGTTCAATAAAGAATTTAATAACCTGTTTAGAGTCTCATACAAAAGACTGTTATATAGCTACTTGCCTTCTCAAATCGCATTCAGAGCGTCTGAAACGGAGCCATATAGCTGAACACTGTAAAAGCTACTCTTTTTTTCGTGTAACCTGAGCTTTCGCAGCCATTTCATCATTGAAGATGAATGACAGTAAAATATCTCAAAAACTTACGAAAGACATAATCGGAAAAGTTTTTGCGGATGCAAGCTATCAGCTGAGGTCAGAAGTTCTTTCAGAAATGGCGGAAGATGGTGTTTTTATGCATAATGCCCCCGGAAAAATATGAATCGCCTTATTTCAAAAGAGCAATTGGACTGCATCAAACATATGACAATTTCCAAAATTGACACTTTGTCCATTTGTTGCATTAAAAAAATGTTTAACTTAAACCTTTTAAATATTCAGACGGAGAATAAAATTTGCTTTTGTCGTATTTGTTTTTATATGATATTGAAAGCGGACTCCGGAAGTTATACGCAGGCTTCGGGAGAAATTTCCTAAAAGCGGCGTAAATTCCAGAGTTATATTTGAATATATATAATCGTCAAATTCGGAAGATTTAACCATGCGGATAAAATAATCAAAATCGCGTATATCAGGCGATTCTTTTGCCAATTCGTTGTATTTCAGATGAATATCGTAACCTAACGTTATGCCGCCGCGCTGCAAGTATAAATTAACGCCCGGAATACCTCTTTGAATTTCATAACCGGCAAGCAACGCTTCAACAAATGAATTGGAAGTTGTACCGTCTTTAAGTTTCCATTCGGAAGATATTGTTGCAGGCAGGCATAAAATCCAGTTTTCAACTCCAAATACGGGGATGATAAAAGGGATTTTTGCACCTGCAGACGAATTGAATACTATCTGCAGCGGCTCGGAATATCCGTCCGTATATGCTTTATAAAGTTTTTCGAAATCGTAATTGCACAAAAACTCGCCTTTTACGCCGAATCCCAGCATTTCATACGAACTGAATCCGTATCTTCGATAGTTGCTGTATTCAAGTCCGACTATAAAATCGAGAGAATGAAAAGCGTCATTTAAATTAATCCAGCCGTCTCGTATGATTTTTACCTGATTTTCCGTGTCCAAATATTCCGTTTTGCAATTCCATAAAAAATCTGCCGTAAAAGCAGTTTTATGAAAATTCATACCGAGCGGAATATTCCAATTTGTTCCCATCAGTGCTTGAATTTTATATTCACCGTTATTTGTAAACGACCAGCTTCCGCCGGCAATAATGTCAACAGGCAGATGCGACGACGTAAAATACGCCGACAAATTATAATTGTTTCTGGCTACACGATAATTATTTTTGGGATCCATAAACCCGACACCGAAAGAAATTGCGCCTTTGTTCTGTTCCAGCGGATCCGTATTCGTAAGATAGGTAAAACCCAAACTCGGAGCAAGAATATAACCGTTTTTTTCCAGCGTTAATGAAGAAATCGAAAAAAAAGGAATCCAAGACCCTTTAAACATATATGAAACAGGATTGTACCGATACAGTCTGTATTCGCGCAGAAATTTTGCTTTTTTTTCATTCCCGCGCCGGTTTAAAATCATGCGTTTTTCGATTTTTGTATTCGCATCATTTTCTTCAACTGTAATGCCGGTGGAATTATCGTTTTCATTTTGAGCAGACTCATACACAACGCTGGATTTTGTGAACTCCGAAATATCAAAGTCCTTCTTTTTCAGCTCGTAGAAAGCATATTTGTGATTTACAAAATACATTTTTCCGGCATAAACAGAAGAATTAAAATTTCCTCCCGAATACGAGCTGTGCTGAAGATACAGTTCCGAAGGATTTTTGCTTTTATCCAAAAGAACAAAGCCGGCAGCGGCATTTTTTCCGACTTCTTCAGGTGCATAAGTAAACATCAATACATCTTTTTCTTCGCCGTCAATATTCAAAGCCGCCTTTTTAAAATCGTATGCTTGAACCGGCAGGCTTGTATACGATTCCAAATCATTACCTGCCGAATTTGAAGCAGTTTTATTTATTTCAAATACTTTTAAAGAACATTTTCTTCCGTGATATACGGGACAGATTATTTTGCCGGGTGCAGCCGATATTGCGGCGGCAGGAAGTTCTCCACGCTTAAAAGTGTAAGAAAAAATCGGAGATGCTCCGGAATCGGCAAACATTGTATACACAGACAGCACCGCAAATCCGTTTTCCTCTGTAATACCTGCCGACGCGAGCGTTCCGTCCGCACAAGTTACAAAAGAGACAGAACGCATTGAAAGTGCTGTTCCTTCAAACATTCCTCGTTTTACATTAAATATCTTTGCTTTGCGCACACTGAGATTTTTTTGCGTTCTGTCGGCAGTAAACGAAATTGCAATGTATTTTCCGTCCGGCGAAATTTGCAGGTCGTTTACACCGCTTGCAGTAAAAAGATATTTCGGCTTTTTGCCGTCTGCAATTACGCAAACACAGCTGCGTGCGCTGTCATAAAAAAATATTCCGTCTTTTGTGCTTCGTACCAGCTCATAAAGTCCTTTCGCATTTCCCCCGATAAATGCCTCGCCCGTTTCAACAGAAGGAAAAACCGGAATCGATTCTACAAATTCGCCCCATATCTGCGCGATGGGAATCCCGTAAACTTTTTTAAATATTCCCGCATTTATCTTAAAAAGATGAACTTTGCCGCTTTCCTGCCAAAATTCCGAATATTTTTCCATTCCATAACGCTGCTGCAAAAACGCGGCAAAAGCAGTCCCTGCAATATCGGCAAACGCTTCCCGATGAATATCCCGCGCGCCAAGACAATCCGTCCACGCCGGAAAATTGCCTTCGGATTTTGCTTGACTCAAAATCTGCATGGAAAACTTATCGTTCAGCAAACTGCCGTCTTCTGAAAACGTATTTACGGCACCGACCATAAACGAATACGGCATATTAAGAAGGGTTACAGGCTGAATAAAATCGTTAGAAGTCCGGCGAGCAACAGTCTGCCAAAACGGGCTGCGTATTGAAGATGCAACGGCACACAAAACCTCTTTGTAAAATTCGGAAAGCAACGCATCTTCTGTCCCGTGCTGACCTTTTTCAGGAAGTGCGGCGTATATTACAATTCTGTTATAAGGATTCGGCGTATATTCAACATAAAGTGTTTCGGAATCAGGCGAAATAACTACCGGCATCCTGAAATAATTTTCAAGTCCAAGACGATTTGCGGCTTTTTCAAACATAGCGTCAGCTTTTCCGGCAAGTTTATACGCCGTAACGCTGCATTTTTTAGGAAAAATTATATCAAAATATTCGGTCTTTAAAACGGACACAGTACGTGCAGTGCTGAATACATTTGCCCATGCACCGGCACACAAGATAATTATAGCCGCAGAGAAAAATCTCTTTTTAAGATTCATCGACATAATAGACCTGTTTTGCAACTGAAGTTTCAGAACAGACTTAATATAGCATATGAGACAAAATAAAAAGGGCTGTTCTCTTTAAAGTCTTTCAACTTCGGAAACAGCCCTTTTATCCAAAATCTACAGTTTACAGATTATTATTTTCTGTTTTAACGTCTTTTGGTACACGGACTTTCTTTTCAATCCAATCGTTGCGGAAGCACCGTGCGCAAACTTTAAGAGTCCTTGTTTCGCCGTCAATAACGGTTTTGACCGACATCAGATTAGGTCTCCATGTGCGGTGAGTGTGATTCATGGACTTACTCACCTTATTGCCGTGCATAACACCCTTGCCGCAAATATCACAAGTTCTAGACATATTTATTACCTACCTCAAAAGCCACAATATTTGGCGTAATATAATGATTTTATGATGTTTTCTCAAGTCCCCAAAGAGGCTTTAGGCGGATTTTTACTAAAAAATTGACTTTTGAGCAATCAGATCCGCTGCGCATATCCACAAGTTTGCGCGTTTTACGGTTCTTTCGCAAACGAGCGGTACGGTTTGAAGAACAATTCCGTTCATTGTGTACTCAATCGCGCCGAGTTCTGCACCTGCCTGCATTCCGCCTTTAAGGAGTTTCGGCAGACGCAGGTTGATTTTAATATCCGCATCTCCGCTGCCGAGTTCCGAGACAAGAGATTTCGGAACGCACAGCGCGCTCTGCTCGAAAGCCGGCACAAGATTTACCCTCTGCGTATCTGCAAATGCCGCCGGAATACTGTACGCACGCATTAAAAGCGGATTTTCATAAACCGAAAACGCTCCGTACGCAAAGGAGGCGGCTGCATTCCCGTCGCGCACACGTCCTGCCTGACCTGCAGAAAGCGTATTTCCTTGCCCGCCAAGCGTAACGGAAATAATGCGCATATTTCCGCGCTTTACCGTAAGCACAAGATTGTAACCGCTCTCGTCAATATAGCCTGTTTTAAGTCCGTCCGCGCCTTCAAGCGTGCCCAAAAGCGGATTCGTATTTTCATGATAAATTCCCATCGTTATATGCTCAGGAAGCCCCTTAGACCAATCTTGTGCACGCGGTTTATTTTCGTCTTCCGGCGCAAGATTGTGAGCCTCAGGATACTTAAACGAAAGCCTTGAATGAAACATCGAAAGCGATTCCGGAAAACGCTCAAGATAGATTTTTGAAAATGCCGCCATCTCCCGCGCAGTAGTTGTGTTGTACTCGCTGTAGCCGGAAACTTCTTCAAAATGAGTGTGAGTCAAACCGTTTTCGCGGGCAGCTGCATTCATGCGCTCAACAAAACCGCTTACCGAACCGCAAACGTAAAACGCGAGCGCATACGCCGCATCGTTGCCCGAACAAACCGCAAGCCCCGTAAGCAGTTCCTGCACCGTTACGCGCTGATTTTTCCCTAAAAACATCAGAGACGAATGCGGAGGCATATAACACGCCCAGCATTCTTTAGGAAGCGGAACAATATCATTCAAGGCGATGGAGCCGCGCAGCACTTCATCCAGCACAACATACATCGCAAAGATTTTAGTCAAACTTGCCGGAGGGATAATTTCATCGGCATTCTTTTCATAAAGAATCGAACCTGTTTTTTCTTCGATAAGAATCGCGCTCCGTGCTCCGATATTCAAAGCAACTTTTTTTGTTTTATACGGAAGCGGAGAAATAACGGCGTTTCTTTGGGGATATGCGGAATCCAAAATATTTTCAAGCTCGGCTTTCTGTGTTTCCGTCATAGAGGGCAAAGGTTTTGCACGCCTGAGCCCATACGCACGAACCGCAACAGTCCCCGCATACGCGCATATAACGATAAGCGCAAATATCTTTACAACACGCGCCGTTTTTGATTCAGATTTATTTTGTGATTTCATAAAAATATGGTGCCTTTGAAAAATTAAATAATGCCGTAAATGCGCACAAATCTTGAGCTAAAGACGTGCCGAACGATTTTTAAGCAGCATATCGGCAAGTACGATATCGGTCATCGCTTCGATTACGGGAACAATGCGCGGACAAAGACATACATCGTGCCGCCCTTCAATTTTAATGTCCGTGTCTGCATAATTTCCGTCAATTTTATTGACTGTTTGCTGCGTTTTATAAATGCTCGGAACAGGCTTTACCGCCGCGCGAAAAACAATCGTGTTTCCGTTTGAAATACCGCCCAAAATACCGCCGGAATTATTCGTACCGAATACCGGAAGCCAATTTTCCGAATGCAGATTGTCGTTATCTTCGCTTCCTGTCATATCCGCCGCAGCAAATCCCGCGCCGAACTCAATCCCCTTTACCGCGCCGATTGACATAACAGCCTTTGCAAGCTCCGCATCCAATTTTTCGAACACCGGCTCTCCCAATCCCGCAGGAACCCCGTCTGCGCGGCATTCTACAATTCCTCCGCATGAATCGCCTTGCTCCGCAATCTCTGCGATTTTTTTAAGCATCAGCACTGCCGCTTCGTTATCCGGTGCACGCATCGCATTTTGCTCAACGCACGCAAGGTCGATTTTTGAACAGCGTATTCCGGCAGCTTTTACGGTGTACGCGCGCACGGAGATTCCCGCATCTTCCAAAATCATCGCTGCAACTGCGCCTGCCGCAACGCGGGCTGCAGTCTCCCTGCCGGAAGAACGCCCGCCGCCGCGATAATCGCGCGTTCCGTATTTTGCATCGTATGTAAAATCCGCGTGTCCCGGACGGAAAGTATTTACAAGATTTGCATAATCGCTTGAATGCTGATTAGTATTGCGGATTAAAAGCGCAATCGGTGTTCCCTGTGCAGTCCCTTCAAAAACACCGCTCAAGATTTCAACTTTGTCTTCTTCGCGGCGTTTTGTAACGGCAGATGAAGTTATTCCGTTGACGGTTCCGCCGGGTTTCCGCTTATCAAGTGCATCTTGAATCTTCCGAACATCGATTTTAAGCCCCGCAGGACAGCCGTCAACAACCGCCCCCAGTGCTTCTCCGTGGCTTTCCCCGAATGTTGTTACTCTAAAAACGCTTCCAAACGTATTTCCCGGCATAAAGTTCTCCAAATAAACGCTGTTTTGCATTTCGGCAAATTATACAGACAGTATTTCATGTCTCCGGTAAATCTTTCCCCTAAGTACAAAACGGATAGTTCCCTCCGTTCCGGTGGGTATGCCCCGCTCGCTCGGGTGGGTATGTCCCACCGGTTCGGGTACGGCGAACAGAATAAACTCGGTTTTCCGCCCGCTCAAAGTTTGAATTTCTGCAAACTTGCGCAAAATAAGTTTTTTGGGATTTTCAATCCCTTGTATCACTTATCTTACAATTACATCCGCTATGTGGGGACGTTTTTTCAAATCTTCTTTAAGACCTTCTTCACGCGCCTTGTTTACATAATCCGGCGATTGGAAACTGTAAGTAAAATTCGTGTGAACGTCGTAAGTACCTTTCATAAGCGCATAAGCGTCTTCTGTCATTACAAGTTCTTCATCGGTAGGAATTACAAAAATCTTTGTGCGGCTGTCATCCGCGCTTATGCAGGTTTCCGCATTGCCGGTAAAGCTGTATTCATTCTTCTGTAAATCAATCTTTACACCGAATTCTTCAAGTCCTGAAAGCGCGCGTCCGCGTATAATCGGAGAGCGTTCACCGACACCTGCCGTAAATACAATCGCGTCTACATGCCCCAATGCAGCCATATATGAACCGATATATTTTTTTAATCGATACGCTTCCATTTCTATCGAAAGCTCCGCAAGTTTATCGCCTTTCGCGGCTGCAACTTCAATATCGCGCCGGTCTGCATATTGTCCCGTAATACCTAAAAGTCCGCTGCTTTTGTTTAAGGCAGTATCCATCTCATCGGCACTCATACCGGTTTTGCGCATGATATAAAAAGGCAGTGCAGGGTCAAGCGTGCCGGAGCGGGTTCCCATAACAAGCCCGTCAAGCGGGGTAAGCCCCATTGAAGTATCATAGCACTGACCGTTTTTAACTGCACAGACGGAAGCCCCGTTTCCGATATGGCAAATAATCAGATTTGTGTCTTCAGGCTTTTTGCGCAAAAGCACGGCAGCTCTTTTTGAAGTGTAAAGAAACGATGTTCCGTGAAAGCCGTATTTTCGTGCGTGGTATTTTTCGTACCATTCACGCGGAATTGCATACATAAACGAAAATTCCGGCATTGTCTGATGCCATGCAGTATCCATAACCGCGCAGTGAGGCACATTCGGAAGAACTTTTTGCGCAGCTTCAATTCCCATAATATTTGCAGGATTGTGAAGGGGTCCCAAATCCTGCACACTGCGGAATGTTTCAAGCACTTCAGGAGTAATTATTACCGACTTTGTAAACTTGTCTCCTCCGTGGAGAACGCGGTGTCCGACAGCACCGATAACGCTCATATCCTTTATTACGCCGACTTTCGGGTCGGTGATTTCTTTCATTATAAGCTCAATAGCTTCTTTGTGCGTCGGGCATGGACTTAAAAATTCCGTCTTTTCTCCATGAGCTTTGTGCGTAATACCGGCTCCGTCCCGTCCTACACGTTCTACAATGCCGCTTGCAAGAACGGTTTTACCGTCCCAATCATAAACCTGATACTTTGCGGAAGACGATCCGCAGTTGAGTGTAAGAATAACCATAAAAAACCTTCAAAATATAATTTTGAAAAATTATATTCGTATTCCCCCTATTATTCAACTTAGCTTAATTTTGATTTTTATAAAGCCAAATAAATATCAGGTCGAATATTAAAAACTTTATACAACTTCGGTGTGCAGGTACCACCCGAGCGAGTGGGCAGATATACCTCGCTCGG
>CAUUGI010000038.1:0-18622 GCA_963544675.1 uncultured Treponema sp.
TTGCCGCCGGAGCCGCAGCAAAAACAAGCAGAGTGAGCACAAGATTATGACTTCAGAAAATTGCGACTGAAGGCTTTAATGGTTTTTTCCTCATACCATAAATACTCCAACCTCACGCGCAAGATTGTCGATGCTGTCCTTATTTTTTTGAGCAAGACCGTTTACATCGTTGACGGAATTACTGATTTGGGTAACGCCTGTAGACATTTCGTTCATGTTGTCCCTGATTTCGGAGGTAAGGCGATTTAGTTTTTGCATCTCTCCTGCAACATTTTTCCCGCCTAAAAGCATCTTACCTGCTCCTTCTTTTACTTCTGTTGTAACCGCATTTATCGTTTTGATTGCCGCAAGAATTTCACGGCTGCCATTTTCTTGTTCGTGCATGGCGGCATTTAATTCCGTACTCATAGTTTGAACATTTTCCGACAAGCTGAAAATGACGTTGAACTTTTCTTCCACAATTTTTGCAGAATCTGCAAGTCCCTCAATTTCCTCGCCGAGGTTTTTAAGCGTTGCCGTAATCGTCTTTCCCTGAGTTCCTGCTTCTTCGGCAAGTTTGCGAATTTCATCTGCGACAACAGCAAATCCCTTACCTGCTTCTCCTGCATGCGCTGCCTCGATTGCAGCGTTCATCGCAAGCAAATTGGTCTGCGACGCGATGTTCTGTATAACACTTGAGGCTTCAATCAGACTTCCAGATTCTTCTGCAATTTTCTGCGTTACCGTACCGGAACTCAAGATCGTTTTTTTGCCTTCAGATGTCGCTTCCGTAAGCATTTTTATCATGGCAGCACTTTTTTCAAGCGAAAGCCCGATTGAAGCAATATTCGAGACCATTTGTTCAATCGAAGCCGACGACTCGGTAACGCTTGCCGACTGATTTTCGATACTTCCGTTGAGATTTTCAATCGTGTGAATAATATCTTCCATAGTAGATGCGGTTTCATTGACGCTTTCCGCTTGCAAAACCGCCTGCTGTTTAACGCCGTGAATGTTGGAATTGATTTGATTGACCGCGCTTGCCGTTTCTGTCATGTGAATAGAAAGTTCTTCCCCCACCTGTTCCATTGTTTGGGAATGTTCATTAACGGATTTAATCGATGCGCTTACCTGTTGTATCGTGCTGTTAAAGTCTGCTGACATATCATTGATTTCATCGTTGCCTGTAATCGGAAGACGGACGGTAAAGTCGCCGCCGCCCATTTTATGGAGAACGTCGATGAGTTTTTTAATCGGTTTGATGATGACTTTTTGCACAACGGTAATGCTAATCACAATAATGACGATAAGACTGACAACAGAAATACCGGTAATGTACATAATTGACCTGAGAAGACTGCTGTTTATGCTCGATACAACTTCAGTCATTTCAATCCCGCAAAATAAAACGTAGGAAAGTTTACCGGCTTCTTGCACGGGCGCGTATGCAGTCAAAAAAGTCCTGTTGAGAATCTCCGCTTGTCCAATGTATTGATCGCCCTGCCGAAGCTTTTCATAAATTTCGTCATGGTTTAGATTTGTGCCGACCGCTCTTTGAGCCGACGCATTCCGTATCGTTGTCAAAATCCGTTTTAAATCATTTCCTGCCGGCGCAAAAACCGTCAGTTCTACACCAAGTTCCTGTGCAAGCGTGTCAACCGCGGCAACATCGACAGTTTGACGTTCCCCCACAAGTTCTCCGTCCTGTATATGCAATTTTCCATACAAGAGTTCCAGATAATGATGCATGGACGTAAGGTTTGCACTAAGCTGTTTCGACACCATAATCTTTACCGCTTCTTTTGCAGATACCTTTATCATAATGACGTTTATTGTCAATAAAACCCCAATCAACAAAAGCAATGAAGCGATAAAAATACCGCCGATTTTAAGTATCAACGGTCTTCTGTTAAAAGTACTTGTCATTTGACGGGGGGGGGGGGGGGGATAAGCTAATGTTTCCTTTCATTTGTGTCAACTCCGGAAGTTTTTTATTTTAAGGTAATTCTATCGCAGGATTCATAATAATGCAAATTGTCAGGTTGAATGTTGGAAGATTCTAAATAAATGATGATGCTTTTAGGCGAGAACTTTGTTTGCTGCGCTCATTACAGAGTTTGCCGTGCAAGCTCGTCAGCCGCAGTCGAGTTTTATGCCGGAAGCGGCACAGGGCGAGCGGAGGAATCTCGCCTGCGCATAATGTACGGCTTTCAAAACTCTCCATAAAAATAGTTTTTTTGCTTTACCAGCCGCCTGAAGCTCCGCCTCCGCCGAAATGTCCTCCGCCTCCTGAAAAACTTTTGCCGGAAGAGCTTGAAGAGAAACCGCTGCTATGGTAACTGCGGCTGCTTCCCGAATAACCGGATGAACGGCCTCCGAGTGCGCTTGATAATAAAAACCACGGAACAAAGCGGTGTCTGCGTCCTGCAGAAAGGCTTGAAAATACTACAAACCAAAACAGAATAAACAGCAATCCTGCAAGCGGGCTTCCGTCCGATTCTGCGTCTTTTTTATTTGATTCGCTGTAGACTTCATTCCCTGCGGCAATCGTTCCGAGAGTTTTAACTCCGTTCAATATTCCTTCCGAATAATTGCCGTTTCTAAACGCGGGAACAATTTCATTGCGGATTATCATGCCGCATTTTGTATCGGTAAGTTTGTCTTCAAGCCCATAGCCGACTTCAATCCGTATTTTGCGCTCTGCAAAAGCTACAACGAGAAGTGCGCCGTTGTCTTTTCCGGACTGTCCCAGCTTCCAAGTTTCCGCTGCTTCATGCGCAAAACTTTCTATGCTGTCGTCTTCAATAGATTTTACAGTAAGCACTGCAATCTGAATCCCCGTCGCTTCTTCAACAGCAGAAAGATATGAGTCCAGTTCTTCTTTGTCTTTTGAATCGATTATATTTGCGCCGTCGTTTACACGTCCCGTAAGTACAGGAATTTCAATAGAATGGAGAGCTGCCGCACACAAACACAAAATGAACACAAAAAAACATATTTGCTTTTTCATAAATAAAATCTACGCCTCCGCAATCAGTTTTCCAAAATTGCAAGTCCGTCGGACAGTTCATTGGGATTTTCATCGTGCACGGGAAACTTTTCTTTTAAAAGCTCCCCGCATTTTTGAACGGCAGCGATAAACCCGTCTTTCGTTCTGCCGTTTCTTATTCCGTCTGCAAGGTCATCAGCGATTATGTTCCACAGTTCTTGGGGAATTTTTTCTGCAATTCCTTTGTCTGCGATAATACGCACCTGACGTTCCATATATGAAACGAAAATCAATATTCCCGAATGTTCTGAAGTGCAATAGACACCGCTTTCGGCAAAATGTCTAAAAGCTCTGTCGGTAACAGCTTTGTGTCTGACAGAATAAGGAATTATAAGACGGTCAAGTGCAGGGAAATTGAATAAACCGAACGCGATCGCAATTACGACAAGTATGGAAAGTCCGTAAAATGCGGGTAAAAACCAAACCGGCTGAATCCATAAAACATAATCGTAAAAATCCTTTAATCTTTTTGCGAACGGCAGCATAATTGCAAAAACAGCTGCCGCAGTGTACAAAGATGCCATGAGTTCCCAAAAAGAATAATCGCTGCTTTCCGATATAAGCGCAAGCGAAATCTCACCGGACGTGTTTTGTTCTGCGGCTTTTACGGATGCTTTGATTTCATCTAAATCCTTGTCCGAAAGGCGAATCTTTTTAAGCAGCTGTCTTTTATTCATTCCGCTCTGCTCCTAAAATTCGATTTTCGGAGCGGTTTGGGCTTCCGATGCCGCATTAAAATACGCTTTTGCCTTAAAACCGAACATATTTGCAAAGAACGCGCCCGGAAAGCGTCTTATCGTAGTATTATAATTTTGTGCAAGGTCGTTGTATTTCTTGCGTTCTACGGAAATACGATTTTCCGTTCCTTCAAGTTCATCCTGCAAGGCAAGAAAATTTTGGTTCGCTTTTAATTCGGGATAATTTTCCGTAACAACGAGAAGCCTTCGGAGTGCGCCGGAAAGCGAGTCCTGCATTTTCTGAAATTCCGCAAGTTTTTCCGGATCATCCGTTACGCTGCTGTCGATATTGGTAACGCCGCCCGCTTTTGAACGAGCTTCTGCAAGCTGCACGAAGACATCACTTTCATGCTTTGCATAACCTTTTACGGTTGCAACCAAATTCGGAATCAAATCGAATCTGCGCTGATACACATTTTGAACCTGCGCCCATTGTGCTGTAACGCGCTCTTCCTGCTCTACCATGCCGTTGTAAGTGCCGCTAACGCAGGAAGCGATTCCGCCGATAATAACGACGATTGCTCCGATTACAAGCAAAGTCTTTGTAAGTTTTGACATATATTCTCCTTCGATAAAGATTAAACCTGTTCGGAAACTTCAGTTTCAGAACAGGTTATTTTGAAAAGTGATATTCTAAGTCGTTGAAATAACACGATTTAAGACTCTCCAAGCTGAATGATGATTAAGTTATCATTAAAGTCTGTCGGTTACAAAGATAATGGAGAGAATATTAAAAGTCCATACGGAAAAATTCTGTCGTCTCATTTTTGATTTTCTAACATAACTGTTATATTTTGCTTGCCCGCTGCATAAAATTTATGTATTCTTTCAACATGAAACATAACACAATTTTATTTGCATTAATTATAATGCTTACGGTATCTTTGCCGTCTTGTTCCAAACAAAAAACTTCCGATTCAAACACAAAACAGCAAACACAAGCAAGCGCGGCTCCTGATTTTTCATTAACGCTTTCGACAGGAGAAACGGTTAGACTTTCCGACTATCAAGGAAAGGCTGTTTTGCTTCATTTTTGGGCAACATGGTGTCCGCCTTGTCGTGCAGAATTACCGGAACTCAATAAACTTGCAGCAGAGCTTGCAAAATCTCCCGATTCCAAACTCGAATTTCTTGCAGTCTGTGTATCCGATGAAGAAGCATCAAGGGTAAAGTTTATGTCGCAAAACGGTTATTCTTTTAAAGGCGGACTTGATGCAAGCGGCGAAATCGCTTCTCTTTACAGAGTACAGGGAATTCCTTGCAGCTTTATTATATCTCCCGACGGCAAAATTGAAAAACGTCATGTCGGTGCGATGAACAAAGCACAGCTTGCCGCTTTTGTAAGCGGTTATTATGACGAATAATATTTTTCAAAAGACTCTTGTTTTTCGCATTTTGCTTTTAGGCATCGCTGTTGCATTTATCGCAATCGGTATAATGCGCGGCGATGCGCTTGCCGTCTTTCGAAAAGCTGTGTTTATTTGTATGGAGTGCATAGGAATTGGCTGATATTCAAGCTGTACGAAGAAAGCTGATACAATTTACGGCAATGCTTGTCTACAATGCAGATGTCCGGCATTGGTTTACAGGTTCAATATCAGACTCTCCGTTAAAACACGGTTGTGTTCCCGGTTTGAATTGCTATTCATGTCCGGGCGCAATTTCATCCTGTCCGCTTGGCTCGCTGCAAAACACAATAGGGGGTGGGAGAATTCCTTTTTTCGTAACAGGATTTTTGCTTTTAACGGGAACGCTGCTTGGGCGGGTCGTATGTTCTTTTTTATGCCCAGTAGGATTGGTGCAGGAATTATTGTATAAAATCCCTTCAAAAAAGATAAAAAAAACAAAGCGGAGCTTAAAAATCACCCGTAAACTTTCGCTTTTAAAATACATATTGCTTGCTTTATTTGTGATTGCGCTGCCGTCGGTTTTTTATTTAAAAAACGGCATTGGTTCACCATTTTTCTGTAAATTGATTTGTCCTGCGGGAACGCTTGGAGCCGGAATCCCTTTGGTAATTGCAAATGAAAGTTTAAGGCAGGCAATCGGTTTTTTATTTTCATGGAAAGTTTTATTGTCGGCAGCTTTCATAATCGTAAGCATTTTTATGTTTAGACCTTTTTGTCGATTTTTTTGCCCTTTGGGAGCAATTTATTCATTTTTCAATAAAACCGCACTATTCGGAATAAAATTAGATATTAAAAAATGTACCCACTGTAATGCCTGTACGGGACCATGCAAAATGGATACGCTGCAAGTAAACGACCGTGAATGTATAAGATGCGGCGAATGTATAAAACGTTGCCGTTTCGGGGCGTTAAAATAACTTTTCTAAAAGCCGTGTTTCTTTCCATTTCTTTCATTGACGAATACTTATTTATAAACTATTATAATACATATTATGGCTTTAAGTATTGCTACAAACCAGCTCATAAATAATTACTACGACTTGTACCGCGAAGATGAAATTGTGTTCACAAAGGACATATTGCGTTCTCTTCATCTTGACCCGCGTCAGGTGTATGTAAAATGTTCAGGTGCACAATGGCCGTGCATAATAAATTCAACATCATTCCAGATGGCAAAAATAATCATCGGAACTGCGGGCGGAGCTTTTCAACAGATAACAAAAAAAGATGCTCCTCCGGTCAGTTTGCGCTATTGCTTTATTGAGCAGGATAATCAGCCGTTAATATTTTTTGTTTCATGCCGCGTTTCCGATGTAACGCCGTACATGAACTCAAAAGATCTTGCAGTTATAACGCTTACATTCACGCAGCGTCCGCCGGATGATCTTATCTTTAAATTGGGAACGCTTTTGGCGGCAAATGACAGTTTTGTAAAACGCAGTGAAGAGCGAATTTTAATCAATGAGTCTACAATCAGAAAACTCGGACTTGATAAAAAAGAGTCCATAGCTTATATCCAAAATGTTCCCAGACGCTGTATTCTGTGGAATATTTCGTTCTCGGGTGCAAAAATCATAATTATGGGAATTGCGAAGTTTATCGAAGGCAAAGATATTTTGATTAGACTCACATTCTCCGAACCGAATGAAACTATAGATATGAAAGGTACGATTGTTTCCGCCAGCAATGTTGAAGGCAGAACCGACCTTATTCAAGCCGGTATAAAGTTTGACGCAAATCAAGTCCCGCTTGCATACAAAATCAGAATAAACGAATATCTCACTGCAAACAGAAAGTCATTTTTGGATGCTTCTTATCGTATGCAGAATGTGCAGGATTCTGATCAAACAGTTGCAACGGAAGCCGCTGCGACTGCGAATGCTTTAGGATTGGCGGAAACAAAATAAACTCGAAATCCTTTTTTGATATACCACTATCTTTTTTGAAAATAGCGACAGAATTCTTTTATTTTCAAAAAATCTTTAGGAATTATTATGGGGCTTTCTAATCCGTTGGAATCTGTTTATTTTATCACTTTACCGGACGACTTTAAGCTGTCCGAATATGCTCTTAAAATCGATAAAACCGTTCCCCTTCCCGTACAGAAAAAAAGCGGCGAATCCGAGCCGGATATAAAATCTCTTGAGCCGGAACAGATACTCGCGGGAATTCTTACGGTTCTTGCATACGACAGACATAACAAAAATCTTGACTACTACCGCTCGATAATTAAAAAAGCCCGCCCCGATATTCAAAGAGAATTGACGGAAGCTGCCATCTTAAAATCGAAAGACGAAGATTGGGAACTTGCCGAAGAACTTTTTATGACACTTCGTGGTTTGGAGCCGGAAAATCCGGTTACAGCTTTAAATACCGCAATTTTTCTTGATCAACGTGCAGAATCTTACCGTAAATCGAATTTAAATGAAGATGCGGATGCTTATGATAATGATGCATTCAAATATTATAAAGAAGCGATGAATGCCGAACCGCCGTTGCCGGATGCATTTTTTAATTGCGGATTTTTTCATCTAAAGCAATACGATTTTCGTGAAGCGAAAAGTTGTTTTGAAACTTATGTCGCGCTCACTTGCAATGCAACGGATGATGAGCTCGGTGAAAACGGAATTTATAAAAAAGAACGTGCGCAAGAACTAATCGACCGCATAAACAATGAAAATCTTGAAGATAAGGCATTTTTAAACGCATATAAACTGATTTCAGGCGGGCAGGAAGAAAAAGGTTTAAAAGAAATACGCTCTTTCTTGGAAAAAAATCAAAAAGTCTGGAACGCATGGTTTTTGCTCGGTTGGGCATTGCGCAAGCTCTGCCGCTGGGAGGACGCAAAGAAGGCATTTGAAGAATCTATTGCTTGCGGCGGAAACGAAAATGCCGACACGCACAATGAGCTTGCGATTTGTCTTATGGAGACCGGCAACCTTTCAGGCGCAAAATCCGAGCTTTTAAAAGCACTTTCCCTCGCTCCTGAAAATGAAAAGATTATTTCAAATCTTGGGTATCTTTCTCTAAAAGAGGGAAAACGAGACGAAGCGAAAAAATATTTTGCTGCGGCTTTGGAGTACTGTCCCAACGATAAAATTGCAGCTGCAGAGCTCGCAAAACTTGAAGCGGGTATTTAAAAAGAATATACGCTTTTACGGCATATTCCGCCCGAGTACTCTTTTTTGCAGGCGTATTTTAGTTTTTTATTCTGATTAAAATTTCTTCTTGATTTTTTAGCGGTTTAACTTAAAATACAGGGCATGACATACATTCAAAATCTTGTTGAATATTATGATGAACTCCATCCAATAGATGAGTCCATAAAAACTTTCTACAATAAGTTTAAGCAAGCGTACGATTCACCGCCTAAGCTGTTGAACATTGCCTGCGGAACCGGTTCTTTAGAATTCGAACTTGCAAAGAACGGTTTTGATGTTACGGGTCTTGAAGTTGCCTCTGCGCTTTTAGATTCCGCAAACTTAAAAAGGCGTAGTCAAATTCTTTCCATCAGATTTTTTAAAATGTCCGTTTTAGATATGAATAAGTTTTTAGGTAAAAAGTTCTACAATGTAATTTCCTGTCTTAACAATCGGCTCACTTTTGTACATGATCGCAATTTGATGAAAAAGGTCTTTTCGGATTGCATGGAACTTCTTATTCCCGGCGGAACATTGGTACTGCAACTTTATAATTATAAGAATTTGGATAAGGCGCATAAAGATTGGATTCCGGCAAAAAGCAGTATGCGGGCAAATTTTTACACGGAAGTATTTAAAGATTCCGACGGTTCGTATTATTTAAATAAAAGCATTAAAAACAGCAGCGGAAAAATTATACCCGTATTGCAAAGGGAACAAATTTATCCGGTATGCACAGAAGAAATAGAAGAATTTGCAAATGCCGCAGGATTTAAAAACTGTAGATTTTATTCGGATTTTGCAGAAACCCCGTTTACTGAAGAATCTCCTGAACTCATTTGTAAAATAAGTTAGATTTTCGTCAATCAATTCTCCACTTGCCGTTTTCTTTTGCAAAACGCTTTGCATTTATTTCTAAAAGTCTGCCGTCTTCACCGAGCATTTTTACCATTGATGTTATAAAATTAACTTCCGTTATTCTAAAATTCGTACCGTCGTAAACGATGTGTAAACCTTCCTGCGGCATACGCTTTTTTGCTTCAGTGTACCAGTCAAATTCATAGGAAAGGCAGCACAAAAGTCTTCCGCATTGCCCGGAAATTTTTAATGAATTTAATGAAAGATTTTGATCTTTTGCCATTCTGATTGAAACGGGACGAAGTTTATCGGATATTCCATGACAGCACAGCGGGCGGCCGCACATTCCGAGACCTCCTGTGATTCTTGCTTCATCACGGATACCGATTTGACGCAATTCGATCCGCATTTTAAATACGGAAACCAAATCTTTAACAAGTTCTCTAAAATCTACTCTGCTGTCCGAGCAGAAAAAGAAAATTACTTTTTGCTCGTCTGCCAAAAAATGAACGGTAACAAGTTTCATATCAAGGCGATGTGCAGCTGCTTTCTCTTTAAATATTCGGAATGCTTCCGCTTCTTTCGCCTTAAATTCTTCCATCTTCTTTAAGTCTTCTTTTACGGCTTTGCGCTCTATTACTACGACTTCAGAAAGTTTTACGCCTATGGGTTTCGCCGCGATTCCTTTTATTTGAACCATATCCTTGCCGTATCGGGTTGCTGCAAAAACAAAATCATCCGGTTTTATATCAAGATTTCTGTCATTGCGCGCATAAACTGTTTCGCTGGAATAATTCATACGCAGTACGTAAAGAGGTTTCTCAAAGACAAGTTCTTCGTCGATAGTTTCCGTTGTGTCGGAATCTTCCAAAGCAGACAGGTTTATATTTTCATCTTCAAGGTCATTTTCAAATATATCGCTCATAATTTTTCCAATTTATTTAAAAACGTAAAGCTACCTTGTAAAAGTATGTTTCAGAGTTACGGCTTCCGCTTTTGAGCGCGTCTGCATTGATTCTAAAAATATGTACAAAATATATTTACGCGTATATTTTTTATTCTGCAGCATGATTTGCATGGTCAAACCTTAATCTATACTGCACATTGCGCCATTATAGCCATTAAGCTGCAAAAAAATCTACAACAAGCCCTTTTATTTCATCGATTTTAGAAAGCATTTTTATTTTGTCCGAATGATTTTGTAAAATCATAGACGCAAGCTCTTCAATTTTTTTATCAAGCACACGTACTTGTACAAGCGGATCGCGTTCCCGCTGCTCTGAAAAAAAAACGCTTTGCTTTTTTACATAACCGCGTCTTTTCGTTTTGCATACTTCATAATTATTTTTTGAAACATAGCGGATGAAATTCCCTACAGAACTTTTAAAGTCGGCAAAAGATGCGGCATCCATCTTTTCAATCAATTTATCGCCTGCAATATCGACTGCGTCTTTTAAAAAAACAAGGGCTTCTTCAATATCCATTCCGGCAATTTCAGACGGAAGTCCTGCCGATATAAGTTCTTCGACTTCCTGCGTTCTTTCAAGCATAGACGCGAACGGTGAACGCTTTGTTTTTGCTGCTTTTTCTTTTTGTTTTACAGATTCTTGAGATGCCTGTGCCGCCGCTGAAAAATATAGTGAAGAATTTAGCGGATCAACGGAATTCATACACTTTCAGCCTTATCAAGTATTGCTTTATTTTCAAGGAATTTATTTGCGTGCTCAGTACATTTTTCTTTATCGGAAATCGATATGCAATGTCCGTGAAAGATTACTTTGTCTTCCATTTGTACTCTTTGTGTGATTATATTTCCGATTACCGCAGACGATGATAAAAGTTTTACGCTTTCGGGAGCGGTAATGTCTCCCAGAACAATTCCACCTATAACCGCAGAAGCCGCATCTATATTGCCTTTAATTCTCGCGTTTACACTGACGATTACGGCGGCATCCGTTTTAAGGTTTCCGTCAAGGTCTCCGTCTATACTAACAGAACCATTAACATTTAAATCGCCGCGGACAAAAGAACCGTTTCCGATAAGCGTGTTGATTGAAAAATTGTCTGCACGCAATGCCATAAAATATTACCGAGATAATTTTACGTTTATGTATTTGCTTGGATCAACAACATCCGAACCGATATGGACTTCGTAGTGAAGGTGAGGACCGGTTGTAACACCGGTGTTTCCAATATTTCCGATAACTTTTCCCTGCTCAACAAATTGCCCTTTACTTACACGAGTCGCACTCAAGTGCGCATAGCGGGTGTAAATTCCGTGTTTATGGCGGATAATTATATAGTTGCCGAAACTGGCATCATATCCTACTGTAACAACTTGTCCGTTTGCGGTTGCCATTACAGGATCCCCTGAATGCCAGGTAGAAAAATCTATACCTTTGTGAATGTACCACTGTCCTGTAATCGGATGCAAATTGGGACCGAACATCATTGATATGTGTACGTTCGGATTTTTTACAGGCCAAATATTCGGAATTTCTTTGAATAACGAATTTTGATTTTCAAGCATTTTTCCAATTTGTTCGATAGGCTGCACTGAATTTTCAAGATAAGATGTAAGTGAACGAATGCCTTCCGTTTCTTTTACAGAGCTGTTGACAGCATCCGACTTACCGAATAAAGAAGACAAATCACCGTTGTGTAACGGGTTTGGGGAAAAATCGTTGCCGCGATCGAGACCTAAAAGAGAAAGAGACTGCGAAAGCGATGCTTGAAATCTTTTTGCCGTCTGCAAAAGATTCATATTTTCATCTCTAAGTTCATCTAAACTTGCTGCGGTTTCTCGGTTGGAAGTCATTAAGGAGCTTATTTCGGCAGATGTGGATATTGCTCTTCTATTAAAATACAGGAACGAAATAACGATTCCCACGATAAGCAGTATGCCGGTAGACATTGCAAAAACATTTGTCTGGAGATTTATGACTTTGCCCTGTGAGTGCGGCACAATCATAATTGTCAATTTGCCGTCAAAGATTTTGAATATCTTTATGAAAAAAAGTTTTAAAGCCCTGAAGAACGAAATACATTCATTTTGAATATTAGAAGCGAATCTTTTTTCAATCTTTTTATATCTTTGTGTTCTGGACAATTTTATCTCCGTAGTAAAACATCACTTCCGAATTTTTAGCGAGTATAACACAGCAAGTTGTTATATGTCAAACAAATACATTTCTACGGCATAACGAGTTTCCGGCAGGTTAGTTATATTAAGTTGACAACTCGATAAAGGTATATTATCTTTATCGGCAGGAATAGCAGTAAAAAACACTATTCATTTGTAAGACATTCCTGTCTTTTATTATAATCTTTTGGAAGAAAGCCATGCAGTTTTTTGATACTCACGCCCACATCGGGCTTATATACGATGATCCTATAGAGCAATTGCGTGTAATACATCAAGCTAAACAGGCAGGAGTTACACGCATAATCAGCATAAATAACAGTCTCCATGACTTTGAACGTGTCTATCCTGCGTTGAAAGTCGTTTCGGGAGTTTATCATGCGGTGGGAGTCGCCCCGTCGGAAGTCGTAAATCCGGGTGCGGATTATGCGGAAAAGATTGAAAAGTATTTAACCTACCCTAATGTAGTCGCTGTGGGCGAAATGGGGCTTGATTATTACAAGCAGTTCGGAAACAAACGCTCTCAAATCGAACTTTTTATAACCCAGCTTGAAATTGCTCAAAAGCATAATCTTCCTGCAATAATACACAACCGCGACGCAGGAAAGGATGTTTACGATGTCCTGCGCGAACGCATTCCCGACAGCGGTGCAATTTTTCATTGTTATTCGGAAAATGCTGCTTACGCTAAAAAATGTCTGGATATGAATGTTTATTTTTCATTTGCAGGAAATTTAACATATCGAAATGCGCATAATCTCCATGAAACTGTTTTGAATATTCCGCTTGATAGGATTCTTATTGAAACAGAAAGTCCTTTTATGATTCCGAACGAATTTCGGGATAAAAAGCGCACAAAGCCGGCATATCTTACTTCTACCGCAAAATTTCTTGCGGATATGTTGGAACTGCCGCTTGAGGAAGTTGCCGCGCAGCTTTGGAAAAACAGCTGTAAAGCATTTAAATTGCCGGAAGAATAATGCTCTATCATCCCGTAAAAATAGGAAAGCTCGAACTTAGCGGAAATATTTTTCTTGCACCCGTAGCCGGTTACAGCGATCGTTCATTCCGTTCGATATGCGTAGAACACGGCGCAGCTTTTACGTATACGGAAATGGTTTCTGCCGAAGCTCTTGTAAGAAACAATTTAAAAACGGAAATTTTAATGCGCCGTGCAGAAAATGAAACTGCTTATGCCGTGCAAGTGTTCGGAGGAGAGCCGGAAACGGTTGCGGACGGCGCAAAAATAATTTTAGAGAAAACAAACTGCGAATGTATCGATATAAATTGCGGCTGCCCCGTACCGAAAATCATAAAAACCGGGGCAGGTTCCGCGCTTACGCGCGATCCTGAAAGATTGTACAGCGTTGCAAAAGCGCTTGTTCAAATCGCCGGCGATATTCCCGTTACTGTAAAGATTCGTTCCGGGTGGGATGAAAATCACATAACGTGGAAAGAAGCCGCCCTTGCCGCCTTGGATGCAGGCGTTTCAGCGATAACCATGCATGCACGGACGCGCGCACAAGGATATGAGGGCAAGTCGGATTGGTCTAAAATAAAAGAATTAGCGGCTCTTTCTGCAGGAAAGATTCCGATATTCGGGTCGGGGGATTTGTTTACGCCTGAAGATGCGGAGCGCATGCTTTCTGAAACTGGCTGCGACGGCGTTATGTTTGCGCGCGGAGCGATGGGAAATCCGTTTATATTTGATAAAACGATCCAACTTTTGACGACCGGCAAATACGATGATATTCCTGTACAAAAGCGCATCGAAACAGGATTCAGAGAGCTGCTGAATCTTTCTAATGATATTGGAGAAAAATCTGCTTGTCTTGAAATGCGTAAAAGATTCTGCGCTTATTCAAAAGGAATGAACGGAGGTGCTGCAATCCGTGAAAAAATAGTAAAAGCGCAGACGATTTCGGACTATAAAGAGTTGTTTAATTCCGTCGCCGACACAAGTTTTTGATAAAAGCTCAGCTTAATCTATAACATGGAAAGTAGTTTTAAGTCGTTGTTGATTTTTATCAGGCTGCTAAAAAAGTTTGCGAATTCTTTTTACAGCCGTGTCTAAAATATTTTTACAATATCGTTAAAATCCCTTTTGGGGACGCAGTAGTTACCGCCATCATCAATGTAATACTTTACATCACCGTCTTTCATTTTTGTTACGGAACTTTTATGCAGCGGATACCCAAGTGCGATTACCAATATTAAAACTTCATCATCCGGTATGGAAAGAAGTTCTTTGATTTCTTTTGATTTAAATCCTGCCATTATGCAGCTTCCGACACCGTTGTCCCACGCGCAGGACACAATCGATTTGGCGGAAATTCCTGCATCAATGTCGGAATATGAACCGGCTCTGCCTTTTTTGGTAATCGCTATAAATGCAACCGGCTGCTCGTTCTCTTCAGGATAACCTTGTTCCGGCGGAAGATATGCCGCCCATCGTAGATAAGGTTGTACGGCTTCAACCGTATCTTGGCTTTTTACAAGATAGTAACGCAGATTTTGTAAATTTCCGGCACAGCTTGAAGTTCGTGCACATTCCAACATTTTGGTAAAAACATCATCAGGGATTTGCCTCTGCTCAAATTTTCGATAAGTGCGGCAAGTTTTTTGTAATTCAAAGAAAGTCATGAGTACAATATAAAAAGTTTTGTATTAAGTTGCAATGTTATAAAAATCAGACGGAATAAATAACTTTTGCTTCGACGCAGATGGAGGGACGAACTGTCTGTACAAACACACTTCTTGTTTGAGGTACGGATTTATGTTAATTTATTCGGCATGAACAAAAACTTGTATGAGCTTTCTTATTCCGTACGTAAAGACTTTCAAAGGCGCATTATATACGCTATTACCGTCGGTATGCTTATATTCTTAACGGTTAATATTATCCTCGCCTTTGTGATTTTTCCCGTAAGGCAGCGTTCCGTATCTATGATGCCGGATATTCATAAGAATTCATGCATGATGTTTTCACCGCTCATTAAATCTTATAAGCGCGGAGATATAATTCTTGTCCGCCCGCTGCATAAAAATGCTGGAAATCGTTTTCTCCGCGCCGCTGATATTGTCGTGCGCTTTTTTACGGCACAGCAGCTCGGCATATCTGAAGAAAGTGTACAGATGGGAAACTCTTTTCTTGTGCGGCGGATAATAGGAATGCCCGGCGATACTGTTTATATGCGCGATTACATAACCTATATAAAACCGGAAGGAGAAAAGTCATTTCTAACGGAATTCGAACTTATTTCAAAAAAATACGATGTCGAAGTTCTGTCAATTCCGCCAATGTGGGACTCTTCTATCGGTGTCATGGGAGAATTTGAAAGCATTGTTTTAGGAAAAGACGAATATCTTGTTTTGGGTGATAACCGCAATTCTTGTGTAGATTCAAGGTTGTGGGGTACCGTAAAAAAGAGCGATTTGTATGCTTCTGCCGTAATAATGTATTTTCCGCCGAAAGAAATAAAATTGCTTTGAAATGCAAAACTCGTTATACATCCACATTCCTTATTGCATTTCAAAATGCAGTTATTGTGATTTTTTCAGCGTCCGCACTCCGTCGAATGCTGCAGTACCGGACGAATATATAGATGCACTTTGCTACGAAATAATTTACCGCACAAAAGAATCTTCTGTTGACGGCTGGAAAAGCATATATATCGGCGGCGGAACTCCAAGCCTCTTAAAAGAAGAGCAGCTTTTAAGAATTATCCGGACGGCTCAAAGCTGTAAAGAAAAAGCGGGAATTTCGGACAGCGGAAGCACTTGCGACAATTCTCCGAAAACCGAAATTACAATGGAAGTAAATCCTGATGACGTTAGTCCGGTCCTGTTAAACAGTATGGATTTTGCCGGCGTGAATCGTCTTTCCTGCGGAATGCAATCATTGGACGACCGTGCTTTAAAAGCCGTCTGCAGACGAAGTTCCGCCGATGTCGTCCGCAGTGCCCTTTCCTTAATATCTTCCGAATGGAAACACAATTTTTCAGTCGATATGATTTCCGCTCTCCCAAAACAAACTGAAGATACGTTTTTGCACGGTCTTGAAGAGATTCTGACTTATAAACCTTCCCATATTTCACTGTATTCTTTGACGGTTGAAGAACAAACTCCTTTGGGAAAAGAAATTTATTCCGGCAAAATACATTACGACTTTGATTTTGCAGATGATTTATGGATAAAGGGCAGAGATTTTTTACTGGAGCGCGGTTATAAACAATACGAAGTGTCGAATTTCTGCCTTGCCGACAAGATATGTATTCACAATATGGTTTATTGGCAGCTTGAAAATTATATAGGCTGCGGAGCGGGTGCGACCGGCAGTGTTTACGAAACATTTTCCGGCAAAAGATTTACAAATACTGCCGACATTGACGAATATATAAAGTTTTGGACTTCGGAAGACACAATATACGCCGCAGAACAAATTCCGCAGGATATTGAAAACATTGACTGCGATACGCTTATGTTTGAATTTTTTATGATGGGTTTAAGAACGGCGGCAGGTGTATGCCGAGAAACTTTTGAAAGCCGCTTTAAAGTCCCCTTTCCGCGCAAGGCTGAATCCGCGTTTGCCTCATGGACGGAAAAAAATCTTGCCGTTATGTACGAAAGAGCCGGAAAACATTATTACGCGCTTAATAAAAACGGAATGCTCTTTCTAAATAATTTTTTAACGGAAATCATTTAGCCGGAATAGGGCATCTCGAAAAACTCGCAAAAAGCAAGTTTTTCGAGATTGCGACGAGTTGTAACTCGCTGGATTATCGCGAGTTACAACATCGCATTTTCAAAGTTACCTCTAAAAACTGAAGTTTTTAGAGGTTCCCAATAAAAACCTTATCTATTTTATTTTGAATGCTGCTATTCGGTTTCCGTGTGAATCCATGTAAGTTCATGTTTATTGTAATTTAAGTGAACTATGCGGCTTCCTGGAATGTCTTGAAAGTTCTTTATGATTTTCCAGTCGGTTTTTCCCTGCATTTTAATTGTGCATATCATATTATTAGTAAGACCGCTTTCAAGCCAGCGGCAGCACCATTCGTAAAGACGTTCGGGATAGCAGATTACATCACTAAAAACCCGGTCGCACATTCCGACTTCTTTTGGGGAAAGAGTAAAGGCATCATGTGCGGCAAACTTTACAAGCGGATTATTCATAAGTTCCGGAGAAAGAGGCGAGCGGTCAACTGCGTATACCGATGCGCCCAGCTGAGTCAAAACCCATGTCCATCCGCCGGGACTTGCTCCGGCTTCAAAACAGCGCGTCCCATTGGAAGGAAGTTTTGTTCCGTTGAATAGATTTGCGAGTGTAAGACTTTCCTGTAGTTTTAAATACGCTCTGCTTGGCGGATTTACATGATCTTCTTCAAAACAAAGCGTTCCGGCAGGAAGAAAGCTGTTTGTTTTTTCGGAAAATATTGCAGTATTTGAATCGATTAAAGTCCAAAGTCCTATCGGCGATTTTGGAATATCTGTAGGAAATTTACGTGGTTTAAGATTTATGTAAGGCAGCTTTTCTTGTATAAGTTCTGCGCGTCTGAACAGCGTAAAGCGGTAAGGTGCCCAATTTCTTTGTATTGAGCGCAAAACCCCTGAGCAGCTGCCGATTGAATCGAAATGCATAATAGTCGGATTTTCCATTACGCATTTCGCCCAATACGGAAAACCGAAAGTGCCGGAAAATTGTTCGACTTTAAAATCCGGAAAATACAATAAATCGCCGTAAACAGCTGCAGGATTTTTACAAAAACCGTACCGCTCTTTTAATTCGTCAAGAAGCATTCCATCCATTTGAGGAAAAGCAAGAAATGCCGCACCTGAAAGTTTTTCTAAAACCGGTTCCTGCATCGTTTACTTTATCATCACGGAAGAAAAATCGGCAATTTGATCGTCCACAGTTTCATTGCTCTCATCTATACCGAGTTTTGAAACGTAATCACAAAATTTAGACGAATCTTTTGAAGGAAGAAGTTTGAATCCTATTTCCGTGCCGCCGTTTACATTTTTTGACCACTGCGGATGACACAGCACTGAAAAAGTTCCGTTAGAAGCAGCTCGTGCAAATGTTATTCCCGCCTCATAATCACTGTCGAAATCCACATTGACCGGAAAAACATAATGCATTTTGAAACCGCCGCGGCTTACATTATCAAGCACACCGGGAAAGGCGCAAATATCATCGATAGCAATTCTTCCAATGTCGTTATAACGGCGAGACGCGCGGTCTTTCATACACATGGGGCGAAGTATATTGTTTATGCGCAGTTTTTACAACGCCGGCGCGGAGAAAT
>CAUUGI010000039.1:0-18346 GCA_963544675.1 uncultured Treponema sp.
TTCTAAAATTCGAACCACTGTCCTTCTTTTGTTAAATACCAGTCGGCAAGGACTTGTGATGAAGTTCCGTCATACCAGGATATGCTGCCGTCGCGGTTTAGGATTACGGCACGGGCGGCATTGCAGGCGGCTTTGATTGGCATGGATGCCGAGCGGTTAAAGATAATGTTTTTGCGGTCTGTCAAATTTATTGCGCGGATGGTGTTTTGACCTACATTCTGCCCGATGTTGGTATAAAGCGACGGAAAATACAGGTAGGTAAATGCGTCGGGAAATTCACCGGAAAAGTTTGCAACGGAAACGGTCTGTTTTGCCGCCGTATTATAGCGGAACACGGAAGTCCGCTTGGTTCCGGCATTTTCCTGCACGCTGACTCCGTAAATATCGTTTTCACGTACACTCAATCCGAAAGCAACGTTTCCGGCAAGCGCAGTTGGGACGGTTTCACCTGTCTCCAAATCTACCGCAAGCAAGGCACAGCGAGGATTTGTCGCAAAAGATTTTGCAACATAGAGCTTGCTGTCGGCAGCGATAACGCAATCCTGCAAGCCTGCTCCGGAATATGCTTCGCGGAGTGCGCCCTTTTCTATATCATAAACATTGACCGAAGAGCTGCTCTCCAAATCAACAAGAAGATTTCCGAAAAGTCTAAGCGATTGAAGAGATGTTTTTGGAATGTAAAGCGTTTTCACCTCAGGCAAAGAATAATCGAAAAGCAGAATCGGCAGCCGAGTATCTTTCGACCATAAAATCACAGTGTCTCCGTAAGTGATAAGCTGTGTCCGTCCCGGATTGTCGCCCAGCCGCTTTACAATTCCCGTGTCATAGGACGAGCGGAACAGAGAATCTTTTGTAAGAAAGTAAAAATCCTCACCGATTGGAGCCATGTCTAAAATTCTGTCGTAAATGTCCTGTGTAATCGGTTCAATAGGAGACAGTGCACTGTCGGCATCCGCTGTGATTTTATACACCGCACCGGAAGCGGAACCGAGCATTATCTCATTCCCCAGTTTTGCCCCGGACGTTATCGCTTCATTTCCGCGCGGGCCCTTAAACATGCGTACGATTTTAGGGTTTGACACCGTTCTGTTGTCCGCGTTTTCAAGCATTTTAAGCGTATAAAGTCCCTTGCCGTCGTTTTCAAGGTAATACAAATTCCTGTCGCTTTTTGAAGCAAGTAAAATCGGATTTGATGTTCGTATTGACGTAATTGTTTTTCCGCTTATGCAGTAAACGACATAAAGCGTGTCGTCTTTAACACCTGCAAGGAATAAAAAATTGTTGAACAAAACCGCTTGAGAAAGTCCCTGCATAACGGAAATACGCTGTTTTGCGCGCCCTGTTGTTAAATCATAAAACGAAAGATTTCCGGCAGGAGAATACATTGCGGCTGTTTTTTCCGTGCCGTTCGTAACCGCGTAAGATACGATGCCGGTTGCATCTTTTATCTTTCCGACTGCGACATCGCCGGTTGCAGTGCGTATAAATTCCGCGCCGCTTACCGTTGCCGTCCCTGCAATTATGTAAGTTCCGTTTTCCGTAAACGAAAGCGACGTAACGGAATCCTTATATCGGCGCGCCCATTTGCGGGAAAGCGTTTCCCAGTCCCAGAGTGCAAGGCGATTTACAAGTCCGCCGTCCGTTTCGTAAACTGCAATAAAACGTCCGTCCGGAGAAACTGCGGCAGCTTTTATTTCGTATTCGGAAATCTGGTAGTGTTCGCCTTGATTATCTTCCGTCCATTTGATTAAGAAACCGTCTTTTCCTGCACTCACATAGGCTTTTGAAAAATCAGATTCCTGTGCGGCAGGAGTTATAACCGAAACCGCTTCCTGATGAGGCTGTGTTGAAATATGCGATTGTGCACCGAGCAGAAATGCTGCACACAAAAAGATGAATATAAACACCGTTCGTTTCATTTTACGGTTCCTCCGTTGTGTAATATTCCCTTAAAATACGTGATGTCGGAAAAAAGTCCCACAGAGAACAGCAGCGCAATAAACGCAATCCCCGCAAATTGAATATAGTAAAGCAGTTTCGGACTCATTTTACGCCGCGTTGCCAATTCGATGAGCGAAAAAAGAATAAGTCCGCCGTCTAAAACGGGAACGGGAAGCAGATTCATGATAAAAAGCGAAATGCTGATGTACGCTGCAATGCCGAGCGCACCGACGGCGGACTTTTCGGAAAAACTGTCTTTGACCGCTTCTCCAAGCATATCGGCGACCCTCGCGGGGCCGGAAACGGAATTTTTTAAGTCCGCCCCCTTAAAAAGAGTCGCAATTCCTTTGACAGTCAAAAAAATCCCCTTAGCAGTGTCGCTTGCGCCTTTTACAATCGCTTTGTGGAGCGCAAGCGGCGGCTGTACCCGCTTTTCAATTGAATCTTTGTCCGCTACAACGCCGATTTTGCCTGCGCCGCTTTTTTTATCGAAGTCCGTGTGAACGGAAAAAGTCAAGTTTTCGCCGTTACGGTTCACGCTGACTGAAACGTCTTCGTCGGGGCGGCTTACGATTTCCATTAAAAGCTCGGAAAAATCGCCTACAGTCTTGTTATTGACCGCCGTTATCACGTCGCCAGAAAGAATGCCCGCTTCCCGCGCCGCGCTGTGCATATCGGGATAAATTTCGTCGGCAAGCGTTATCTTCGTCAAATACGAATAATACGTGTAACCGGCAAGCGCAATGACGCTAAACGCGATAAACGCCGTAACAAGATTTGCGAACGGCCCTGCAAACGCGATTAAAATACGTTTTATCGGGTGCGCGCCGTACATGGAATCAGGCTCCGCCTCAATATGGTCAAGATTTGCTTCAAACGACTTTTGAAAATCCTTTTCGCCTTTCATGCCGCAGTAGCCGCCAAGCGGGAGCAGCGAAATTCGATAGTCCGTGTTTCCGATTTTTTTGTGCAGGAGGATGGGACCAAAGCCGACTGAAAAAGATTCGACTTCCACACCGGAAAGTTTTGCGGCGATAAAATGTCCCAACTCGTGAATAACAACGAGTATGCAGAGAAATAAAAAGCCCAAGACGATTTTCATATAATCGCCTCTGCAAGTTTCCGAGCTTTTTCGTCCTGTGCGAAAACATCGTCGAAACCAGCCGGAAGCAGAGTCCAGTCTTTATCGAGGACGGTGCGCACAATGCGCGAAATTGCGGTAAAACCGATTTTTTTATCGAGAAAGGCTTGAACCGCAATTTCGTTTGCGGCGTTGTACGCGATTGAGTAAGATTTTCCGTTCCGCGCAGCCTCAAATGCGTATTCAAGCATAGGAAAATCCTTTATACGCGGATGAAAAAACGTAAGCGTTTTGTCGAACAAATCGAAGGGCTGCAAATGCCCCGCTTTGTTTTCCGGCCATGTAAGCGCGGAAAAAATCGGGTGCTGCATATCGGGTGCGGAAAGCTGCGCGTAAAGCATTCCGTCGTTGGTGCGCACCAGCGAATGAATAATGCTTTGCGGATGCACGACGACTTTTATTTTTTCAGGCGGCATTTCAAAAAGACGGGCGGCTTCGATAACTTCAAGACCTTTATTTGCGAGCGTTGCCGAGTCAACCGTAATTTTTTTGCCCATTTTCCATGTAGGGTGCGAGAGTGCCTGTTCGACCGTAACGTTTTCAAGCTCGCCGGAAGAAAGCGTCCTGAACGGGCCGCCGCTTGCCGTTATAACGATTTCCGAAACGTTTTCTTTCCCCGCTTGGTGAATAAGATTAAAAATCGCCGAATGTTCCGAATCGACCGGAATAATTGCGCAACCGTGCTTTTCTGCGGTCTCCTTGATGAGATGCCACGCCATAACGACGGTCTCTTTATTGGCAAGCGCAAGTTTTATCCCCGACTCCGCCGCAATTTTCGACGGCAAAAGTCCCGCCGCACCGGCAATCCCGTTTACGATAACATCGGGCTGTGTTTCGTCGATTATCCGCTTAATTCCGTCAATGCCGTCTTTGTTCGTCAATGTTGACGGACAGCTGAATTCCTGCGCCAGTGCGGCAAGTTTTTTTTCATTTGTATTTGCGGAAAGTCCTGAAACGCAAAAATCTTCCGGCATATTCCGCACAATATTCAATGTGCTCGTTCCAATCGAGCCGGTACATCCAAGTACAATAATCTTTTTCATTTTATCCCGCCATTCGGCTGATAAGCACTCTCAAATCTCTTCTATAGAATTAAATTATAAAAATTATAACTGCAAACGTAATTCTTCAAATCAGCCTGAACTGCTTTGTTTATAAATAATCATCCGTTTCGTTTATCGCTTATTGGGCGCAATAATAGCATATCAATTATGAATTTGATAGGGTATTGAACATTCGGCAGAAATAAACTTGTTAGATAATTACGCTGTAGAAACCTCGCCTGCGTACAAATTGCAGCTATTTCAAAACTCAAAATTGAACCTTATGGGTTTTTAGTGTGTTTATTTTGACTATTTACAAAAAATTGTCGATTCACTATATTTTAGCCATGATAACGGATGAAGATTACAATGGTCGTGTTCTGTATGAAGATGCAGATCATAAGTTTATCTGGCTTGGTGCAGGTAAAAATGAAGAAGATACTGAAATACAAACAATGCAGTATCTCATTGTAAACCATAACCGAGGTATACTGTTGGATCCGGGCGGGGTACATATTTTTGCCCGTGTTGTTTCTGCGGCAAGTCGCTATATTTCCATCAATAATATCGATGTCATTTTCTATTCGCATCAAGATCCTGATGTTTCTTCCGGAATTGCACTTTGGCTGGGTGTTACAAAAGCAAAAGTATATATTTCATCTCTTTGGGTACGTTTTTTGCCGCATTTCGGCATTGTCGATATATCCAGAATAGTTTCTATTCCTGACGAAGGTATGCCTATACGCCTTTCTACAGGCGATTCATTTGAATGTGTCCCGGCGCATTTTATGCATTCACCGGGACAATTTAATCTTTACGATGCCCGTTCCCGAATTCTTTTTACGGGTGATATAGGCGCAGCCGTTTTTGACGAAGGCGACGAAACCGTCTTTGTTGAAGATTTTGCAAAGCATCTGCCGCTTATAGAAGGTTTCCACAAAAGATATATGGCGTCCAACTCGATTGTCCGTAAATGGTGCGAACGCGTCCGTCGCCTCAATCCTGAAATACTTGCTCCGCAGCACGGAGCCTTGTACAAAGGTGACTCCATGCATAAATTTTTAGACTGGTTATCCAATCTGAAATGCGGCGTAGATTTGCTTAGTTAGAGTGGTGTTTATGGCTTTTGAACAGCAACTGAATAATTATGAAGATGCGCTGAAAAGTTTCGCTATAGGTTATAACAAAAGTATTACAATTTCTTCTGTTACTACAAATTCTTTTAAGATTCTGCATGAATCTATGGAGAATGTGTGCGACGGTTTACAGTCGATTGTAAGCGCATTTGAAGAAATGAAGGCGACAAGTACAAGCACTGCTTCTCATACAGACCAAATAGACTCCATGATGGACGGCATACTTCAAGCAAATGACAATCTTAAGCAGGAAATTGAAAACCGCGTCAACGAAATCGATGAGGCTTCAAAAAATGCGGCATTTCTTTCAAATTCTTTTAAAGAATTGAAAGAGCAAACCAAAAAAGTTACGGATATAACCGGTAATATTCAGGAAGTTGTTGATAAAACAAATGTTCTTGCAATAAATGCTTCTATTGAAGCCGCTCACGCCGGCTCTTTCGGTGCAGGATTCAAAATAATCGCAAACGAAGTACATAAACTTGCAGGTCAAACCGGTGAATTTGCAAAGCAGATAACCGACAGCATAAAAACATTTGAAAGCACTGTAGAACGTGTTAATACGCAGATGAACGAATTTACGGAACTGATTTCAGGATTTAATGTTTCACTTACGTCCGTGCTTGAAAATTTTAACGATAACGCAAACTCTATTCATACTTCGGGGCAATCGCTGTCTGAAATTGCTCTGGCGGTACGTGAAGAAGCTAATGCTTTGTCGGAAGGTTTTTCCGCGCTTGCAAAAGCAAACGATTCGGTCAAAGATACGTATACGATTCTTCATGTAATCGGCTCCATTCACAGATATTTGGATGAGCTTCTTTCTAACGGAATGTAGCTTTATTCTGATTATACCGAATTAAAACAAAAGCCTGCCTTAAAGATTTTCTAAAAGGCAGGCTTTTATTTTGTCCGGCTTATTTTATTGCACCGGAACGCGCCTTAAAAGGTTGTTGCCGGCACAAAGAAAGTTTAGCGTTTTGTGTTGAACGCGCCCTTTCCGGCATAGACTGCATTTGCGCCGAGTTCTTCTTCAATGCGGAGAAGGCGGTTGTACTTTGCAACACGTTCGCTTCTGCTCGGTGCACCGGTTTTTATCTGGCGCGCATTGAGAGCAACTGCAAGGTCGGCAATCGTCGTGTCTTCCGTTTCACCTGAGCGGTGGGAAACAACAGCCGTGTAGCCTGCTTTGTGCGCCATTCTGATTGCTTCAAGCGTTTCGGAAATAGTGCCGATCTGGTTGAGCTTAATAAGAATTGAGTTTGCACTTCCGTTTTCAATACCTTTTTTAAGACGCTCAGGATTTGTAACAAACAAATCGTCGCCGACAAGCTGTACTTTGCCGCCGAGCTCTTTTGTCAAAAGCTGCCAGCCTTCCCAATCCTCTTCATCAAGTCCGTCTTCAAGAGAGTAAATCGGATATTTATCGGTAAGAGCTTTCCAATGCGCAACCAATTCTGCGGAAGTAAAGTTCTTTCCGCTCTTCGGCAAGTGGTATTCGCCTTTTTTAGAACCTTTCCATTCGCTGGAAGCCGCATCCATCGCAAGAACGAAATCTGTTCCCGGTTTGTAACCGGCTTTTTCGATCGCCTCGATGATGTATCCGAAAGCTTCTTCGTCGCTCTTGATATCAGGCGCAAATCCGCCTTCATCGCCGATTGCAGTTGAAAGTCCCTTGCTCTTCAGAATTGAAGCGAGCGTGTGATAAACTTCCGTGCACCAGCGTAAGCCTTCCTTAAAAGAAGGTGCACCCATCGGCATAATCATGAATTCCTGTGAATCGATTGTATTTGCAGCGTGTGCGCCGCCGTTGAGAATGTTCATCATCGGAACAGGAAGAATGCAGCCGTTTACACCGCCCAAAAAGCGGTAAAGCGGAATATTTAATGCAACGGATGCTGCACGTGCGCAGGCGATTGAAACTGCAAGAATCGCATTGGCTCCGAGTTTCGATTTATCATTTGTGCCGTCAGCTTTGAGCATTGCCGCATCGATTGCGTAAATATCCGATGCATCCATGCCCGTAAGAAGCTTATTTATTTCTCCGTTGATATTTGCAACAGCTTTGCTTACACCCTTTCCACCGAATTTGGATTTATCTCCATCGCGCAGTTCAAGTGCTTCAAACTCACCTGTTGAAGCTCCGCTCGGAGCTGCTCCAAGTGCGCTTACGCCGTTTTCCAAAAAAACTTCGGCTTCTACGGTCGGGTTTCCGCGTGAATCGATAATTTCACGTCCCACAACTTTGCTGATTTTGCATTGCATAAAAAGTGCCTCCATAAATAGTATTTTACCGCGAAGCATCCGCCTCACAGTTTTTATTGACCGCCGTCAATTTAACGTGATTTTTTCAAATAAGCAATAGAGCATTTTATGCCATGCAAGGCAGCAAGGAAATAGCAGACAGCAGAAATTTTGTTTTGGCGATGATAAATCTTATTAAAAGACTTAAACCGGTTTTTCAGGCTTATATAAATCTCCATCGAGCTTATTTTTTTCTAGCCGTATATAGATTTTATTTTTTATATTTTATTTATAACAAACTGCATATAAATGCAGAATATTTTTGGAGGTCAAAAATGGCAGCCGTAAAGGTTACAAAAGAGAGTTTTCAGGAAGAAGTCCTGAACAGCAAAGTTCCGGTTCTGGTAGATTTTTTCGCAGACTGGTGCGGCCCGTGCAGAATGGTATCTCCGCTTATTGACGAACTTGCCGATGAGCACAGCGAATACAAATTCTGCAAGGTAAATGTTGATGAGCAGCAAGAGCTTGCATCTCAATTCGGAATTATGAGCATACCGAGCCTTTTGGTGTTTAAAGACGGCAAAGTTGCAAAACAATCTGCCGGGGCACTTTCAAAAGAACATATTTTGGAAATGGTAAAAACTGCCTAAAATTCCTGCGCTTGAGGGCGGAGGAATAAAACGAGTAAGTTTATTTATTGTCTGCCCCAAGCTCATTTTTTATTCCTACAAAAATTAATATTCCGTTATTCGGCTTGGTCTGCTTCTTCAGCCTCAATTATTTTCTTGGATTCTTTCGATTATTATTATCAATTTCAATGTGGATTTTTTATTAGCCCAAATGTCGAGTTTTGAAAAACTTCGCTGTGCTTTCGACGAGAACTTCGTTCGCTGCGCTCACTACCGAGTTTGCAATGCAAACTCGCCAGCCGCAGTCGAGCTTTTCGCTCGAAACGGCACGCCGATGGAACCTCGTCTGCGCATAAATGGCGTTCATTTCAAAACTTTACATTCTATTGGTGCAGGAAAAAATTGGAAAACTTCGAGTTTCGGAAAAACTCGAAATTAAGGCTATTAGAAAATTCTGTGGGCATAAAAAAACGCCCTATAAAAGGGCGAGTGCCACCGGTTGGAATCGAACCAACGACACGCAGATTTTCAGTCTGCTGCTCTACCAACTGAGCTACAGCGGCGTAATGGCGGTATAATATAAAAACAATTAAAAACTGTCAATAAGTATTGTTTTTATTTTTCAGATTTCCTTTGAAGAACATTTTTTTATTTATACGCCTTGTTATATTTTAATCTCGGAATTATAATAGCATACATGAATTGGCTTATTCTTAGCAACGACGGACAAAATGCAGAGGAAATAAAAGAACTTATAAATTCAACATTTGTGAACTCTACCATTCATGAAGCAGCTCTGCAAAGCAAAGATTTTTTTCATATCTACGATAAACTCAATCTTATTACTCACTGTGTTATTTTTTCAAATTCCGCCTCGCATTCGGCAGATGTGAATTTTATTCTGGGCTTTTTAACCGGAAAAAAAATGACCGTGTATTCTGTTGATAAAATGGGAATCGAAACGGCTGTAAAACACGGATTTATTGAATATTTTCCGAACGATGCCGCACTTTATGAATTCTTAAAAATCGAATCGAAAAAAATCATAAAAGACAATTTGGTCAGAGAAGCAAAACATTATCTTATAGAGCGCGGCATTCCGCTTACTTCCGATAATTTTGCGGAAGCGATTGAAAAAGGCGATAAAGAATTATGCAGATATTTTTATGTCGCAGGTCTTGATGTAAATGTAAGGGATTCACTAGGCACTCCGATGCTCAATATTGCCGCACGCACGGATAATCTTGAAATGGTAATGTGGCTGCTTGAACGCGGAGCGGATATCAATGCGACTTCAGAAGACCGTGGATACACCGCAGTAATGGATGCAGTATGGCGCGGTAACAAAAAAATTACGGCATATCTCATTGAAAAAAAAGCCGATTTGAACACCGTAAACAAGGAAGGTCAAACAAATATCGTCCTTGCCGTAGGCGCGGATCGCACGGAGATATGCAAAATGCTTGTGGAAAACGGAGCGGATCCGGATGTTCCCGATTCCATGGGGATGTCGGCATACGGCTATGCACAGTTATTCAAAAAAGATGAAATCGCCGCAATTCTTGAAAAATATCATAAGGAAGATTAAACGGATTGAAATCTGTAAATAAAACCGACACCGCTGTTACAGCTGCATTTACCGGCGGCGGCACAGGCGGTCATATCTATCCCGGACTTGCCGTTGCCGATGCGCTGCGCTCTCTGTGCAAAAAAAACTGCGTAAAAATCAAAATCTGCTGGATTGGAAACAATTCCGGCATGGATAAAAATATTGTAGAAAAAAATGTCGGTGCCGACGGTATAAAAAGTGCGGATGTTTTTTACGGTATTCCGTCAGGAAAACTGCGCCGCTATTTTTCAATACGCAATTTTTTTGATTTATTTAAAATCTTAGGCGGCTGTATCGCCTCTTTTTTTATTCTACTTAAAATTAAACCGGCATTTTTATTTTCCAAAGGCGGTTTTGTAAGTGTGCCGCCGTGTTTTGCAGCAAAGCTGCTCGGAATTCCGATTTTGACGCACGAATGCGACTTTACTCCGGGTCTTGCGACAAAATTAAACAGCCGCTTTGCAGATAAAATTCTTATTTCGTATAAAGAAACTGCTGATTATCTGAATCAGTCTGCAAAATCAAAAGCAGTTGTTACCGGAAATCCTGTACGCCCCGTCTTTTATTGCGCATCGGCTGAACGCGGACGGAATTTTATCGGCATAAGCGGCGAAAAACCGGTTTTGCTTGTAATCGGCGGAAGTCTCGGGGCGCGGCAGATAAACGAGCTTGTAGAAAAAAATCTTGAAAGTCTTTGCAAAAATTTTACGGTCGTCCACCAAACAGGCATAAAAAATGCAGCTTCGGAACCGGCGGAGCATTCGGAAGAAATAAAGAAAAATTACCGTCCTTTTCCATTTATTTACGATGAAATGCCTGACGTTATTGCCGCTGCCGATATTGTTCTTTCGCGCGCAGGAGCCAATTCAATATGGGAATGTTCGGTTTTAGGCAAACCGATGATTCTTATTCCTTTATGCGGAAGCGGAACGCGCGGCGATCAAGAAGATAACGCCGCGTATTTTGAAAAATGCGGAGCCGCTGTAGTTCTTTCGCGCGAAAGCGTAACCGATGAAAATCTGTTAAATACGCTGAAAACATTCTTGGATAAAGATAAGCGGCAGCGTTATGCGGAAGCCTCTCTTCAACTGTCCGCCGGAAAAAATCCTGCTGAAACAATCGCGCAAATTCTTTATAATTACCTTAATTTTGAAAACTCTACTATATGCTAAACCTGTTTGATAAAGCAGTTATCGAGCAGATTTATATGTGTTCAACTTTGCAGCTAAAACTCTTGCAGAAAACTTTTTAGCCGTGTTGGGTACTTCATTCAAAACTTTTACCGGAGAAACAATAATGAATTTAGTTCTTGTGCCTATAGACATTTGTTTTATCATAATAATTTTGATATTTGCGTTGACCGCTCTTGCAAAAGGACTTGTAAAAGAACTTTTCAGCAAAGTGAGTTTTATCGGCGGACTTGCACTTGCGATAGTCTTTACACCGACGCTTGATAAATATGTTGCACAGACGATAAAAAATCCTGCTGCCTCAAAAACCGTATCATTTATCATCATTTTTACGGCGGTATTTCTTATAATTTCGATTATTCAACAGCTTGTTGCAAAGATATTTTCCGGCGAAATTATGAAAGGGCTTGACCGCACTCTGGGCTTTTTACTTGGACTTGCAGAAGGTTTGATTGTCGTAGCCTTTGTTATGATTATTTTAATTGTTCAGCCGTGGTACGATACGTCAGGAATATTTGCAGACAGTTTATTTTATAAATATTTAAGCGGCATAATCAGAATGCCTGCCGACTATCTAAGAGGATTTGCGGAAAATGTATGATAACCTGCTCCATCAAAATGTCTCAACATTGTTAATATCTTCTATAAATGACGAGTCTTTGCCGGGAGCACTGCTTTTTTGCGGAAGAGAATCGTCGGGAAAACTTACCTGTGCGCTTGAAACAGCAAGAATTTTATCGTGTTCGGAAAATCCCAAAGGCGAATGGATATGCAGCTGCCCTTCCTGTATGCAGCACAAATCGCTTGTAAATGCAAACGTTTTGCTTGCAGGCCCGCGCGACTGTACTCCTGAGATTGCTGCGGCTTCTTCCGCATTTTACAAAGCACTCGAATCAAATTCCAATTATTTAACTGCATCGCGCTATTTATTTTTACGCGCCGCACGTAAATTGACGCTTAGATTCAACCAGATTCTGTGGGATGGAGACGACAAACTTTCCAAAATAGCTTCAATAATTTCTGAAATCGACGAATTGATGGAACCGCTCGATTTTCCTCATGAATTGCCGGAATTAAAAACCGTTGAAAAAAATCTCGAAAAACTTTCTGCACTCTTTCAAAAACTTGAAAGCGATTTTTTATACGATTCGATTCCCGTTGCGCAAATACGGAACGCGAGCGCGTGGGCGCGGCTGAAATCTTCCGAAGGCAAAAAAACTATAATAATCGAAAATGCCGACCGAATGCTTGAAAGTGTCCGCAACGCGCTTTTAAAAATCCTTGAAGAGCCGCCTGAAGATACGGTCTTTATTCTTACAACTTCCCGAAGAAATGCGGTTATGCCTACGATTTTATCACGTGTCCGAACATATAATTTTTCCGAAAGAACACTCGAACAGCAGCATGATGTGATAAGCCGCGTATTTCATGCAGATGAATTTCACGGCTCAATAAGCGACTATCTGCTGTCTTATCTTCCTGTAAAGCCGGACGTTCTTAGGAAAAGCGCAGCGGATTTTTTTGCGGAAACCGCATCGTCGCATATTCCCGATATACAAGCACTTGTAAAAGCGTGCGGCGCATTTAATCCGCGCATAATGCTTAAATTATTTTTAGAAGGTCTTCTTGCCGCGCAAAAAAAATTACTTTTTTCCGCGCCGAGCAGTTCTGCAGCTTTTGAAATTTCTTCATCAGTGCGGGAATGTTGGAATTCTGTTACGGTTTACAATCAGTCGCCTAACAGCGCGTTGGAAAAATTGGCTGTCGATATTTTAAAAATAAACAAACTTTCCGGAGGTGCTTTAATATGCGCGGACTGAAGCGGCTTTTGGAAAAACTTCCCAAACTCTCACACGAACAGCTTGGGGGAGTTTTACGGGATGTTGCGGATGAAAACGCAATGCTCACGTCAATATTCGATTCTTTATCTACGGGCTTGATAATCGTTGACCGCAAGTGGAAAATTTTACAGTCAAATAAAGCCGCCGACCGTTTCGTATTTGAAAACACCTCCGTCGAAAGCAAATTCGACGAGGAATTTGTATGGCAATCCGTTTCTGAAAAGGAAATCGGAGACTTTCTTGAAAAAACTGCGGCGAGCGGCAAAAGCAATATCACGCAAGAATTTACGACTGCCGGCACCGACGGTTCCGTGCGCTTTTTATCTGTTTCTATTTTTTCATATGTAAACCGCTCCGTACTTGCAGGAAACATTATAAAAATCGAAGATATAACACAAAAGCGCACTAAAGAAGTGCTTTCGCGACGCATGGAAAATATGAGCGGGCTTACAAATCTTGCCGCCGGCATGGCGCATGAAATCAAAAATCCTTTAGGCGCAATAGGAATTCATATTCAGCTTATTCAACGCGTAATAAAAAAACACCGCGAAGGCGACGGTATTCTGCCGGAAAAAAAACATCTTGAAGAGCATTTGGATATAGTAAATCAGGAAATTGAACGTCTGAATAAACTTGTAATGGATTTTCTGTTTGCAGTTCGTCCTGTAAAAGCGGAACTTATGCTTAAAGATCCGTCTGCAATCCTAAAAAATATTATAGATTTTTTTTCACCGGAGTTCGGACGCGCTCATGTTGTAGTCAGTTTAAGAATGCCGGAAAAATCAATCCGTCTGCTTATCGATGAAAAACTTTTTCGGGAAGTTATAATAAATATCGCGCAAAATGCATTTGCGGCAATAAAAGAACGCTACACGGAATGCTCGGAAATTTCCGAACCCTGCCGCAGCTGTCCCGGTAAAATAGATTTTATCGCCGCCGTAAAAGGAGATAATTACGTTATTTCGATTGCGGATAACGGCAGCGGTATTGACGAAAAAGATATTCCCCGCATTTTTGAGCCTTACTATACGACAAAAGCAAACGGAACCGGATTGGGAATGACGATGGCATATAAAATCATTAAAGAATTCAACGGAGACATTCAAGTAGAATCGCATAAAAATGAAGGAACCAAGATTTCAATTTTAATCCCGATTCCTCAGACAGACAGAAAATTGCTTGAAGACACTTCGGAGGAAAGCGAAAAATGAAATTTACGATTTTAGTTATCGACGATGAAGAAAATATACGAAACGGACTTGCGGTAAATTTTGAAATGGAAGATTACAATGTAAAAACCGCAGCGTCCGGCAAAGAAGGATTATCTTTACTCCGTAAAGGCGATATTGATTTGGTGATAACCGATTTACGTATGGACGGCATCGCAGGTGAAGAAGTTGTACGCCGCGTAGCAACGGAAACTCCGGGTATTCCTGTTATTGTGCTTACCGGACACGGAAGTATAGATGCCGCCGTAAACGCAATGAAAGCCGGAGCTTACGATTTTCTTACCAAACCGCTGAATTTAGACCAGCTCAACATAATCGTAAAACGTGCACTGGAAAATCGGGAACTTTCTCTAAAGCATAAGATATTGCAGCAGGAGCTGGAAGTAAAAAATTCTTTCGGCAGCATGATCGGAAAAAGTTCGGAAATGCAAAAACTTTTTGAGCTGATACGCAAAGTTGCACCGTCAAAAGCAAGCGTTCTTATTACCGGAGAAAGCGGTGTTGGAAAAGAACTTGTCGCGGACGCGGTTCATAAACTTTCTCCGCGTAAAGACGGTTCTTTTATAAAAGTTCATTGCGCAGCTTTAAGCGAAAGCCTTTTGGAAAGTGAATTGTTCGGGCATGAAAAAGGAGCTTACACAGGTGCGGACGGAATGAAAAAAGGACGCTTTGAACTTGCACACGGCGGTACAATATTCCTTGATGAAATAGGAGAAATAAATCAAGCGACGCAGGTAAAAATTCTCCGCGTCCTTCAGGAAAAAAAGTTTGAACGTGTAGGCGGAGAAGAAACAATCACGGTCGATGTAAGAATTGTCGCCGCAACGAACAGAAACCTTGAAGAAGAAGTGAAAGCGGGACGCTTCCGCGAAGATTTATATTACCGATTAAATGTTGTTCACCTTTATGTTCCGCCTTTAAGGGAGCGGAAAGACGATATTCCGCTTTTGGTAGACCATTTTTTAAGGGAATTCGCACGTGAAAACGGAAAAAACGTAACTACTATAGAACCGCGTGCGCGGGCGGCTCTCTACAAATATGACTGGCCCGGCAATATCCGTCAACTTAGAAATTGTATGGAAAGTGCCGTTGTTATGTGCTCCGGAAGTGAAATTATGATTGAAGACCTGCCTCCGTCAATAAGCAAAAGCTCTTCGGAAGCATCTGTTTCAATCCCGCTGGGAATTCCGTTGGAAGAAGCGGAAAAAACTTTAATCATGCAAAATCTTGCGGCAAACAAAGGAAATAAATCAAAAACCGCCGATATTTTGGGGATTGAGCGGAAAACATTGCATAGAAAACTTGCAAAATACGGAATGGAAGATAATGAGCGGGAAAGTGCAGATAACCTGTAATACAAACTGAAAGGTGCAGGCGGATTTTTATTTATCGCGCGCTTTTTATTCATCAATAATCAGGGAATATAAATGGTTATTTTAATTACAGGTGCATCACACACAGGAAAAACGGCACTCGCTCAAAAATTGCTCGAAAAATATAAATACCCGTATCTTTCAATCGACCATTTAAAAATGGGATTGATTCGAAGCGGTCAGACAGCCCTTACGGCTATGAGTGACGACAGAAAACTGACAGAATATTTGTGGCCGATTGTCCGAGAGATAATAAAAACCGCCATAGAAAACAAGCAGAATCTTATTATCGAAGGCTGTTACATACCATTTAATTGGTCTAACAGTTTTGATAAAAAATACATTGATGATATAAAATACTGTTGCCTTGTAATGACTGAAAAATACATAAAAGCCCACTTTTCCGACATAAAAAAATACGCAAATGTTGTTGAAAACCGCATAGATGACAAATGGTGCACTTTGGAAAGCGTGCTGGATGATAACGCACATACCCTTGAAGATGCAAAAAAATACAAAGTCAACTACGTGCTAATAGATGATAAATATGAAATTGAAATTGAAAAATTAAAATTCATATAAAAGATGGGCGTTTATGAATATTTTAATTAGCCTTAATTTCGAGTTTTTCCGAAACTCGAAATTTTCCAACTTTTTCCTGTACCAATAGAATGTAAAGTTTTGAAATTGAACGCCATTTATGCGCAGGCGAGGTTCCGACTGCGTGCCGTTTCGAGCGAGGAGCTCGACTGCGGCTAAGCGGACGGAACATAGCCGAAAGCACAGCGAAATTTTTCAAAACTTGACATTTGGGCTAATTATTTACACGCATCCGAATCCGAAAAGTTTTAACGCGGAGATTTTCAAGCAAGTTCAGGACAACATTCCAAAATCGCATACGATTCAAATTTTGGACTTGTATGCCTGGAATTTTGCTCCTGTTTTGCGGTTCATGAAAATCACAGCCGGCGCGATTTGACGAAATTTTTCCACACCGGGCATCACCGATATACGAAAGAAAAATCACTTTTTATACGTCCGCCTAAATGCTGAAAACGCATCCGTTCTGCAGGATATAAAAGATTTTTCAGATATTTATAAAGCCAAACAAGCATCCTAAATTAAGGCAAGCCTTAAACCGATTTTTAAGAAAAAAAAGGAACCCTGCTCTGAACAAGGTTCCCTTTTTTTTCTTAAATTAAAACTCTTAGAGTTTAACAGATACTATGAAAGCGAATTTATGAAAAAGAAGCTTGTTTACAGTATCCCAGACAGAACCGCTCTGTCCATCAATTTTAGATTCAAATTTGCCATCTTGAAACAGATCTCCGAAGAGATTCCAGTTGGCATCTACAGTTACGTTCTTTATCGGTATCCATGTAAAGCCGCTGTAAGAAGCTGCTTTTCCGTCGGCGGAATCAAAATGGAAGTTTACGCTGGATTTTGAAGATTCAACGGAGCCGCTGCTTGAGTTTCTGTTGTCCGTTTTGGTAAATATCCATCCGAATTTTGGAACATTAAATGCAAAACCTGCATTAAAGCTGAATTTTTCAGGTAGTACCTTATATGTTGCACCTAGGGCGAGGCTCGGAACGAAGTCAAGTTTTGTAGTATAGATTCGGTTTGAGTAAGTTTTTGTTCCGTTATTGTCCGTGTAATCTATTCCTACACCAAAGTCAATATTTCCGGTAAGTCCGACTTTTGTCTTCAATGCAAATCTTGAGTTTGGTTCGTATGTAATTGTCCAATTAGGATCAAGAGCCATTACACCTTCAAATTGTCCGCGGTTATATACCTTTTCGCCGGTCTGGCCTACATGTATATTCCAAGAGGTGTTCAATCCCATTCCTACAGTATGTGTTACCGCATCTTTTTCCAGAAAGTCAAAAGCCGTCCCCGCACCGAGCTTAAGCTTATATACACTGTTGTCCGTTTTATCCGTTGAATTGGCAATCTTTCCGTCCGTCTTTATTACTTTCCTATCTACATTGGAATCCAAACCGAGTAATACCCAGTTTTTGTAAACTCTGTCGTTTTTACCGTTAAGATTTATACCGAACTTTAAATCCGTTACTAAATTGAACATATTGTAGGTTTCTTCTTTCTTTGTAGTACCGTTATTTAAATATTTGTTAGTTGTTTTCGGGGTAAACTTAACATCGGCAAGAATACCCATATTGTTGATGCCGAAAAGAAGTTTGCCGTTTGCAAGCTCACCACTTGAATGTTGATTTGTAAGTGTCGCTTTTTTGTCTTTGTCAAGAGATGTTGTAGAAGACCAGCTGTTAAGCTGTCCGCCGAACCAGCCACCGAGATAAAAATTTTTAAACTGATGCGCAGCACCGATGTTTAATTTATTGCCGCTACCCACCTTAGCATAGTTTAAATATGCAAACACATTTTCAGGCTGCACATTGTGATACTCGTTTACGTCCATAAAGTCGTCAACGTCAGTCCCGAAAAGCTCCGCAGTACTCATATTGGTCATGGACTGCTGTGCAAATGCCGCACCTGCCGCTGTAAAAGCAACTGCAAGAAGAATGTTTTTTAGTAATTTCATTGTTTTACTCCTTATATAGTGAAATTAAAAATTGAAAACAAGTATGGATAATTCATCAAACATCGCATAAAATCTATGCGACCGCCTTTCACGAATTAACACCATCCTCACTTACTCCTATTACAATGGCAATTTATATGATTTTTGTCAATAATGAGTGAGTTTATTCGTGCGGAGTTTTTAATACCCCGATGCTTGCGTCGGGGTTGTTGATTGAGATTTTACACGTGGCAAGGAAGTTTGATATTTGTTTGTTTACGATTTATTAGGTCGAATGTAAAGTTTTGAAATGAACGCCATTTATGCGCAGGCGAAGTTCCGGCTGCGTGCCGTTTCGAGCGAAAAGCTCGACTGTGGCTGACGAGTTTGCATTGCAAACTCGGTAGTGAGCGCAGCGGACGGAACATAGC
>CAUUGI010000040.1:0-17733 GCA_963544675.1 uncultured Treponema sp.
TGTCAGAGACATCGGACGAAAACATTAACGATATTCAAAAAGAAGTTACAGGGGGCGATAATGAGCATGATGAGTAATGGGCGTGTTTTGCCAAATTCACGAATGGGAACATCGGGCTTACAAGTTGATGAAAATATAAAAAAAGGGCAAACGCTATGGGTTATGGTTCCCGATAGAATTGCAAGCACAAGCATTGAAGTAAATATTCCGCAAGGACAGACGGCGGCATTTAAAATTGAATACAGCGTAAACGCATACTCAAACATAGGAGAAGACGGCAAGGGCGGTTTTTGGCACAACCCTTTCGGCAAAGATGACGAAGTATACAAAGAATGGACGCATATAACCGTAGTTAATAACGTTTCAGCGGTTCGTGTTATATGCCTTGAAGCAAGCGACATTATAAATGTGTGTATAAAGGGGTAAGTTCAGTTATTCGCTCCAGAATTTATCCTTCTGGGAATAAATGTGATTGCTTCGATGTATTTTACATTACTCGGCAAAGGGATGTATGCAGCGGCAGATTATACAAAGGGCAAAGATTTAACTCACGTAATTGACGAAATGGCACACTATCAGCAATTAGGCACAATTTCACGCGGGGAATATTACACAATGACGGAAACGTTGACGATTGACCCAAGTGCAAGAATTATTGATGAAATGAATATCGTTGATGAATTCATTTTCAGATATTCAAAAGTGCTAAGGTCGCAAGGGTACACAATGAAACAAATAAACAATAGAATTGTAGCCGAGCGTTGACAAACCCGCGATGTCGGAGTATTGGCGGCAGCTATTAACTATGATGTAATTCGCTCTGTTCCAAGTCCGCGCCGCGCTGATTATATGGTTATACTGAACCGTACAAAATTGATTTTACTAGGGGGCAAATAATGGCTATTCGATATTCAGAAAACGGCGAAATAGAAACCTATAACGAAGAAACAGGCAAAACAACGGGGCATATTTCCACAATGGGAAACATGATTGAAGAAACGGAAGAAGATAAAAAACGCAATGAAAAGATGTGGAAAGAAGCTATGAAAAAGTACGGATTAAGGAACTCGCGGAAAAACAAAGAAAATCGGAGCGTGGACACCGTTAAAACCACCCCGCAAATGCACTAGAAACAAGTTTAAACTTCTTTCTAGCGAAAATCAACAAATTACCTATCGACACGAAAAAAGCAAGTTTAAAACTACATTTTCCCAAAAAAGCCCTGCTGTGGATGCAGGGCTTCTTTATTGAAATCTTAAAAATATAAAAGATTAAAGCAAAAAAATAAATGTGTCAGCGAATATTTTTGAGTTTGAATTAGAGGAATTAAAGCACCTTATTTATTAACCACACAAAAGCAATAATAAAAGAAATTAGAGTGGAAACACTGGGCGGAGTGTATTCTGAAACGCCCCGATTATGAGCAATGCAAAGACTGCGTTTATAACTTTAGTTTCAAAATTCGCCCGGCAACCATCTTATAAGAACAATATACCCAGATGCTATGTGTCGTGGTTGTTGATTCGCCATATACTAGACTTGTCCGATGAGTTTGTCGTCGAATAAGTCTGATATTCGTTTCCCAAAATTTTCGCTTCGCGAAAAAAGTGCTCAGTGTACACTGAGCATAGGTCTTGAAAGAGACCTATGCTGCGAAAACTCGCGTTCGCTCGTTTTCGCAGCATAAAATTTCGTGATATGTCTTCAGAAAGCAAAAAACAGATTCGTCAACAAAAACTGGTACTCAGAAGAATCCGCGCGATTGATTCGGAAATCAGGAGCGGCTCTTATCCCAATACAATGCAATTAGCAAAGAAATTTGAAGTGAGCGTGCGAACCATAAGCCGCGACCTTGATGAAATGCGGCTTTTTTACAATGCTCCAATTGCGTTTGACAGGAGCAGAAACGGCTATTATTACACAGAAAATTCCTTTTATATGAAAGATATTGCGTTAAGTGAGGGCGAACTTTTTAGCGTTGCCTTATTTGAGCGGATTCTTTCCGGTTATAGAAACACACCCCTTGAATCACATATTCGCTCCGTATTTCGCAAAATCGCAGAAAGTCTCGGCAAACACACTTTTATTGATTCCGCATATCTTGATGACAGCGTAACACATATTGCAGAGCCGCTGGTAAAAATCGATGAAAATGTTTTCAACACAATCTTTTCTGCCGTCCGGCAAAATAATGAAATCTCTTTTGACTATCGTCCACTTCAGAAGCAGACTTTTATGAACAGAACCGTAAAGCCGTATCACATTGTCTGTCAAAAAGGAAACTGGTATGTAATCGGTGATGATGATTACAAAAATGAAATCCGTATTTTTGCTTTTTCACGAATTAAGAACGCAAAAATTACCGGAAAGTCTTTTTCAGTGCCTGCCGATTTCGACTGGAAAAACCATATTGATTCTGAAATCGGCGTATGGGCGAGTTCTCAAAAAATATACAACATACGCCTCCTTTTTTCTGCGGAAATAGCCGCGTTTGCAAATGAACATATTTGGTCAAAAAATCAAACCGTAATTCAAAATGCAGACGGAACCGTTGAACTTTGTTTTGAGACAACACAGTTTCCGGAAGTCCAAAGATTTGTGCTTGGGCAGGGACATACAGTGAAAGTTCTTGAACCGCCCGAATTGATGGAAAGCATACAAAAAGAATTAGAAGAAATAAAAAAACTCTATGAAAAAACATAATTTTTCAAATTTTTTCTTTTACTTTGACATTCTTTGGCAGACTGGACAAAGTAAAATATATCTATAACGCAAACGCATGGAGGAAAAGCGTATGAGCATTAAATTATCTGGCAATGGTGTTGAAAAAAACAAGGTTGTATTCGAAAAACTTCTTGCAAATTATGGAACACGAAAAGCAACTTCAATTTGAAAAATTAAAGCCTGCTTTTGATGCACTGGATAAGCTGTAAGGGTAAGGGGGAAGATAAACTTATGGATGAAAACGCAAATTTATACACGGAACAAGATAATCTGCCTGCTGCAATGGCAACAGAACTAAATAAAACTGCGGAGGCTCTGGAAAATCTTGCAGAAAATGAAGAAAAGGCGGCGGATGCGGTAGTAAAGGCTTTTGAAGTAAAGGAAGAAGATTATCCAAAAATCAAAAACACTGTACACGACTTTGTAACGGATTATACACACAAGGCGGAAGATGTTACGGATAAGCAGTTCCTGGTTAAAAAATTCAGTTCATATCCTGCGCTTTGGAAAGATACTTCCGAAATGGAAAATACCGCTGCAGAAATTGTTGATACGGTATATTCCTATGAGCGGAATAAAAAGGAACTTGATGCGCATATTGCTTCCGGAAAACGGCGTGAAAGCTGGCTTGCAAAAAAAATTGAGCAGGGTGCAGAAGCGGCAGGAGCTGCACAGGTGGGGCTGTATGCGCAAAGAATTGATGCGGCGATTGAGAACGCAAATTCTGCGATGTCTCGAACCATTCATAATTTTGACGGAAGCATAAATCAGAATCCGAACCTTGACGGCTTGATTGCAGAACAGCATCACGCAAGCACATTTAATATAGATGCCGCCGTTAAAGAAAAGAATTTTCATGCAGAGCCGCTTGAATCCAACGGAAAGAACTCTGTTGATGTAGTTGTCAAGGACGAGCGTGGACATATTGTCCGAAAGTATCAGTCAAAATACGGAAAAGATGCTGAAACTACGCAAGACTATTTTGAAAAAGGCGACTATCGCGGGCAAAGAAAACTTGTTCCGGAAGGGCAGGGCGGCAAAATCAACAATGCGAATGAAAAAATTGAGTTCACGGATTATAAATCAAAGCAGCCGGAATCAGTAGAGTCAAAACCGATTTCAAAAGAGGACGCAAAAGCACAGCAAGAGAAGGCTCAGAAAGAAGGAAAAATTGACGAGTATACATGGAACGACGCAAACAAAGGTACGATTGCTCGTCATATAGGCGGAAAAGCGGCTCTGTCAGCAGCTGTTGCAGTAGGTCTTCAAGGAGCAAGAATTGTTGGACGTCGTATCTGGAACTGGGTGACCGGTGAAGAAAATCAGAGTGTTGAAGAAGATGTAAAAGAATTTGCCGAAAGTGCCATAAAAAGCGGAGGAAGTGCGGGGCTTACAGTTGCGACATCAGGCGCGCTTACGGTCGCCGCCCGAAGCGGTTGGCTTGGGAAACTTTTGATGAAAACTCCTGCCGGACACATTGCGGCAGCAGCCTGCGTAGGCATTGAAAATGTAAAAACGCTTTATAAATTTGCTAAAGGCGAACTTACGGGAGAAGAAGCACTTGACCAAGCAGGACGTGCGACCTGCAGCGTTGTCGGCGGATTTGCTCTTGGTGCAGAAGGTTCGGCAATAGGAGCTTCAATCGGAAGTGTGCTTGGACCGGTCGGAACTGTAATTGGCGGCATTGCGGGAGGGATTATCGGCGGCATTGCAGGAAGCACCGTAGGAGAAGCGGTTTTTAGCGCAGGAAAGAAAATTGTAGGCGGCGTTGTAAAAGGCATTAAGGCTGTCGCCACAGGAATTTGGGAAGGAGTAAAATCTTTTGCAAGTTCTGTATGGGATGGGATAACAAGCTTTTTTGGTTGGTAAAAATTGGCATTCCGAGCAACTTGAAGAATCTGTTTTATGACAAAAAAGATGCTTCGCGTTGCTCAACATGAATAATAGGAGAAATACATGAAGGCAATTAAATTCAATTTGAGTTATGGAAACGAGCAGATTAAGACGCTTGCAGAACTAAAAGAAAACTGCAATGTTGATATGCTGCTTGAAACGCTGAAAAACGGTCTTTTGGCGCGCTGGCTTACCGCGCAGGGAGAAACTTCGCTTTCTGAAAAAGTATCGGCAATAGATACGGCCGATAATCGTTCCGCGTTAAAGATGCTTTTTAAAATCCTTTTTGAAAAAGACGCTTCCGTTATGGAACAGTCTGCGGCAGAAATTTTTACACTGCGGAAAAAGGAAGCGGAGCGGCTCTTCAATCTTTCAAAACTTGCGGAAAAAGAAAATGGGATTATCGCGCAATATCACAAAGGCTATGATGATTTAATAGAAGCGTTAAAAGCAAACAAAAATGATTATCCATCTCTCAAAGCCGGAATGATTACGCTTTATGCCCAATACAGAAAACTGCTTCTTCTTGATAAGAATAGATTTTATGAAATTTTCAAGGACGGATATCCGCTTGTTTTGCTCTCTTTTATGGCCAATCAAACATTATGCGAGTATTTTTTCAGTTCAGCCGAAGAAGTGAATCAAGTGTATGAAGATGTTTTACCGCAATTGGAAATCGAAGGAATAATAAAAAACATAAAATTAGCTATCCGCAAGGGGGAAAAATCTCCTGCCGTGGAGTTGGAAACGGAAGAACAATTAGAAAAATTTAAATCGCAAAATCAGGGAAAAACTTTTATTAGGATTGCAAAATCTTCTCCCGGGTATAACGACAGCAATTGTTCAGCAAATTGTTTTTATGTCGGTGATTTTTATATCCCTTATGACGCGCTTTTTTTACCACACATCAAAATCTTTAGCGGCAAAACCGACCAATATTGGAAAGATATTGAAGCTGCCGGAAAAACATTTATGATTATCTCTATGGAAGAAAGAAACAAAGTCAGAAACAGCGGGGCAAACGGAGAAGAATTATCAGCAGACGACATCAACGGAAAATTCATCTTTACCAATGGCATTGATTATATGAGCAACAGCGATTCAGATAAGCTCATCTATATGGAGGTTTAAGATGAAGGCCGCATTGCAAAATCAGCTCAGCTCCTATATCAACTCGCTCCGCCCGATTATCTATATAAATCATTTTGACCATCGCCTTGCCGACGATTTGATTGAAAGCGTGGCACATGGAATAAAGTGCTTTACTTTTACAAATTCGGGTATTTTTTCAGGAAAAGAACGACTTGCTGTGCAGGATTCTTCCCTTTCGACATTTCTCGAAGATAAACTTGTTTTACTCGACGAAGCGGAAGCGGAAACCCCAAAGCATATTTTTGTCATCATAAAAGACGCTCATCAGTATTTTGATGAAAAAAGTGCACTGTACAGTCCCAAGTGCGTTTCGCTTTTAAAAGAACTTGCAGAGAAAACTATGTTTTCCGAAGGCGTTTATGCGACTATGTTTTTGATTTCCCCTGTTCTTGTTTTTCCCCGCGAAATCGAAAAGATGATAACGGTTTTTGATATTCCTTTTCCCAATTCCGATGAAGTTCGTCAAATTATTGCGGATTATGAAAAATCATTTGATATTCAGATTGACGATGATATTCGCAATGAACTTGTAATTTCTTTTAAAGGTTTGACTGAATTTGAAATCAGGCAGATTCTAAATTATGCCTATCAGCAGTCAGGAATGTTTGACAAAAACGGAATCAAGCTCGTTCTAAAAGAAAAAGAGCAGATTATAAAAAAGAGCAGCATCATCGAGATTTTTACGACAAATGCTGACATAAACGACATCGGCGGTTTGGAAAGTCTAAAAGCATATCTTTCAAACAAAGCCGAGATTTTTAAGCGGATCGGTGAAGCGAAAAAATTCGGAATCGATATGCCGAAAGGAATCTTGATTGTCGGAATGCCGGGATGTGGGAAAAGCCTGACTGCAAAAGCGACCGCAAGTATTTTTAACGTCCCGCTTCTTCGGCTCGACATAGGAAAGCTTATGGGAAAATATGTTGGAGAAAGCGAGCATAATCTTAGCCGCGCCATACAAACAGCCGAAGCGGTCAGTCCCTGCGTTCTTTGGATTGACGAACTTGAAAAAGCGTTCGCAGGCGTCGGGGGAAATGGCGGCGGAAGCGATATTACAACAAGACTTTTCGGGCAATTTTTGACGTGGCTTCAGGAAAAAGAAAGTTCCGTGTATGTAGTTGCGACGGCGAATAACATTTCCAGCGTTCCGCCGGAATTTTTCCGCAAAGGAAGATTTGACGAGCTTTTCTTGGTAGATCTTCCGGAAGCGGAAGAACGCAGACGAATTTTCCAAATTCATCTTGCAAAAAGGGGAAAGCTTTCGCCGCAAGTCGATATTCTGAAACTTTTAAAAGATATGGGCGGTTATAGCGGAGCAGACATTGAAAGCGTTGTAAAAGAAGCGGTTGAATCGGCGTTCTGCGAGAAAAATGAAGACGATAGAATCGTTACAACAGAAAAATTGCTTGAGGTAATCGACCATACAAAAAGTATTTCAGATACTCTTAAAGAAAAAATAGAAAATTTAAGAAAAGAATACGAAAAATACAACTTTAAGGATGCGAATGGCGAAGCGGAACTCGCTGCGAACTTCAAAACAAAGATTGAATCTGCGGCGCAGAAAACAAATGCGGAAACGGTGAGGGATAATCTTTTGCTTTGGAATAGAAAAATCAAAAAGGAAAAAACTTTAACTCTTCTATTGCAAAAATGATGAGCTGATACTATTTGAGCATTGCAGAAAAACTTTTGATTTTCAGTAAATCATGCGGTATTAAGTGTGATTTACTGAAAATAGAGATATTTATAGTCGCAACTATATTGTAAAAGAAGCGATGGGTTATTTTACGATTCTTGATGATAAAAAGACTCAAATGATTATTTCGTATCTGTATTGATGAATTCACTTATCAAGAAATTTTACAAAGTTCATAAGGATGAAAATTCTTTTTCATCCTTATGAACTTTATTTGAAATATATTACTTGTATTCGCTTAAACTTGGCGTACAATCATTTGAAAAAGCGGACTTGAAATCGGTCAAAACCTACATTCAAAGTGGAAATATTATTTTCAACAGATAAGGACTAAGCTCAAGTACACAAACTAATTCACGACACTATTTCAGAAAAATTGGTACCGATTTATCTGTCATCACAAAAAACAAAAAGCAGTTGGAAAGAGCTGTAAACGAATGTTCATTTGAAAAATCGAGCGATTTTTCAAGGATTCATCTTGTTTTACAAACGACAAACTTGAGCAGACAAAAGTAAATGATATTTTGGAGAGCGATTTTGGCGATGAAGTTTTTGCGATCTGAAATCCATTGAATGTGATGTACTCGCCTTACACGCCAATAATTTTTGATAGCAAGCTTTTGGTTTTCAACAGTTTGACCAATATGAATGCAATGAACGTAACTCAGGCAAAGGCAAATCTCTTTCAGCTTATTGCGGATGTAAATTTCAATTCAGAGCCAATCACCTCAACAATGATAAAGGGAAAATGCCGTTCTGATCGGGGAGGATGATTGGAATGCAATTCAATAGACTTTGTATCTAAAGTCGATTCCGGGAATGTATGATTCTCTTAAAAGTGTAATTGAAACTCCATTAAGTGAATGTATTTCAGAAAAAGATGTAAAGTGATAAATGTATAAAATTGTATATGAAAACAAGCCGTAAAGGATATACAGAATTTAAAATCGGCAAAACTGACTGATAAAGCCAAGACCCTTGTAGAAATTGTCAGAACCGCTCCTTTTCAAAATCCGCCGCTGTATGAAGCTTTGGTAGGAAATCTGTCTGGTCTTTTTGCCAGAAGATTAAATATTCAGCATAGATTTGTCTATCAAGTTTATGCTGAAAGATTTATAGAAGATGATATTGAATATGACGGCTCAGTAAGAATTATCGGAATGAGGTCTCACTATGGGAATTTGAAATAACGGTTTACATACTTTTCAAACCCAATACCGCAGGAAAATCCAATCCACCAAAAGATTTTGCTCCAATCTGCCTAAAACACCCCTGCTTTTATACAATTCATAACGATGAAACTTTCCGAACTGGAAGAACTTGAAGAACACAAAGAAATTTTTTCAGAGGTTCAAAAAAGAATGAGCCGTTACGATTCTTCAAAGTCTGTAAGTTGGTCATCTCTTAGGAATGAATAATGAGTGAAAAACGGGACTTCAATGAGGATGAATTTGAAAAAATCCTGTTGATTCCGTAAGCAGACACGGCGTTATTTTAGATGTTCAATTTAAACTTTATCGATTTCTTGTAGACGAAATACTTAAGCGTGTGGTAAAATAATCCCACAAGGAGACATGATAAAAAATGTCGTCTGAAATATCGCCGACATTTTTTATCTCGAGTTTGCTCGGATGTTTGCAGAAATCGTGTATACGTGCCGTTTCGATAAAATCGAATGAATACGATATACGTTATTTCGCAAACTCGATTATTGAACGTGTGCGCCGGCGCACACAGTTAAAAACTTTTTTTTCGGAAATTAATATTTCCTGCAAAAGTTTTTATGGGAGATACAAATGCCGAGAATACTTCCGATAAGAGATTTAAAAAATACTACAGCAATTTCACAAATATGCCATGAGGATAAAGAGCCTATTTTTGTTACAAAAAACGGTTATGGAGACATGGTAATTATGAGTATGGAAACCTATGAAAAAAATCTTTTTCTTTCCAATGTTTATGGTAAACTTGAAGAAGCAAAGCAAGACATGAAAAACGGCAGATATTCTTCTGTCGAGGATGCAGTTTCTCGTATAAGAGAGAAACATGGCCTATAATGTCCGGATCATGGAAAAAGCAGAGCAAGATTTGTCGGAAATAGTAAGATATATTTCTGACACACTTTGCAATTCTAAGGCTGCATACAGTTTGCTGGAAGCGTTTTTGGAGATAAAAACGAATATTGAAGATAATCCGTATATGTATCCGTTAAGTAATGATTTAGTACTGCAAGGTGAAGGATATCACAGGTTTATTTTTAAGAAAAATTATATTGCATTGTATCTGATTAATGATGACAAAAAAGAAGTTTCAATAATGCGTATTTTTTACGCAAAAAGAAATTATAATAATTTAATATAACGGCATATCGAAAAACTTACCGTTTGGCATTTTTTTTCGAGATGCTGATGAGTTGTAACTCACTGCATTATCGCTAGTTACAACATCGATTTTTCCGAATTATTCATCAAAAAAAATCGGCTCATCAATAATTCTGACCCCAAAAAAAGCAAATGGGAAAATCTTAAAAAAACTCTTTTCGAGTTTTCCGATGATTTTATGTCGGAAAAAAGAAATCAGTCGGCAATGAAAAAATCGGTTTTAAATTAACGGCACTTTTCACCATCGCTCCTTGCTTTTATGAATTACCTTTACTATAAATAAAAAAACATTTATATTTGCACCATGTTAGATAAAGTCTTGACTTTGATTTTCGGTTCACAAAATGAACGCGATGTAAAAAAATTGCGCCCTTTGCTTGCGCAGGTAAATGCAAAAGAAGAGTGGGCAAAATCTCTTTCAGCAGAAGATTTTCCTAAACAGACTGCGGAATTAAAAAATCGGCTTAAAAACGGCGAAACGCTTGACGATATAATGCCTGAAGCCTTTGCGTTGGCACGTGAAGCTGCTTCCCGCGTTCTTGGTGAGCGCGCTTACGACGTTCAAATAATGGGTTCGCTCGTCTTGAACTCCGGGCGTATCACCGAAATGAAAACCGGTGAAGGTAAAACGCTCATGTGCGTAGCTGCTGCCTATCTAAATAGTCTTTCGGAAAAGGGCGTGCACATTGTAACTGTCAACGACTACCTTGCCGAACGCGACGCGGCGTGGATGCGCCCCGTATATGCGTATTTGGGTCAAACTGTCGGTTCGATTCTTTCCAATATGGATAATGATGCACGTAAATCCGCTTACAACTGCGATATAACCTATGGAACCAATAACGAGTTCGGTTTTGATTACCTGCGCGACAATATGCAGATAGATTTGGAACGCAAAGTTCAGCGCGGATTCAACTTTTGTATCGTTGACGAAATCGACTCCATTCTCATCGACGAAGCACGTACTCCGCTTATCATCAGCGGGCAAGGCGAAGACGACACATACAAATATCACGAAGTAGATAAATACGTCGGCGAGTTGACGGAAGTTGAAAAAGATCCCGCGACCGGCGATTATCCTGATGAAGTCGAAATGGAAGCGGAAGCCCGTAAAAATATTAAGGGCGACTTTAAACTCGACGAAAAATCAAAGCGCGTTTCTTTTACCGATGCGGGCATCAATCACATCGACGAAATTTTACACAAGCACAATCTTATTACCGGCTCCGTTGTTGACGAAGAAAACTTTGAATTCGTGCATTATTTCACGCAGGCTGTCCGCGCCCATTATTTATATAAAAATGAAGTAGATTATCTTGTAAAAGACGGACAGGTGCAGATTGTCGATGAGTTTACGGGGCGTATTCTTGAAGGCAGACGTTACGGAGACGGATTGCATCAAGCGATTGAAGCAAAAGAGCACTTGCGCATTGCGCAGCGCAACCGCACACTTGCAACGATTACCTTCCAGAACTTTTTCAGAATGTATAAAAAATTGTCCGGCATGACCGGAACTGCGGCAACGGAAGCTGTTGAATTCAACAAAATATATAAACTTGACGTTGTTGCAATTCCCACGAATAAACCGATTGCGCGTATCGATGAAAACGATGAAGTTTATTTAAATGAACAGGACAAATGGGAAGCGATTTGTAAGGAAATCGGCGAAGCTCACAAAAATGGTCAACCGGTTTTGGTAGGCACCGTGTCCGTTGAAAAGTCCGAACACCTTTCGGCAATGCTTACGCGCAAAGGAATTCGGCATGAGGTTTTGAATGCGAAAAACCATGCACGGGAAGCGGTGATTATCGCGGAAGCCGGCGCGAAAGGTGCCGTAACGATTGCGACGAACATGGCGGGACGCGGTACGGATATTAAGCTCGGCGGCAATCCCGAATTCCGCGCAAGAAAGCGCGCAGGCACGAATGCAACTCCCGAACAGTACGAAGCCGCTTATAAAATCGAAAAAGAGCAGTGGCTCAAAGATTGCGAAGAAGTAAAACAGGCAGGCGGATTGTATGTTATCGGTTCCGAGCGGCATGAAAGCCGCCGTATCGACAATCAGCTGCGCGGTCGTTCCGGTCGTCAGGGGGATCCGGGACGCAGTAAGTTCTTTATTTCGATGGACGACGATTTGATGAGACTTTTCGGCGGCGAGCGCATGAAAAATCTTATGAAGCGCATAGGAATGCAGCCCGGAGAGCCTATCGACCATCCTTGGCTCAACAAGGGGATTAAAAAAGCGCAGGAAAAAGTTGAAGACCGCAACTTTGAAATCCGCAAACACTTGCTTGACTATGACGATGTTTTGAACGAACAGCGGACTGTCGTATACAGTCAGCGCGACGCTATCCTTGCCGATGATGATTTATCTACCCGCGTTATGAATAATGCCCGCGATACAATAGAAGATATTTTTTATGATTACAAAATGTCTGCAAAGTCCAAGACCAAACACGACGCGGCATTGTATGAATTAAACGAAACGATAAAAAATATGTTCGGGCTCCAGCTTCCGCAAGACCGCTTAACGGAAGAATCTCTTGAAGCCGCGCTTCAAAACGATATTACTGAAAAGGAAACTCTTGTCGGTAAAGAAAATCTGAATATGTTTATCCGCTATCAGTACATTCAGATAATCGATAAAAAATGGCTTGACCAGCTTGAAACTCTCGAAAGTCTGCGCGACGCGGTTGCGCTTCGCTCTTATGGTTCTAAAAATCCGCTTACGGAATATAAAAATGACGGATTCGATATTTTCGACGAAATGTTGGATTCGATTAGGACGAGCGTTATGTCGCGCGTGTTTAAGGTGCATATCCAGTTAAGTCCCGAAGCGCAGGAGCAAAGGCGGCTTGCCATGCAGCACAACCGCACGCAGATGAACGCAACTCACAACGAAGCGGAATCGGGCTTTGGTGCATCGGGCGCGTCTATGGGAGACAGAGCGCGGAGACAGGCGGCAAGCGGCGTTATGCAGAGACATACAACGGGAGAATCCGTTACGGTGCGCCGCACTTCGCCGAAAATTGGACGTAACGATCCGTGTCCGTGCGGCAGCGGCAAAAAATATAAAAACTGCTGCGGACGAAACGCATAAATTGTATAAATAACCGGAGCTGCGAATCTTGCGGCTCCATTTTTTTTCGAACTCTAGCAATTCTATTTATCATAATGTATTCTCTATCCTATGAACATCAGACTTACGCGGAATTCAAACCGCAGAATGGCTTGGACTGACAAGTGCAGCGGTTATTTGGAATTTCTTTTTTCGGAAAACAGTGAAAATGACGGGTATTTTAGAGGCAGCACACGGTTATTAACCGGTTTTTCTTCGGACGGACACTCTTTGAAAGAGGCGGAATATATAGATGTGCGTCCGGAAGGCTTTATGGCTGCCTTTGTTGACGGAATGCTTAACGTTTCGCTTTTATTGGATGAGCAGGCATTCTATATCTATTCGGCAAAAAGTGCAGGAATTCCGGGAAGTGCCGGTAAAGTTCAACAGCTTGAAGCGGAAATTACAGAAGATAATGAGCAATCTCAAAAATCAGGCACAGATACGGAAGAATCCGTCGAAGCGAAGGAAATTGAATGGAATTCGGAAATTATCGACGGCTGCACGGTTGTAAGTTCTTCCGCAGGTTTTGCAGCGGCTGCGGAATTCAATTTTAGATATGTAATAAAAGAAAACGATGTCGAATTGTACCGCGAAACGCAGGCTGTGAAAAATCCCGGGCAGGAAAAACCTTTTTCCGCTGACGGATGGTATATCGTTTTTGAAAATAATCAAACTGATGCCGTAAAAAAGGCGGTGCGTCTTGCAAAAGGAAAAGCGATTGGAACACATTGCCGTACGATTGCAGCTTTCCTTGAAAAGTGTGCAATAGATTCCGGCGATAAACGTTTTGACGAAGCGTTTTTATGGGCGCGGTTTAACGGCTGGATGCTTGCAACAAAAGATTCCGCGTCCGACTGCACAGGAATTTGGGCAGGTCTTCCTTGGTTCCGCGATAACTGGGGGCGCGACACGTTTATTTCCCTTTGCGGAACGCTTCTTGCGTCGGGCTGCTTTGCGGAAGCAAAAGACGTACTTTTAGGATTTGCAGGTTTTCAGGATGTGGACGAGGCAAGTTCGACTTACGGACGCATTCCGAACCGATATAGAAGCGCGGATGACGTTATTTATAACACTGCTGACGGTACGCTGTGGTTTATCCGCGCGTTGTGGGAATATGTTCAATATTCAGGCGACACGGCAATTCTTTCAAAACTGCAAAAGACGATTTTTACCGCACTCGATGCTGACATTGCGCGCACGGACGCACACGGATTTTTGAAGCACGGAGATGCGGACACGTGGATGGATGCACGCATTCAAAACAAAGAAGCGTGGTCGCCGCGCGGAGACAGGGCGAACGATGTTCAAGCATTGTGGTTTACCGCGCTTAAAATCGGCAGTATCGTTGCGGACATGACGGGAAATGCTGAAAAGTCAAAAGAATATGCCTGTCTTGCTGAAAAGGTAAAAGCCTCTTTTGATGCTATCTTCTGGAATCCTATTTATGATTCGATGGCGGATTATCTTCCCGAAGGGCAGTACGGCGAATGGGCAAAGGACATGAAAGTCCGCCCGAATCAACTTTTGACGCTGACTGTTCCTTCCGTTTTGCCTGCAGGAGAGGAGAATCGCCTTTGCAGTCCGCATAAAACCGAGCGTGTTCTTGAAGATGTTGAGCGCGAGCTTGTAAGTCCGTTCGGGCTGTTCAGCCTCTCTCCCGACGATCCGCTTTTTCACCCTGAACATGAAAATCCCGCTATGTACCACAAGGACGCGGCGTATCATAACGGTACGATTTGGGAATGGCAAAGCGGCGCGTATATAAGTGCGGCGGCGGAGGGGCGCAATGCGATGGGAGAAAAACCTGCGGCAATCATTCAAAATGAAGCAAAAATGATTTTGGATTGGGGTGCTGCGGGTTCTTTAAGCGAAAACATTCACGCAAAACCGGACGCGGACGGAAATCCGAAGTTGTCGGGGACTTTTTCGCAAGCATGGAGCCTTGCTGAATTTGTGCGGAACGTCTGTCAGGATATAGCGGGATTTACGCCGCGCCTTGCGGAAGGAAAATTGGACTTACATCCGCATTTACCGCAAAATCTTGAATCCTTTTCTGCAATGCTTCCCTTCGGGCGCGGCTGGACGCTTTGCGTCGATATAAACCGCGCGGAAAACGAATACGAATGCGAAGTTCGCTGGAATGCGGGAGAAGATTTTTTTGCGCTTCCGGAATTGTATTTAAACGGAGTGCGCATAAAACCGAATGAAAAGCGGACGGTAAAAGTCAAGTTTGCTCCAGAAAACGCGGAAGCAGGTCAGCAAAAGAAAAATGAACAGCAGAGCGCGGCAAAGTTTTGCTGTCCTGAACGATGGATTACCGCCGGTTTCCCTGCGCACGATTTTGCTGCAGAATGGTGCGGCTCCGTTCATATAAAAGATTATCTTGAAAAATTAACGCTTTCCGGGCGTATGAAAAGCCGGGTAAGCGGAGGCGCAAATACAGCCGCGCTTGAATGGCTGTTCGATTCAAAAGAATTTGAAGATAAATACACGACCGATGCGGAACTTGGAGCCTTGTACGGAAAAAGCGAAACGGTATTTCGGCTTTGGGCGCCGACTGCACGCGCAGTTGAAGTTGTGCTGTTTGCCGACGGAGAAAATGCTCCGCAGCAGCAAACATACGTCATGCAAAATCGCACGGAAAAAGGATTTGCAGGCGTGTGGGAAGTGTGCGTCAAAGGCGACCTGCACGGCATTTATTATCAGTTTAAGGTGCGCGCTCACGGAGTTACCGCGATTTCAAGCGACCCGTATGCAAAAGCCGCCGGTGTAAACGGAATGCGTTCGATGGTTGTAGACCTTGCGCGGACGAATCCCGACGGCTGGGATAAAATCCGCCTGCCGGAATTACAGTCTCCGTCCGACGCGGTGCTTTACGAAGCGCATATTGCAGATATTACATCGTCTCCGCATTGGAACGGCTCCAAGGCGGCTCGGCGGACGTATCTTGGAGCGGTGGAAAGCGGCACTTCATTCGGCGGCGTTCCGACGGGCTTCGACCACATAAAATCGCTTGGGATAACGCACGTGCAATTTCTGCCGCTGTTCGACTTCCGTTCTGTGGACGAGGCAAAAACGCACGACGCTGCGTATGCTGAAAAGTCAACGTTCGGTCTGTTCAACTGGGGCTATGACCCGCAAAACTATGGGCTTCCGGAAGGTTCGTATTCTTCCAATCCCTATGACGGGGCGGTGAGAATCCGCGAGTTTAAAACAATGATTAAAGCGTATGCGGATTCCGGAATCGGCGTTGTCATGGACGTTGTGTTTAATCACGTAAACGACGGACTTAAGCACGCATTCAACTTATGTGTTCCCGGCTATTATTATCGTGTTGAAGGGTATTCCGGGGCGGGCGAAGATACGGCGAGCGAACACGCGATGGTGCGCCGCTATATTGTTGATATGCTCCGCTATTGGCTTACGGAATACAAATTATGCGGTTTCCGCTTCGATTTGATGGGCTTGCACGACGTAAGGACGCTCAATGAAGCGCGGGCAGCACTTCAAAAGATAAAAAAAGACGTCCTCCTCTACGGAGAAGGGTGGTGTATGTACCAAGCGGGAAAAATGCAGCCAGCTGATATGTCGAACGCTGCGCTTTTGGATGAAATAGGTTTTTTCAACGATGCAGTGCGCTGCGGAATCAAGGGGGCGGCATTCGGCGATACGGAGCCGGGCTTTATTCATGACGGAAGAAGACGCGAAGCGATAAAATTCGGAATTGTCGGAGCGACGGAACATCCGCAGGTGGACTATAAAAAAGTCGAAGGGACTGCCGCACCGTTTCCGTGGGGAAAAAAGACGTGGATTTCGCTCAACTACACGGAAATTCACGACAACATGACGCTCAACGACAAGCTCATCCTTGTTGAGCCGGACAAAGACGCGGCGTATTACGAGCAAATGCAGAAATTCGCACTTTCGCTTGTGATTTTGGCGGAGGGACTTCCTATCTTGCACGCCGGAATGGAATTTATGCGCACAAAAGAAGTGCCGTTCGATATGATGAAAGATATTTCGCAGTTTGACGATGCTGCGCGTCTTGCCGACGGGCGGGCGATTTTGCGCAACACGTACAACGTTTGCGATAAGATTAACGCGCTTGACTGGAGCCGCTGTGTCGAAAAACAAAGCGTCGTCGCCTATACGAGGGATTTAATCGCACTTCGTAAAGCGCATCCGGCATTCCGCATTGCCGACGGCAAAAAACTTGCGGACGCTCTCGCGTTTATCGACAATGAAGAGGCGGAGCTTCCGAAAGAAGTGCTTGCATGGCGTATCGACGGTAAAAAATGCGGCGATGACCGGAATACGCTTCTCATACTTGCAAATCCGCTTTCCTCCGCCGCGACGTTTGTTCTGCCGGAGAGCGGTGAATGGAATCTTATCACTGACGGAATCAACTTTGCGCCGCCCGATTCAGACGCGCTTAAAGGCGGCAGCGAAGTTACTCTTGCGGCAAAAACGCTTTCGGTCTATGGCGAACGGTAAAAAGGGATTTGACAGATGGAATGGATTTGCCGTTCGCTGCGAGTTTTGCTGTCAGCAAAACTCGCGTGAAACGAAGCGCGGACGGTAAATCGGTTTTGCGGGGCGGCTGCGGGCGACAAATCTCGAGCAGGGTGCAGTAGTAGACCCCGTTCGGGGTGCGGTAGTACACCTCGCTCGGGACAGAGGTACTGCCTCGCTCGGGACAGAGGTACTGCCCCGCTCGGGACAGAGGTACTGCCTCGCTCGGGACAGAGGTACTGCCCCGCTCGGGA
>CAUUGI010000041.1:0-17033 GCA_963544675.1 uncultured Treponema sp.
GAAGCTCTACTTTTTCCGTAACGGCTTTGCGTGCAATGCGCACGGCAAAAAAGCCCTCTACGAGTGATGCAAGCGCAATCAGTGCACCGAAAATAAAAATAAGTTTGTTCTTTAGCGAAAAACGCTTTTTCATAAACAACTCCTTTTAAGTGTTTTTTTTCTTTAAGGGGAGGGGGTCCCCTTAGACCTCTTTGTTTTATTAGGGAGGAAGGGAAACCCCCGTTCAGAGCAGGGGTTTCCCTTCCTCCCTAAAACCCACCTTCCTTTCCTCGCCCTTCCAAAGGGCTAAGCCCTTTGGAAGCCCAAGCGAGTTTTCATGCGCGTTTGCACAGCAAACGTGGGCGAGATATGTAACTGCTTAAAGGCAGATTCGTACCTCTGATCCGAACGGAGCGGTATCTCTGATCCGAGCGGATCGCTACCTCTGCACCGAGCGGGTCAGTACCCCTGCACCGAGCGAGGCAGTACCTCTGCACCGAACGGGGTATGTACCCGCACCCTGAACGGGGTATGTACTCGCACCCCGAGCAGGGTGTACCACTGCACCGAACGGTGAATAGTGCAGACCGTTTAAGCTGTGCGCTTCAGCATAAAGTTTCGGATTATGCTGAAGCATTTTTTATTTTTGTACCCTCCTCCATTGTATGGTTTGCCGCTCGGGTTGGATAAAGTGTATATCCAACTCTGAATATACCTTGATTTTTATGCATTTCCCTCCGTTTTTCTGTAAGTTTCTAAAATCATATTTTCCATAAGTTTACGTTTCTCAAACTTGAAAACGACGACAGACCGATTGTATCTTTCAAGTCTTGTTTTATCGTCGGTTGTTCTGTCCGCCAAAGGTGGTAAAGAAAAGGTTGGGATTGACGAGTCTCAATCCCAAGACATCCGGAATCAGCTGAGCTTTACGGAACAAAAAAGTGTGCAAGGAGAAATTGTACTTTTCTGCACCAAGCCCTTATAACGGTTTTATACCGTTTTTAAAGCAATCTAACAGAGCGGAGTCTTCTTGCGGTGAGATATTATATCCGGGAAACTGTTATTCCCATCGCAAAAAAACTTATGGAGTATTAAAACTGTTTGATTGCCGCTGTTATATAAAATCTGTTCAATAACTTCGTTATCGCTCAAGTATTTTTTGTAAAACTCCTATATGTCGGCCTCCTTCGTCCCTCAAATCCTGTTTAATGCAGTTTTTTCTTGTCATTTATATGCCGATTTATCAGCAGCAAATTAATGTGGGCGACGGATGTAAACAAGTTTTAGATAAAAAGCTTGCAGCAGGCATCAAACCAAGTTTCGGTATGTAAAACCAATTTATCCTGTCCGTCGTCAATGACATATACAAAGTACTGAGTAAATTAACTTGAAACGAAAATAAAAAGATTCCGTCGGAGCGGAATGGTGCCGGATTTCCTACAGAAGTCGGGGGGGGGGGGGTAAGCTACTGATTCCTCTCATGTGTGTCAAGTCCGCCTGTCAGAGTGATTTTAATTTATTCTAAATCCGAACTGCGGATAATGCAAACATTTTTCGTCAAAATTGAAACGGGCAGGATAGGCACAAAATCTTTTAGGTCGAATGACGAATTGTGAAAATACCGGTTAAATCACACTGTGCTTTCGGCGATATTTTGTTCTCCACTCCGCTACCGGCTTTGCACTACAAACTTGCATTATATGCTCCGGTCGAGCTTTTCGTCGAAACAGCACGCTGTCAGAGATAAGTTCTTTTGTCTGATGCCGCTAAACCTTAAATTTTTGTACTTCAACTGCAAGAGTATCGATGCTTGATTTATTTTTTTGAGACATCTCATTTACTTCCTGAACGGCGTTATTGATTAAATTTACGCCGGAGGACATTTCATTCATGCTTTCTTTGATTGTCAGCGATAAAGAATCAAGTTTTGCCATTTCGTCGGAAACACCCTTGCCGCCCAAAACTATTTCTGCAGAACCTTTTTTGACTTCGCCTGTTATTACGCTTATTTCCCTTATTGCGGCAAGCACTTCGCGGCTGCCGTTTTCCTGTTCCTGCATGGCGGAAGTTAATTCCGCGCTCATATTACGGACATTTTCAGAAATATTGTGAATATCATTAAACTTTTCTTCCACAATTTTTGCTGAGGAAGATAAAACGGAAATCTCATCACCGAATTTCTTAAGTGTTTCTGTAATGCTTTTTCCCTGCGCACTTGATTCTTCCGCCAGCTTGCGTATTTCGTCGGCAACTACTGCAAAACCCTTTCCGGACTCACCTGCGTGAGCAGCTTCAATAGCTGCATTCATCGCCAAAAGATTGGTTTGATCGGCAATATTCCGTATCACATTGCTGGCTTCTATCAAGCCGCCGGATGCTTCTGATATTTTTTGTGTAACGCTGTTGGAAGTTACCAAAGTCGTTTTTCCTTCAGCAGTTGCTTCTGCCAATTTTTTTATCATAGTGTCGGTTTTTTCAAGCGAGTGTGTAATAGAAGCAATATTTGCCGTCATTTGTTCAACCGCAGCAGAAGAATGCGATACATTCATTGCCTGTTTTTCAATTACGGAATTAAGATGACCGATTGTATTTGTAATCCCTTCTATTAGAACAACAGCATCATTCACGCTTCCGGATTGTACGGATGTTTGCTTTTTTATATTGGAGATATTTGCATCAATCTCATTAACCGCGCTTGCAGTTTCACTTATATTATTTGAAAGCTGTGCACCGACTGCTTCCATGTTGCTTATTTCATTCTTAAAAGATCTGAAAGATTCTGCCATTGCCTTTACGGTTTTATTCATATAAAGAGCAATGTTGCCTATTTCGTCATTTTTATTGCGGATATTTACTGTAAAATCTCCCGCTGCAATCAATTCAAAAGAATTACACAGACGCTTGATTCTTTTGCTCAAATTTCTTGCACCAAGCGCAATCAAAAACACCGTCAGAATGATTATAAATACGGTTATAATAAGCGATTTTTTGGCAATTTTAAAAAATCCGGGAACAAAATCTTTTACAGGGGCAATAAGAGCAATTTTATAAGGCAGAATACCGATTTGCCTGTCCGCATAAATCATTTTACCTTCAGTTGCGGAATGCCATTTCATAATATGCGGAAAATCTTTTACTTGCGAAATATTTTTGGGAAAGAATGAATTTATGCTGCTTTCGAATTCTTTATCGCATGAAGAAATAATTATATTACCCTCCATGTCCGTGAGAAACAGCATAGAATCGGGAGATGGAACTGATGCTGACATTTTTTCAACGGCTTCGTCTAAATTAAGACCTATTCCGGCAATACCGAGCACTTTATTATTCTGTCCGATAATTTTCGCATTTATCCATAAACCGGTAATCCCTGTTTCTTTGCTTGGATTTATATTAAAAGTAACGTTGTCTTTGAGTTTTAAGGTCTTAAAAAACCATGAATCGGAAGGATCATTTTCTTGTAAATGCGTAAGCTGTATTTTATGACTCATTCCAACTGTGTAATAATTTTTTGTTTCCGTACTTGAAACCCATGCCATAATAAAATTTTCTTCATTAGAAAATTCAACTAGACGATCCATTATAAGTTTTTTTTGTTCATTATCCGGTTCACCTTTAAAAATCCAATCTCTTACAATTTGATTTGAAGCCCATGCACTTGCTTTGGAATATCCGGTAAGTAAAGTTGATTGTAGATCAATAGCACCGTTTGCAAGAATTGCATCTGTGTTTTTGTAAAATTGATTTTCGAAATTCTGCCGCATTGTAAAAACAGAAACGCCAAGTGCAATAAATACTGCCGACCCGACAAGCGCAACTGCAAATGCAGTTAATGTAGAACGTAAGCTCATAATGCTCCTCCTTATATTTTTTACACATTCTGCCTGAAGTTAATAAACCGATACTATGGCTTAATTTTTGGGGATTGACTGAGATGCTTCGTTAAAATGATTTTATAAAAAATGGCGGACTTTCCGAAATGAAGACCGCGCAAAAGTCGGGGGGGGGGGGGGGAATCTATTCGACCTGCTCATAAATGTCAACTCTCCAATTGTATGCTTAAATCTGTTCGTAAACTTACGTTTCGAAACATACTTAATTATACTCTATATCATAAAATTGCAGCTGGCAAGTCTGATTATTTAATTTTATGCCACAAGGAGAATTTGCATACGACAGTTTTTAAGTTTTTGCCGCAGTACAAAATTGCATCACCGAGCGAATTGTTCCATACGTGAAAGCATCGAATCCAATTTTGCGCCGTAGTTTTTATCTGCCGCCCAAGTACCTGCAAGTTCAAAAACCGTAGGTGCTTTGCCGCGCGGTTTTACCCATTTATAGCGGTTATCAATAAGAGGGCGGTTTAAGACAGATTCGGAAGTTGTAGCATAAGCATGAAGATGCTGAATGTGCGCGCGAACGCCCAGCCGCTCATTTGCAAATACTTCACCTCTGTGCTCGGTATCTATTGCGCCTAATCCGCAGTAATTGTGCATTTCAGGCGTAACCAAATTTCCAAAGCGCAAAAAGCCCGTTTCAACACACATTTGTGCAAATGCAACATCCGAGTTAATCCTTTCCGCGTTTGCTTCTTCTATATAATACGCCGCAAGTCTTTTTATCATAGCTTTATCTGCACGTGGATTTTGGCTGATAAAGTATTCAAAAAGCTGTTTTGCGCTCATAACGGGCGTTCCTGTTAGGGAGCGGGAAATATTTTTACTTGACGACAGAGGCGCAACAGTTTTGCATGAGAAAAATGTACATAAAAGCAATGTAAAAAAAACGGTAAATAATTTTTTCATATTTTATATTCGGACAAAAAATCCATAAACCGTATCATAAATGTAAATACTCCGTTTGGTTGTGTTGAACTGCCTATCGGTTAATGATAAAATTATTTAACAGGTCAAATGCCGAGTTTTGAAAGACTTAGCTAAGTTGCGTTTATATTTATTTACAATTACTACAAGCTCTTAATACAGGATTTTTTATGTCTGATACGGAAAAAAACAACGATGATGAAATCTCTTTGCTCGATTTAACGGCAGTTTTACTGCGTTACAAGATTATGATTATTATTGTTACGCTTACAGCAATGGCGGCGGCACTGATAATCTCCATAATTTCATTAAAACTGCCGCCGGAAGAATCTTTTATGCCTAACAGATATAAATCTTCCGCCGCTATGCTCATAAATGATTCAAAATCTGCCGGTTCATCGCTTTCTTCAATGCTTTCTTCAAGCGGACTTGGAAATCTCGCCGGCTTGGCAGGAATCTCAAGTTCTTCAGGGGCAACATACAGCTCTCTTGCCGTATATCTTGCGTCGTCAAATCCTTTTTTAGATGCCGTCGTGGATAATTTTAATATTCTTTCAAAACCGACATTCAAAAAATCAAAATTCCCGAAGTCCGATTCAAGAGAATATATAAAACAAAATTTTACCGCTGAAATAGATAAGAACAGCGGCGTGTTCACAATTTCATATACCGATATAGACCCTGTTTTTGCTAAAGCAGTTGTGGATTTTGCCGTTGACCGGCTTCAAAGTCGATTTGATGAGCTTGGAATCGATAAAAACAGAATCTCAAAAGATAATCTTGAAAAAAATATTGCTTCAAGTTATGAAGAAATCCAACGCCTCGAAAGTGAAATAAATCGCGTTGCAAATTCTGTAGGAGCAGGCGGAAACGCATGGAATCTTCCTTCAATCTCTCTTACTGCGGCTAAACTTCAAATGGAATTGGACGCGCAAAGGCAGGTGTACAAGCAGCTTAAAACTCAATATGAATTGCTTAAAATCGAAATGCAAAGCGAAACACCGGTTTTTCAAGTTCTTGAACGCCCGGAAATCTCCGACAAAAAAGCCGAACCCTCTCGCGGAAAACTTTGCATAATCGTTACTTTTGCAGGTTTCTTTATTTCGATATTTGCTGCATTTTTGCTGAATGCAATAGAAAATATCAAAAACGATTCCGGAGCTATGAAAAAATTATTTCCTCAAAAACACTAACCTTATTGAATTCTAAATGGAGCTTATGATGAACAAAAACAATATCGAATCAAAGCAGGTTATCATAATAGGTGCAGGTATTTCAGGACTGACGGCAGGGATTTATGCGCGCCGCGCCGGATTCAATGTTACAATCCTTGAAAGCCATAATATTCCGGGCGGACTTTCTACAAGCTGGAGCCGCAAAAGTTATCTTTTTGAAGGCGGAATGCATTGGCTTACAGGTTCTTCTGAAAGAATGCCGCTTAACCGCATTTGGAAAGAAATAGGTGCGCTTAAAGAAAATAATCCTGTATTTTATAAAGATCCGTTTTATACATTTGTCGGCAACGGAAAAACTGTAAATCTTTACCGCGATGTAAAAAAGCTGGAGCAAGAATTTTTGTCTTTCGCACCGGAAGACTCCTCTGCAATAAAGATGCTTTGCAAAGACATACGTTTATTTAAAAGCATCCACATGGTTATTGCCGATATTCCCGGTCTAAAAACCGCTAATCCCGCGCATCCTAAATTATCGGAATTTATTTCAATGCTTCCGGCAATGCTGCGTTATCCGGCACTAAAAAATCAATCTTACACAGATTATGTTGCACGTTTCAAAAATAAAGACTTACGCGCGCTTCTTATGTCTATAATAGGCGAGCGTTACAATGCGGCAGCTTTTGTATATACGCTTGCATCGTTTGCTTCCGGAGACTGCGGTTATCCGGAAGGCGGTTCATTGCAGATGGCGCGGAATATGGCAGATACGTTTGAAGGACTTGGCGGAAAAATTCAATACAAAACAAAAGTTGAGCAAGTCGTGATTGAAAGCGGAAAAGTAAAAGGCGTAAAAGCAGGAGATAATTTTATTCCGGCGGATTCGGTTATCGTAACACAGGACTTGCGCAGTGCGGTAGACAAACTTTTTAATCCGCCTCTTAAAGAGTCTTGGATAAACAAAATGAAAAAAGAAGTTATTACCGAACAGAATATGTTTATTTGTTTGGGACTAAAAGCCGATTTGAAAAATCTTCCTAGAGCATTTGTGTTTCCGCTAAAAGAACCGTTTGAAGCAGGCGGACTTAAAGTAAATGAATTAAGAATCAATAATTATGCACTTTATCAAAATTATGCACCGGAAGGTTGTACGGCTTTAACCTGCCTGTTATTGGGCAACAGCTATGAATATTGGAAAAACGCGAAAAAAGACGGCTCGTATAAGCAGAAAAAACAAGATTTGCTGGAACGCTTTATTTCCGCTCTTTCCGAATTCTTGCCGGATGTAAAATCAAAAATCGAAGTAACAGATGTCGCAACTCCTGTTACATACGAGCGTTATTGCCATTCGCATGAAGGCAGTTGGATGAGCGTATGGAAAGCCGGTGGAGCCATGTTTGTGTATCCGGCAAAATCAAAAAGCGTCAACGGGCTGTATTTTGCAGGGCAAAGAATGATGATGCCCGGCGGTCTTCCGATTGCAGCAGCAACGGGCAGGATAGCAGTTCAATACCTTTGCCGCGATAACGGTATGATATTTGTGTAATTTCGAGATTTCCAAGTTCGAAATTTAACCTACATAAGCTCAAGCTGAAGCTCAAGCCTTGAAAGTTCCGACGTTTGTTCCGTACTTTCCGCGTAGTCTTTTATCCAGTGCAATAGCGGATGCTGCCATTCGGTAGATGTTTGATAAGCGTTCATAAGAGACGTATAAACGGAAAGTATATAGTTCCGAATTTCCAAAGCGTCATCTTCTTCAATTTCCGGGCTGTCCTGAAAAAGTCTGCTGATGAACACAGCAGCATCATCGGAAGTAAAAAAATCGTTTCCGTTTACGGTACTTACCATAAAAAGTGCGGCGGCAATACAATTTATGCTGTGCTGTTTTACAAAAAGTACGCTTTCTGTAATCGCCAGTGCGCCGTTATAGATTTCGGTCAGCATATTTTCTTTTTCGTCGGCAGAAACTTCCGACTCCGGGCAATCCGCAAAAACCTGGCGCACAAAAGCGTATATTCCGCTTACAATTGAAACGTGTAAACTCGGCACGCACAGCAAATGCGGATCAAACAAATGAATCAACAAGAATTTAAAGCCGTTTTTGTAAGGCGGACGCCGTGTTGTAGTCATGCAAAAACTGTACACAAAAGCGGCATTCGCATAAAGGCTGCCCAAAAATATCAAAAAGTATGAACAAACTTTTCCTGCCGTCTGCTTGTTTAATTTTTTCAAAAACATACTTATGGTACGTAAAAGCAGCCCGACAAAATCCATATATATACGAATCTTATTCTTCACGAAAGGAATTTTGTTGTCCAGCTCATGATCCACCGATACAACAGGGATTTTCGACAGCCGCAGCTTTTGCTTTTGCTGCAACATAAAAAAATTATTCCACACATTGCTCAAAAAATACGAACAAGCCTTTTTTGTAGCACTGAAAAACGGCATCGTAAAAAAAGGTTTAATTTTCGAAAATTTAGCCAGAGGCTTTTGATATGTGGTTTTATTCGCAAAGTCTTTCAAAGTTCTTCTTCCTGTTGGAGTTTATCCAGTCGAGCCAAACGCACTTTATCCGGAACTATACAAAGATTCTTTTCATGAGTCGGAAGTACGGTTCCCTTAGGGGCATTTTTAGCACGCCTTAAATATTTTACATTAGTATAATACAAATCCGTTTTTCCTGCACCGCGTCCTTTTGAATAATATACGGCAAGATTTGCAGCATCAAGCAGAATATCAAGCGGAACGGTTTTGCCTGCCCTGCTTTTGATGAACACGTAGCCGCCGGCAAAATCACGCACATGAAGCCAAATGTCACTTCCGCGCACATGACGGCGCAAAAGTTCATCGTTTTCATCTGCCGTACGGCCTACAAGGATATACCAACCGTCCACAGTGTAATCCAATCCCGGATGCGCCTTTTTTATTTTTTGTTTGGGCGTAAGCTGTTTGCGCAAGAGCTGTTCTATTTTTACAGGATTGCCTTCCGTTGTTATATCGTTGTAGATTTTTTCAAGTCGGTCGATTTTTGTACGCAAAATCTCAATATCGTGAACAAGGTTTTCCGCGCCGGATTTTTGCTTTTTGTAAGTTTCGTAACAGGCGGCAGCATTTTCCTGCGCAGTTTTTGACGAATCAATACGTATACTTACGGTTTTTCCGCTTGTGTAATCGGTACACTCAATAAAGTTGGATTTTCCGTCAAGCAAATGTGCATTCGATAAAATCAAATCCCCCTGAATCTTATATTGTCCGCATTGAACAAAATCTTCCTGCTTTTTTACAAGACGGGCAAGCGCATTTTCCATGCGGAATTTTGTGCTTTCATACCATTTTTGCGCCTGCAAAAGTAAAGATTCACGGGAAAGACTTTCCGCATATTCTCCGTACCATAAGTCAACTTTTTGATTAAATGTTAGAGGCGCAGAATTGGAGTTGTTCGTTTTATATTGCTCTTCGATTTGGGCAAAATCTCTGACAGTCCAAACTTTGCTGTTCGAATTATCGTTATTTTCAGGTTCAGGGCGTTTTTCGGGAAGAACGAAAATGCCGCCGGTTATTTCATTTTTCGCCGGACGCCGAAACATCACATCTATGATTTTCATATCGGAATCGCAAAGAACTGCGTTGGCGGCATTGTTCCAAAGACGTATATAGAATAAGAAGCGTTTTTCGCCGTGCAGAAGTTTTAATTCAACAACTCTCTCAAGACCTATCTGCGAGCAGCTTTCGATTTTAGCACCTTTGATTTTCGATTTTAGGCATTCCATAAAGCGCAAAGGCTTTTCATTCCGTATAATTTTTCTTTTAGTTTCGTGGATTCGGCAGGAATTCTGTGCCGTACAAATTAAAATTGTTTTTGCCCCGTTTTTGCCGTAAATAAAAAATGCAAGCGAGCCGAATCCCGGCTGTACGATATCTTGAATATACGAGCCTTCAAGTTCAAGCTCTCCGAGGATTGTGTCTATTTCACGGCAATTAAGCGACATAGGTTAATTATACACGGCATACCGCAGACTGTCTAATATCCTGTCCGTACTTCCCGGAAGACATTTTACGCAAGTTTGCGGACTGCAAAATTTGTATACAATTTTCATAATGAGGAAGCCTTGAAATCAATATTCGGGGGCGGTTGCAACTCTTTCTTTGAACGGCTAAAATCGCGCCATGAATGAATCGCTTTTTTCCGGCGACAAAGTTTTTTCCGTTTCTGAAATCAATTCACTGCTCAAAGATATGCTTGAATCCTCTTTTCCGCAAATCTGCATTGAAGGCGAAATTTCTAACTACCGCCCCAATTCGTCGGGGCATCTTTATTTTACACTAAAAGACGAATCTTCTCAGATAAGCGCGGTTATGTTTCGGAGTGCGGCGGCACACATTGATTTTGTGCCGAAAGACGGTACAAAAGTTCAGTGTACGGGGCGGCTGACGGTTTATCCTGCGCGCGGAAATTATCAGATTCTTATAACGCGGATGACCGTTTCAGGCGAAGGCGCGATTCTTAAAATGATTGAAGAGCGCAAACGACGTCTTGCAGCGGAAGGGCTTTTTGACGAGGCAAAAAAACGTCCTCTTCCGCCTTTTCCGCAAACAATCGGAATTATAACCAGTCCGACGGGAGCCGCGCTGCGCGATATTTTGCAGATTATGCGTCGGCGCAACAAATGCGTTTCGGCAATCGTGTTCCCCTCGCTTGTGCAGGGAGACGGAGCGGCGGAATCAATCGTACATCAGATAAAAAACGCAAACGCTCTCAAAAAATGCGATGTTTTGATTGTCGGGCGAGGCGGTGGCTCATTGGAAGATTTGCTTCCGTTCAGCGATGAAAACGTTGTCCGCACAATTGCGGAGTCGGAAATCCCGGTTATCAGCGCGGTCGGGCACGAAATCGACTGGGCTTTAAGCGATTTTGCAGCCGATAAGCGTGCCCCCACACCGTCCGCCGCGGCGGAGCTTGCCGTTCCGCAGTTGAGCGATATTCTCAACATGATATTGTTTTATAAAAATGAATTACACCAACATATTGATTCGCGCGTAAAAAATGCAAAACTGATGATTCAAAGTTTCAGCCCCGAAAATCTTGAACTCAAATTCCGCTCAATCGAACAGCCGCTTTTGCAGCGTTTCGACTATATGAAAGACGAAATCTACGACGGCATGGTTCAAAAAATTCGGGATGCGCGTGTTTTAATAGAAAATTTCCGTCTTATTCTTGAAAATGCAAGTCCGCAGGCGATTTTTGAACGCGGCTATTCGATGGTGCGCGACAAAAACACGCAGCAGATTATCCGCGACGGAAAACAAGCGGCAATCGGCGCTGAAATAGAAATCATTCCGGCGAAAGGAAAAATTATCGCACGGGTGGAGGAAAGACAATGACGAATTTTGAACAAAATCTTGAAAAACTCGAGCGGCTGACAGCCGACATAAAGCGCAGCGACGTTTCGCTTGAAGAAGCGCTCAAGGATTTTGAGCAGGGAATCAAACTTGCGCGCACAATGGAAAAAGAAATAGACAAAATCGAAGGCAGAATTCAACAGCTGATGAACAATCCGATGGCGGACGCGCCTGTAACGGCGGACACAGCAGAACTCGAACTTTTTTCAGGGCTGGGCGATGACGGTTCTGCAGGAGAACCGTTAGCCGGAACACGACAATGAGCGCAGAGCGTCCGATAAAACAGCTCAACGCGGAAGTTGCGCGTAAAATTGCGGCGGGGGAAGTTATCGACCGCCCGAATGCAATCGTCCGCGAGCTTATGGACAACGCAGTCGATTCGGGCGCAGATAAAATCACCGTAGAAATCGTTGAAGGCGGCATAGAAAAAGTCCGTGTCGGCGACAACGGCTGCGGCATGACGCAGGACGACTTAAAAACGGCGGCGCACCCCCACGCGACAAGCAAAATCGAATCGGAAACGGATTTATTAAATCTTACGACGCTCGGATTTCGCGGCGAGGCGTTAAGTTCCATTGCCGCCGTGTGCCGTTTAAGCATTATTTCAGGCGGTTGCATTATGCGCTCTTCCATAACGGAAGACCACATCATTGAGCCGTATGCACATACGGACGGCACAATCGTTATGGCGGAAGGGCTTTTTGAAAATTTTCCGGCGCGGCGTGTGTTCTTAAAGCGCCCTGCAAGCGAGGCTGCCCTTTGTAAAACCGTGTTTATCGAAAAAGCCCTGCCGTGCCCGCAAAAAATGTTCCGCTTTATTTCCGACGGCGATATAAAGCTGGATCTTCCTGCGGGTGTCTCCATTACCGAACGTTTTGTTCAGGCGATGCAGTTTGCCGAAAGTCCGTCTTTATTTTACGAAGTTACGGGGCAGGCGGCAGGCGAAAATCCCGCGTGGTCGTTCAAAATCGTTATCGGGGAGCCGGGCGTTTACCGCAAAAACAAAAAAGACATTTACATTTACGTCAACGGCAGAAAAATCACGGAATATTCACTTGTGCAGGCGATTGAATACGGCGGTCAGGGCTATTTTCCGAACGGCACGTTTCCTGCGGCGGCGGCTTTTATTCAAGTCAATCCCGCACTGGTCGACTTTAACATTCATCCTGCCAAAAAAGAGGCGCGTTTTAAGGATATTGCGGACTTGCACCACGGAATCAGTTCCGGCTTGCGGAGTTTTTTTGCCGCGTACACAAAAAAAACTATGCTCGGTGCGATAAAGGCAAGCAGCGCGGAATACGCGTTTTCAAATGCGACACGGACTCGGCTCGACGCAATCATTGCGCAGGGAAAGACAACGGACGGTCGGGAAGAAACTTTGTTTCCGCCGGAAAAATACGAATATCCGCGCCGGCATTCCGACTATACCGAAAGCCGCGCCGGACGGATTTTTTATTCCGACGATAAAATTATCGGCGCACCGCATGAACGCACGGAGCGGACTGCGGAAGAAACGGAAAAAGAAGTCATTGAACTTGTTGACAATGCGATTCGGGCTTACAACGCAGTCGATACGGACGAAAACGCCGGTCAAGTCAACACGGAAAAAAGCGATTCGGAGGCGGAATGCCCTTTCCAGTCAGCAGACAATGAAAGTCAAATTGCTTCCGCCAAACAGTCAATCGGAAACGAGAGCGAAAAAATCATAATCGGCAAAAAACATGCGGACTTCTTCACATTAGGAAAAAGCGCGTACAAGACATTCGGCGGCGCAAAAACAAAACCCGTCAGCGACGAATGGAAAAACGCTCCGTTCCACTTTTTGGGAAGCGCACTCGGCACATTCATCATTGCGGAAAAAGGCAACACGCTGTACATCATCGACAAGCACGCCGCCCACGAGCGCATACTATTCGATAAAATCATAAACGAGCAGGGCTCGCGCCAAACGCTTCTTATTCCATACGTTTTAAAGACGCAGGACGCAGGCGAAGACGAATATTTACAGTCTATACAAGAGGAATTGAACCGCATAGGTTTTGAATGCAGCCGCACAGAAGAGGGCGAGTGGGCGTTTACAACGGTGCAGGAACGGTGGCGCGGCTCGGAAGACGAATTAGCGCGTATTCTTTTGGAAAAACGTTCGGCTCCGAAAGATTTGATTTATACGCTTGCAGCGTCCGCCGCATGCAAGGCGGCAGTCAAAGACGGCTGGATTTTGGATGACAATGCGGCAAGCGAAATCGCACAAGCCGCGCTCGAACTTCCCGACCCGCACTGTCCTCACGGACGCCCCGTCTACACAACGCTTACGCGCGAGCATTTATTTTCGCTGGTGCGGAGGACGTAAGGTAAAACGCTTCGCCGCCGCCACTGTACGTGAGTGTTCGCCTCGTCCGCGCGGCACCCACCCGCTCGCCCTAGTGGCACCCACCCACTCGCTCGGGTGGCACCTACCCACTCGCTCGAGTGGCACTTACCCACTCGCCCTAGTGGCACCCACTCACTCGCTCGGGTGGCACTTACCCGCTCGCCCTAGTGGCACTTACCCACTCGCTCGAGTGGCACCGACACGCTCGCTCGAGAGATACCGACACGCTTGCTCGAGAGGTGCCGACATACTTGCTCGAAAGATGCCGACAGCAGTGCTCGAAACTTGTCGATACCGCTGCTCGAAAAGTGTCGACAGCAGTGCTCGAGAGGTACCGACACACTTGCTCGAATGGGACATACACACCGAGCCGAGTGGGCATATCTGATTCCGGCGGAGGGTTTAATATCCCGACGCTCTATGTCAGGGGTGTTGATTATCTGCCGGTCGCACTGTTGCACCCTCTTGCAGACTTCAATAAAATACTCGCATATACAAACAAAATTAGGAACATAAAATGAATTTAACATCCCTTTATACCTTTATAGAGCAAAGTGAACGCGATATGGTCGCGCTCGAAACGCTTCTTACCTCCATTCCCGCGCTTGCTCCTGAAGCAGGCGGTCAAGGTGAATTCAAAAAATGCGCGGCACTTACCGAATGGCTCCTGTCGCATGGACTAACGAATATCGAGCGTTTTGAAGCACCCGATCCCCGCGTAGAAAGCGGCGTGCGTCCGAGCATTGTCGTTACGGTGCCGGGTGCAAGCGACGATTTTTCCGTGTGGATAATGGCGCACACCGACGTTGTCGCCGCCGGAGAAAAAAGTTTGTGGGACGCAGACCCGTGGACGGTTGTCGAAAAGGACGGAAAACTCATCGGGCGCGGTGTTGAAGACAATCAGCAGGGACTGGTGAGTGCGGCATTCGCGGCTCTTGCGTTCGTTAAAAACGGCGTTACGCCGCCGCACACCGTAAAACTTTTGTTTATGGCGGACGAAGAAGTCGGCAGTAAGTACGGAATCAGTTGGCTTTTGAAAAACACAAATCTTTTCCGCAAAGAAGACATTATTTTGATTCCTGACGGCGGAGACTCCAAAGGTGAGACAATCGAAATTGCCGAAAAAAATATTATGTGGCTTAAAGTCCGCGTTGAAGGCAAGCAGATTCACGCTTCCCGTCCCGACCAAGGCATAAACGCCTGTCTTGCCGCTGACGACCTTGCCTTGAGGCTTCACGCTATGGAAAAAAAATTTAATGCAGTCGATTCTTTGTTTGAACCCGACCACAACACGATTGAACCGACCATGCGGCAGGCAAATGTGATGAGCGTCAACATCATTCCGGGAACGGACGTTTTTTACATGGATTGCCGAATCCTTCCCTGTTACAAACTTGACGAAGTGCTTGCCGATGCGCGGCGCATTGCGGACGAAATCCAAATCGAATACGGAGTTAAAGTTTCGTTTGAAACGCCGAATAAAAGCGAGTCTCCTGCAACTCCTGTGGACGCGGCAATCGTTACGCGCCTTAAAAAAGCGCTTAAAGAGGTGCACGGCATAAACGCGCGCACAATCGGTATCGGCGGCGGTACGGTAGCTGCGGAACTGCGGAACGAGGGCTTTCATGCGGCGGTGTGGAGTACGCTTGACGAACAGGCGCATATGCCCAATGAATACTGCCGCATCGCAAACATTATCGCCGATGCAAAAACAATGATTCATCTTATGGCGCAGGACTAGCACGTTTTCGCAGCATGAAAAAGTCAACCGCCGTAAAATCCGTAAAGTTCTGTATTCTCCCGCTGTTTTTAGCCTCATGTCTTACAATGTCGGACTATAATTTCCGCAAAATTGATCACGCGCTCGAAGAGGGAAATTATTCTGAAGCGTACGCAGCAATCGACTCGGATAAATCGGCAATATATTCAACGTTCGACAAATCGCTTGCCGCCTTAGACAGCGGACTCCTTTCTCACTACGCAAAAGAATATGCACGCTCAAATAAGGAGCTTTCGAACGCGGAAGAGCTTTTCAAAAAAAATGCAGCAAAAAGTATAAGTCAAGCTGTCGGTTCAATACTCGTAAACGATACGATTATCGACTATTCGGGCGATCCTTACGAAGATATTTATACAAACGTTTTTATGTCGCTTAATTATCTTCATTTGGGAAAATTTGACGACGCTATGGTTGAAATTCGCCGATTCGATACGAAATTAAAGGAAATAAGCGCAAAATATCAGGCGGAAATCGAAGCGGAAAAAATGCAGCTTAAATCAAATTCAAAGTCCGTACCTGCCGTCAAAATGCAATTTCATAATTCCGCGCTTGCACATTACCTGAGTATGCTTTTGTATCGTGCCGACGGAGATATGGATAATGCGGCAGTTGATATGAGATTTATCGAAAACGCTTTTAAATTTCAGCCTGCACTGTACGATTTTCCGCGTCCCGCAGGCATAAATCAAGACTTGGACATTCCCAAAGATATGTGCCGCTTAAATCTAATTGCGTTTACCGGACGTTCTCCTGAAAAAAAAGAAATAATCGAACCGCTTTGGGCAGTGGATGATTTTTACAGAATTGCTCTTCCGGTAATGGAAAAACGTAAATCAGCAGTAAATGTAATTGAATTTTACGCTACGGATAAATCAAGCGGCACAACATATTTTTCCAAAGCAGAAAAACTTGAAAGCATAGAAAATATTGCGGAAGAAACTTATTCGCAAAAATATTCGCTGATTGCGGCAAAAACAATTGCACGTATGGCGGCAAAACTTACTACAAGTGCCGCCCTTGATGCCGCAGCAAAAACTTCTGATGAAGATATTACTTCGGTAGTATTTTCGCTTCTCGGTTTTGCTTCAAAAGTCAGCGCATTTGCAACTGAGCGAGCTGATGTGCGTACTTCGCGCTATTTTCCTGCAAGCGCATTCGTTTCCGGCATAAATCTGAAAGAAGGGATTTATGATGTAAAAATCGTTTTCAAAAGCGGCAACAGAATAATTCTATCGCAAACCTATACGGATATTCGTGTGGCTAAAAAAGGAATAAATCTTATCGAAGCATTCTGTTTAAAATAGCTAAACCCTGCTGTTGAAACTTACACAATCAAATATGTCTGCCGATTGAAAATATTTTATATAGCCTTAATTTCGAGTTTTTCCTGCATCATAATGAAGAGTTCTGAAATCAATATATTTTATGCACAGGCGAGGCTCCGTCTGCATGCCGTTTCGAGCGAAAAGCTCGACTGCGGCCGGCGAGTTTGCATTGCAAACTCG
>CAUUGI010000042.1:0-16931 GCA_963544675.1 uncultured Treponema sp.
AAAGACTTATGAAAGTCATACATGAGATAGAACCGGTTTGGGATGCCGGCAGCAAGGTTTTAATTTTAGGTACAATGCCTTCTCCTGCGTCGCGCAAGGCGGGATTTTTTTATATGCACGCTCAAAATCGTTTTTGGCAGATTATGCAAAACTTATTTTGTGAAAAATTTGAATTCAAAAACAATGCGCCGGAAAAAGAACTTGCCGTACGGGAGCGGCGCGATTTTCTTTTACGGCACAATATTGCGCTCTGGGATGTGCTTTCCGAATGCAGCATAAGCGGTGCTTCCGATTCTACGATAAAAGAAGCCGTCCCTAATGATTTTACGCGGATTTTTAGCGGCGCAGATATAAAACAAGTTTTTTGCACCGGAAAAACCGCGTTCAATCTTTACAAAAAGTATTGCTCAAAAAAATACAATTCGCCTTTTACTTATCTTCCGTCTACAAGTCCCGCAAACCGCGCCCGCTGGCAAGACCGCGCACTCTCCGCCGAATACGAACAAATAAAATCCTTTTTAAACGAAAGTTTAACATGAGCGGCAAAAATAACGTCGTTTTTGTTAATTTCGAGTTTTCTTTTTAAAACCCGCTTATTTTTTTAAACCTAAGCACTAAACAAATTTCGGTATGGCAATATTTTATAAAATCTGTATAATTCAAGTGTGAACAAGGGTTTGCAGGGAAAAGACCTCGTATCGTTCAAAAATACATAAATATCAACACGGTGTTCCCGCAAAAATCTTTATTTTATCTTAATTCTGCATTTAAACTTTCTGCAAAAATTTTTAAGGAGGATGCTTATGAAAAGGTTCGTTTTGGGAAAACTTTTTATCATCTCGGCTGCTCTTATTGTTTTATCGTTTATTTCATGCAATCAAAACTTGAAAGAAGAAAACGGCATGGGCAAAGTTGTCATATCTTTGGGAAACACCGCACGCAGTTTAAATCCTGAAGGACTTCCTATTCTTGATAAAGATAATACCACTATTATGATAAATGTAGGTGGTGAATCCGAGCACCACCACCATACTCACCGTATCTACCATAGTTCTAAAATTTCTGTGGAATTTCCAATCGGAACGGAAATTACCGTTAATGTTATTGTATCCACTCCTGTCGGAGTTCAGTGGCGAGGTGAAAAATCTCTTACTGTTGCGGCAGGGGTAAATAATGTTTCATTAGAACTTTCAAAGACACCTTCTTATGTTCCGGGTGTCGGGTTTTCATTAAATGGGGAGCAGCTTTTTATAAAAATTGGAAGTAATGGAAGTAATGGTATAAAACATAATTTGACCGTCTCTAAAGATTTTACACCCAAGATTAAGCAAGACGGTATAGGCAGAGTGTGTGTATTGTATAAAGATAATACCCCTGCTCCTGCAACACATTTAACGCGCTACACGGTGGAAGGTGAGGCGGATACAGCCTTTAATGATGCCGTTTCTAAGTTGAGCAGACAGAATCAAAATTTTATAAATAACATAGAAAATATCGCCGTCGACACTGAAACAGGAAATATTTTCCTTATAGAAAAAGAGGGTATTTCTTCTGCCGGATTTAGAATTTATTGCATTACAAAAGAAGCTAAAGACTTTAAATACTATTCAGGGAATCTTTCAGAGGTAAAAGTAAAAGCCACCGCTGCTTATAACGGTACACTGTTTTTAGCAGGTATGAAAGACAACTCTACTAAACTTCTTGCGTATACAACAGAATTGCAAACACAAAACAATATGCTTGTACTTGCGACACATGGAGAAACTGTTATTGCAACTATTTCGCCGGAAGATAACGGTAAGACCGACTGTAACGATATTCATGCGGACGGCACCGGCGTTTATGTTCTGCTTTCGTCAACGAGCCTGAAAGGAAATATTTATTCCGTAGGGCAGATTAACAGGTATAAGTATGACGGCGAAAACTTTGAAGGAAAAGCAAAAGTAGGTTGCGTCGATAAGGATAAACTCCAAAACGGCGGAATTGCTTTTGATAGTGATAAGGATTATTATTCTAAATTTTCCAAGCCGGTCGCTTTTACAAGCTGGAATAATGACAATCTTTATATTGCCGATGACGGTATAAATATCGTATATAAAGAGGCAAGCGAAAACTTCCGCGTAGACGGCAACAAAAACAGAATCGCAACATTCATCAAAGGCGATAATGTGTTAGATTTTCATTTATATGCTAATATTTCTTCCGATACAACTTGGTATGAAGAATACCCTAAGTATGAACAGCCTAATACGCCTGTGCTTTCTTGGGAAAAAGGCACACACGGAATGAAATACTGGACAAGCTCAGAGGGAAAAGAAGCTTTCTCTAATGAAAATAAACTTTGGGAATCTACTGCTCCCTCTATAAAACCTACAGATATATTCTGCTATGACCAGGACGGAAATTTATACATTTTCTATAAAGATGGTAATTACAATATAGTCAGACAATTTGAATTAAATGACGGCTCGTATGTCTCAACAGATGAATCGTTTGCAACTTTGGATAACGAGCCGACAGCCATTGCCGTAGATATTTCCAACGGTAAAAATTGTCTCTACTATGCGTATAAAACTAGTGCCACAAATGAATGCTTCATCATAAAAAAATACAAATCAGGAACTCCGTCCGTTGTTACAAAAATAGAAGACGCAGGTACTACTATAACCGCTCTTGCCGCAAATAAAGACGGACTTTTTGCTGCAATAAAAAATGTAGATAATGCAAACACCTATACGCTGACTGTAAAAAAATATAATAAAGAAAACGGTGTTGTTTCCGGCAGTAACTATTCCAGTGTTAATGTAGTTCAGAACGAACCTTCTGCAACTTCTCCTTCCAGCGGGCTTCATGACGAATACAACAGCGCAATTAATGCCTTGCAGATAAACAACGGCAGCTTATACGGCATTATGTCAAAAGAAAAAAGAACCGAACAAAGTGGGCGTGTGTGTGATTTTAATAACGGCAGTAGTCTGTACGGCTTCGGTAAAACTGATGAATCTTTGTCTAAATCAAAGTTTATCGAGAAAAGTTATAACACTACAGATAAAGTTGGTTATGGCTTCTACCGCTTTATTGCAGTGCAGGAAAAGAACCTTGTTATTGCTTCCGACGGCGCAGCATGGATAGCAGATTCGTCTGGGACTGCAAAAAACTGCAATAAAGTATTTGTATATGATTGGAAAACCACTACGGAAAAAGATTCCGCCTGCAATTTTTCTAAAGAATTGGCACTTGACGTTTTTTTATCATTACAGTGGGAATAGCCATAAGCCTTACATCTTAACACAAACAAGCCTTTGCATATATTTTATAGTGCAAGGGCTTGTTTTTTTATAAGCCGCCCGGTTCCAAGTTTGCCGTTCGGCGAACCTGTAATATCACTTAAAAAACATTCTCCGCCGTCGGCATCTCCCTTATAAAAATTGCTCAACTTTTCTGCTGATAGTTTCAAGCGGTTCGTATATTTTTTTGCATTCGGGAAGACTTGATAAAAACAGTGCACCGTAGCGTTTTTCATAAATCCGCTTATCAAGACTTACTACCGCGCCTCTGTCTGTGCCGCTGCGCATAAGTCTGCCGACTCCCTGCCGGAATTTTATTACGGCTTCAGGTAAACTTAATTCCATAAAAGAGCTGCCGCCGCGCTTTTCAACAGCTTCCGCACGTGCGGTAAATATCGGATCATTCGGCACTGTAAACGGGAGCTTTACGATTATAACCTGCGATAAAGATTCGCCCGGCACGTCCACACCCTGCCAAAAAGAATCTGTAGCAAAAAGTACGCTTTCCGTTTCTTTTCTAAAACGCTCTAAAAGGCGGGCGTTATCATCCGTTCCCTGCCGCAAAAGCGCACCGGAAAAATCTTTAAGAAAATGCAAAGCATAGTCAAATGCGCTTTTCAGCGATTCATACGAAGTAAAAAGCACTAAAGTCCGTCCGCCTACCGCATAAATAAGCTTGCAGACAGCTTTTTCAACATATTGTTGAAACTGCATATCATCGGGCAAAGGGGAATCCGACGTTACTGCAAAGAGCATATTTTTTTCATAAGGAAATGGAGATTGAAACTCTTTTTGCATAAGTCGTTCATCGTCGATAAAAGAAATTCCGACTCTCCGCATCCAGTAAGAAAAATCATAACCGGTTTTGAGCGTTGCCGATGTGCATATAACGCTTTTCATCGGCTCAAAAACTCCTGCGCTCATAAGAGGCGCAATATCAAGCGGAGTGCGCATAAAAATCACATAAGATGAATTGCCGCTTACTTCATCGTGCGAAAGATTTTTGCGTTGAATCCAAAAAACTGTTCCGCGTTTTTCGTCCCAAAGCGCAAAATCCCGTAAAATCGTGCACATATCTTCAAGCCTGCGAAGAACGACTTTTGTCTCCCAAAAAACGGGTGCGTCTTTATCTTCCTCAGCGATTGATTCCATAATTTCACGGGTCAAACCCGTAAAATTCCCTAAATCCGCTGCAAGACTGCTGCAGAGTGCTATAACGGGACCGAATTCTCGTGCGGAAGAATCGCAAAGGCGAAGGTTAAAATCTTTTTGCAATAAATCAAGAGCCGCCGTTTCAAGATTGGTTATGCCGCTTTTTACACGTTCCGCATAGTGATAGGCTTCCGCCGCAGCATCTTCGTTTGAAGAAAGAATCGAAAGCGATGAAAGATAGCCAGAAAAGGCTCCTCTGTTCTTTTTGTAAAGCATATTAAGCTGTTTTACAGCTTTAAAACGGCTGAAACCTTCGCTAAAAAAGCCGGTCGCCGCGCTTTCAATTCCATGCGCTTCGTCAAAAATAATTCGCCTGTACGGAGGAAGAACTGCGGCTTCTTCATATCCTGCGCCGTGCATACGGGAATCAATATCCGCAAACAAAAGGTGGTGATTTACTACAAGAATATTTGCGGAAGCCGCTTCTTTTTTCATTTTCATAACAAAGCATTCCGAATAAAACGGGCAGCGCATTCCCATACAGCCGTCGCTTTCGGAATTTATTCTGCTCCAAATATTTTCGGGCGGCATAAAAGAAAGGTCGCTGCGGCTTCCTGTAGGCGTTGTTTTTATCCATTCCGCAAGGGAATCCATAAAAGCATTGTCTTCTTCAAAAAGTGCACGTTGTGCAAGCGCATCTTCAAAACGCCGCTTGCAGACAAAGTTTTGTCTGCCTTTCATCAGCACGAATTTAAAATCTTTGCCGATTATTTTTTTTGCCGCCGGAATATCTTTTGCGCAAAGCTGCTGCTGCAAATTTATTGTCCCTGTAGAAATTACGATTCTTTCTTTATTTGTAACCGCCCACTCAATAGAAGGAATCAGATATGCGTATGATTTTCCGACTCCCGTTCCTGCTTCAAAAACGCCGATTGAATTTTTATTAAACGCTTTTGCAATATTTTTTAAAAGCTCGATTTGGACGGGACGCTCTTCAAAATGTTCATACAGTGATGCCATGTTCCCGCCGCTTGAAATATATCCTCCAAGCTCATCTTCATCGAGTAAAATATATTTTTTTTCCGCTTCGCCATCGGTTTCCGGCGGCAAAATGTTTTTATCTTCCATGTGTGTAAGCAATCAATATTTTTGAACAGCGGCAGACTGAATATTAAGATAATCCGTCAAAGCATTTTGGAAAAGTTTTGAACAATTTACGTTCTTTTCGTCAGCCAAAGCTGCAAGCCAAGCCGGTAAAGATAATGTTTTTTTTACAAATGAAGTTTTGGCGGCGGCTCTCACCGTCGGCATAAAGACATCGATCAATGCAATTACTTGATTTTTTTCAAGTTTTATCTGATTGATGGAGCTAGGCTTCGGGATTTGCTCTCCATCCTGCTCCATAGCAAACAAATGAACACCCAGTGCTTCCTTTGCATTTTTTAATGCCTCTTCGGAATTGTTTTTATCTGCACAGGAATAACAGCCCGGTAAATCCGGAAATGTTATATTTATTCCGTCATCTGCATAATCTAAAACAGCGATAAAACTATAATCATTTTTCATATTTTTTAACCTCTTATCTTAATGCCTGCTTGTCTGAAAATATTTTTTACCGTTCCAATCGGTAAATTTTTTTTAGGCTGCGGAACGGTTACTCTTCCGTTTTTATTAGGATGCTTAAAATGATGGTGGTCTCCGATACAAACAATTTCGAACCACCCGTCATTTTCCAAAATTTTTATAATTTCCCTTGATGAATAACTTTTCATATAGCTGTTTGGAGAATACAGAATAAATTATGTACTGTCAAATAAATTTTTATCCATAAAAAAAGCTCCGTATCATTGGTGATACGGAGCTTTTGACATCTCCTAGCAGAATTGAACTGCTGTTGTCGGGATGAAAACCCGATGTCCTAACCACTAGACGAAGGAGACATAACCAGCGTCGCTGATGTCGGCAATATACATGAACAATTTTTTTTAGTCAATAGGGCAGTGCAGTCGTACATGGAAAATTTTATATATTTTTGCATATAATATGAAAATGTTGCGCCAACGTATAGACGCATTCATATAGCATTTTCATAGTCTTGACTATTATTTCATTTTTTATGATTATAATTCGATATGGCGGATTTTGATTTAAGCAGAGCCGGGCTTGAGGCTATGTCATTTTCCGAATTGATGGAAATTGCCGACAGTCTAGGTATTGATGTTCCCGATAATTTTAAACGCAACGCTTTAATAGGTGAGATTCTTGAACTGGCAAATGAAGACCGCATTGATGAAGACGATACGGATTTCATTTTAGATGATGATAATTCCGTTGAATCCGCCGATATGCTTCCTCGTCCTTACAATCTTACAGAAGTAAAAGTTGTACTCAGAAATCCTGCATGGGCTTTTGTTTATTGGAATATAAGCGATTTAGATTCGGCTTCTCTGGATAATGCGTTTATAAGTCAGCTTTTGCTTCGCATAAGTTCTTTTTCAAATAAAGATGATGCTAAGCCGGATGATTTTTTTGATTTAAAGATAAAGAAAGCTGACAACGGTCAGTATGTGCTTTTACCGGCAGGAGTAAAATTTTTACGGGCAGATCTTATTTTTGACATCGACGGAATAATAGATATTCTTGCTTCGTCGGAAATGATTCAAATGCCTAACGGTTCCAAATTTCTTTCGGATTTCCGTCCGGGTCATTTCGCCAACGTTTCTGCAGTTCTTGAACTTTCGGGAATAAAAAAACTTATGGCGGATATGTATAAAAATCATAGAGAATCCTTTTCATAGGATATAAAGGCAGAATGCAATGGCTGATAAGAATTTGATTCTTGTTTTAAATTCAAGACAGGAATATGTAAGATATTCGGACGAGGATGAAAAAAAATACGCAGCACAGACAAACAGATTATTTAAATCGATTTCAGATTTATACATTCCTTTGATTACTTGTTTTGAGCGGCTTGAATCGGAAAATATTCCTTTTAAAATCGGTCTTGTCATTACGCCGATATTGTGTTCGCTGCTTGAAGACCACAAGATTCAAGCGCAATATATTCAATGGCTTGATAAACGCATAGAACTCGGCAAAAAGGAATTGGAACGCTGTAAAGATAATCCTGACATTATTAAAGCGGTAACTTTATGTTTTGAAAAAGCTTCCGATGATAAAATTCAGTTTTTGCGTTATGGGCAGAAAATATTAAAAAAACTTCTTGAATATCATAATAAAGGATTTGTAGAACTGCTTGCCACCTGTGGAACGGAGATTTTCTTTCCGCATTACCGCGGAATGGAAGAGATTATGGGTGCACAGGTTGAAACCGGTATTTATGCGTTTAGGCGCGCTTTCGGTGATATTCCTGACGGATTTTGGCTTCCTGAGATGGGATATTGCCGCGGTGTTGAAAAAATTTTAAGTTCTTACGGAATAAATTACACGATTCTTGATGCAAGAACATTTTTATTTTCCGAAAATCCCGTAGAAAAAGGTATATTTTGCCCGGCGCGCTTGAATAATGTTCTTGCCGCATTCGGTGATGATCCGGAATTTCATGCAGAATTATTTGAGCAGGACGGATTTGCGGCAAATCCGGTGTATAAAAATCAAAATTTGGATATAGGATTTGAACTGCCGGCAGAATATTTTTCCGACTTTTTTGACAGCGGCAGTCCGCGCTATGAACTTGGATATAAATACCGCAACAAAAAGGGCGGAAATGCTTCTGAATCAATATATGATTATGATGCCGCAAAAAAACAATGTGTACTGGATGCGGAGGAATTTATACGACGTAAGTCCGAAAAACTTGCCGCAGCGGAAAAACTTCTTTCCGCAGAAAAAAATATTTCTCTGGTTCTTACTCTTGATTCATCTTCTTTGCTGTCGGAGTGGGCTGAAGGCGTATTATGGATAGAAAATATTTTCCGTGCCGCTGCAAAAACAAACGAAATTAAATTTGAGCATTGTAAAAATCTTTTACAAAATCAGTTCGAGCTGCAAAAAATATTTCCGTATTTCGGTTCTTCCGACGGTCATGGCTACGGTGAAGACTTTCTTTCAAGTAAAAACAATTGGATGCTGCGTTATGTGATAAAGGCAAGTGAGCGGATGGTAGACCTTGCAAACCGTTTCCCGTCCGATACGGGATTAAAAGTTCGCCTTTTGAACGCCGGTGCAAAGGAACTGATGCTTGCACAGTCTTGTATTTTTGCATTGATGATAAATAATGACGATTCTCCGGACTATGCGCGCTCTTATTTTAACCAATGTATCAATAATTTTACGGAAGTTTTTGACGCGCTCGGCTCGAATACTGTAAGCACGGAGTGGCTTACAAAACTTGAAAGCGTTCACCGTTTTTTTCCGTGGATGAATTATAGAATATTCAGTACAAAACGTTAGCGCGCATTTAACAGCAGTTCTAGTTGATTATTTTTAATAATGCTCTTGCAGCTTTTCCTCTATGAGAAACTTGATTTTTCTGTTCCGCTGTGATTTCCGCTACAGTTTTGTTGAATTCGGGAAGAAAAAATATCGGGTCATATCCGAATCCGCCCGTACCTGCAGCATCTTCTATTCGTTCTACAAGCTTTCCTTCCATCGTTTCTTGTGCTGAAAAGATTCTATCGGCTCCGCAATACATTACCATAGAGCAGGTATAGTGTGCAGAACGCGGTCCGTTGAGAAACTTGTCAGTATTTATCGTACCCAAAGACAGAATACTGTTCAGTTGATTTATCAAAAACATATTTTTATCTTGCTGAGAGATTAAAGTTCCGTCCGGTTTTCCCTGCGGAAAATCAGGTCCGCAATACCGCGATGAATAAATTCCCGGAATTCCGCCCAATGCGTCAACACAAATTCCTGAATCGTCTGCAATTACGGGACATTGTACTATTTCATAAAGATTTTTAGCCTTTATCATGCTGTTTTCATAAAATGAATAACCGTCTTCTATAGGTTCAAATTCAATTCCTTCATCCGACGGAATTACAATTGTATGTTTGGAAAGAATTTCCTGCATTTCCTGTTTTTTATGCGCGTTTCCGGTTGCCAAATATATTTTCATGATTTGAGTTTAGCAAAAATAAATATCGAAGTCCACAGCGTGTGTGTAATACTTTGTCCGAGCAAGAATAAAAATGCGGCATTGATTTTGCGGCCAAGTTCAAATATAGAAATCCTCTATATTTTTATAAAAATCGTATATGCCTTACCTAAAAAATTACAATGAACAGATAATTCGGGATTCCAAAGGGCGAAAGTCCTTTGGTCGTGCCCAAGGAAAGAGGGATTTCAAGGGAGGAAACCTACGGGCTTCGAACTCCGAGCCGGTGTCCTCCCTTGAAGAAAAGGCTTAGGTTTAGCAAAAACAAATATCGAAGTCCACAGCGTGTGTGCAATACTTTGTCCGAGAGAGAATCAACAACCCCGACGCAAGCATCGGGGTATGTTGTTCTCATAAGGTGATTGCACTCGGCTTTAATACCCTTTGTTACGACGCAGAGCGTCGGGGTATTAAACCCTCCGTACGAATAAAAATGCGGCATTGATTTTTGTGTATGATTCAAATAATATTCAAACATGAAAAGATTTTTTATACTGTCGATTGTTTTTGTGCTGCTGGCTACTGCGTGTAAATCTCCTGTAACACCTGAAGATGAAGGATGGTATATTACAAATTATACAAATGATAATATAACAATTATAATAAATACGGAATCAATTATTATACCTGCCTGGAAGAATCATTTCTCTAAGAACATGAAAAGTCCAAGTGATGTAAAAAATTTAGACACTGCAAAGTACGAATATACAAGTTCATATTTTTATTTGATAAATGAAAAACTTTATCATGAATTCCGTATAGTTCCCAAAAATACTAAGTCCTAGTTTAACCATCAGGCAAATTGCTCGTATTGCGTCTATTCGCTATAATCCGCTCATGGCTAAAATTCAAATGAAAAACAAAATCGCCGAACTTGACGGCGATGAAATGACGCGCGTTTTGTGGCAGGTGATTAAGGACGAGTTGTTGCTTCCGTTTATTGATTTGCAGACCGAGTATTACGATCTCGGACTAAAGGCGCGCGACGACTCCGATGACAAAATTACCTATGCGGCGGCGGATGCTATAAAGCGTCTCGGAGTCGGGGTAAAGTGTGCAACTATTACGTCCAATGCGGCGCGGGTTAAAGAGTATAATCTAAAACAGCTGACCCCCAGTCCTAACGGAATAATTCGCGCTGAACTTGACGGTACGGTTTTTCGTACGCCGATTTTAACGCGCCGCTTGCATGGTACTGTTTCCTGCTGGAAAAAGCCCATCATTTTGGGGCGGCACGCGTACGGCGATGTTTACAAAAACTGCGAAATAAAAACGCCGGGTGCGGGAAAGGCGGAACTGGTCTTTACCGGAACCGACGGTACTGAAATTAGAAAGACAATCATGGAAATGAAAGGGGCAGGGATAATTCAAGGAATTCACAATTTGGATGAGTCAATAGAAAACTTTGCCCGCTGCTGCTTTACGTATGCGCTTGACCGCCGCGTTCCTGTATGGTTCGGCGCAAAAGATACGATAAGCAAAACCTATGACGGCAATTTTAAGGCGATTTTCCAGCGGATTTTTGACGACGAGTACAAGTCGAAATTCGAAAATGCGGGACTTGAATATTTTTATACACTGATTGACGATGCGGTTGCCCGCGTTATGAAAAGCGAGGGCGGAATGCTCTGGGCGTGCAAGAATTACGACGGAGATGTGATGAGCGACATGGTTGCATCCGCGTGCGGAAGCCTTGCGATGATGACGAGCGTCCTCGTCAGTCCCGACGGCAAATACGAGTTTGAAGCAAGCCACGGTACGGTTCAAAAGCATTATTACCGCTATCAGAAAGGCGAAAAAACATCGACGAATCCGATTGCGCTGATTTTTGCGTGGACGGGCGCGATTTCCAAACGCGGGGAGCTTGACGGCACTCCCGACTTGCAGAACTTCGCCGCCCGCCTTGAAAAAGCCGCACTCGACACAATCGAAGACGGCTGTATGACAAAGGACATTGCAGGGATTGCCGCCCCCGCTGCGACAAAAGTTGTTGACAGCTGGGAGTTTATTAAGGAAATCGGCGGACATTTATTGCGTTAGATAAAGCCGAATGCCTGATATTAAATCATAAGACAGCCCGACATCTTTATAGGTACATTTTGGCAAACTGCAAAGATGTCGGGCTAATTATTTTAAATACTTCAGTTTACAACCTGTTTGTCCGCACCCGTCGGAACAGGAATATGATAGACGTTATATTCTCCGTCGAGACCCTTAAACGCCGTGTGCTGCCGCCGGACGGTCTTGGTTACGGCAAGAATGGAGCGTTGAATTTCTTTGTCGTTGTATAATTCTTCCGAAATGACAACTTCATTCGGACGGGCGGCGGCTTGGATACGCGCTGCCATATTTATCGTTGAACCGAAATAATCGAGTTTGTTGTTAAGTGTAACGATGAGTGCCGGTCCTGTATGTACGCCGATTTTTACTTCAATCCGTTCCTGCTCAGGTTTGACTTCATAGTGTTTAATCAGCCGCTTTTGCGCTTCAAGCGTCGCAGCCACCGCATCCTTCGGGTTGACGAACGCGCCCATAACCGCATCCCCTATTGTCTTAACCGGCACTCCGCCGAATTCCTTTATCGTGTCGAAGAGAATGCGGAAATGCTCGCGTACCAGTGCAAATGCCTTCGCGTCGCCCAAATCCGTGTACATTTGCGTGGAACCTTTGATGTCAGTGAACATAATCGTAACTTTCATGATTTTAAGCGACTGGTCGGAAATCAGCGTTTCGCCGCCCATCAATTCGCGGTACACATTATTTTGAATCAAATCGATTCCGCGCACCGCGTTCGGCTTTTTCCACGAAAGATACCTGCCGCTCATCACGTCATCCATGATATTTTTTGAATATTCGGCTTTTAGACTTTCATCCAGCTGTTTTATAGACGGATGAATCGAAAAAAATACTTCGACATTGTCGTCGAGCGCATTGGAAAAGTCTTGCTTACAGGCGGGACAATAATTCTCCGCTTTCGCTTGGTGAAGTGAAAGCGTTTCATGTGCGGCTCCTCCGCACACAGGGCAATGATAAATCCAGTCAAGCGTAAAAACACCGTCGGCAACACCCTGCACGAATATGCCGATTATTGTGTCGCGCGGAAGCCCGAATTTTTTTGCCAGCGCGTATACGTCAATGTGGAAAAGCCTGCTGTCGTCGAATGTGGATAGTTCCGCACCGATTTTGTCCGCCGCGCTTTGAGCCGAATTGTAGTTTAGGTGAAGTGTCATGTAATACTCCTTGAAAATACAGCTGTTCAGGCTGCTGTTAAAATAAACTGCGAGTTTGCACAAGCGCAAGCATCGCGTATTTACGTATTGAACGTATTATTGAGCCGTTTAAAACCGATAGATACTCCAGTATATATAACAGAATTTTATAAAAGAGGTAACTTTTAAAGTTTCGGGCAAAAATGTCTTTTTATGTCCATCCGGATTTTACGCCGATTATTTTTTCCAAACTTTTATTCCAACTGTCAGTACCGCGCCGAAAATTGCGGGATATTCGTAGGTATCGGCAATATAAAATTTGGTGTATTTATCCGCACCGCTGTTGCCGTTGTTCCCGAGTGCCTTTCTTTTTTCGTAAACCGTGCTGTCTATCATTGTGTAGTAGCTGTACATAAGCCCGGCACTTGTAAAGAGTTTGACAGGAGTGTCTTTATATTTTAAATCTATGCCGACTTCAGCAGAAATTATATGCATCCAGTTATAAGCACCGTCGTGTAAAAAGTATTTTTTAAGTTTATTTCGGTTTTTAGGACTTAATTCAGAATAGAGAGAACTGCCGGGCACTTGCTGACTTCCGTAATCTGCGCCGTGCCTTATAAACTGATACTTGAATATAGAGTTGATGTTTGAGCGGGGACGCATTTCAAATATAAGTGCGGTTTCGTCCGAGTTCGGGTCAAGATAATAGCCTAATGAATATCCGTTGTTGGTGTAGCCCGTATTTATGTAGTGATTATACCACGGCGTATAGTTGATGGAATGATGAGTGTAGCAATACGGTTCTACTTTTGTGTACCGCAAAGAAATCGACGCAAAAGGCAGACCGGGAATCGCCCACTTTGTTCCAAGCTGACCTGCATACATTGCACGCGAAGATGTTACAGGGTCGTTATTAAGACCGTTTATTTCATCAAGATAAATGGATGCCCATACGGAACCCAGTCCCGGAATTCTTCCCTTTATGTTTGAAAAAAGAGCTAAATTGTCGTAATCGCCGATATGATTTTGGTATTCTACAAAATTCATTAATGGAAGAACGTATCCCAATTCAAAGCGTTTAGGCCAAACAACCGATGTTCCGAAGTCAAAATGAAGGTATTTTAAATCAAGTTCAACCATATTGATTGAAAATCCGTTTTGATAAAAAAAAGCATCGTCGCGTTTTCCTTCGCCTTTAGGAAGTCCGTCTATGTTTATATAATCCTGATTAGGATATTCGAGAATGCCTGAAAGACTTGAAAATCTGACGAACGGGAAGATTTCCGCGCGTATGTCAAAAGCTGCAAAGGGCAGGGCGGAAGAATTAAAGACAAGGCTTGCTCCGTTATCCATTGCGGCCCATTCGTGTTCCGTCCGTCCTAAAAGAATATTAAATTTATCGTCAAAAAAAGATAAATCTACTTCCGCAAAAATATTGCCGCTCATTCCCGGTGTCATTGCCCAGCCTTCAAGACCGCTTGCAGTAAGATTGCTGAAAAGATACATCTGACCTCCCCAGTATTTTTTGTAAGAATACGGAAGATAAGATGTGTTGAGCATTTTTTTTACAGTGCGGCGTTCCGGCTCCACAGAAGTTTCTGCGTCAAGATATTCTCCAACGCCGGCGGCATACCAGTTGTAGCCTATAAAATAGTCGTCTTTAAGCTCGTAAAGCGGCATTCTTGTTATATCGAATAAAACGGTCATTTTATAAGAAAGATTGTTTCCCAAATCGCCTGCAAAATCCAATGTTGTAATCCAATCAAATCCCCATTGGTCAAATCGATTCTGCGTATAAAGTCCGCCTGAAGCTATGACTTCCTGCCCGAAGTTAAGCTGAATGCTTGCAGGAATTTTAAGGTTTGGAGAAGCAAATCGAAGTTCTGCAAACTTTCGCGAATTCGTCATTTCGCGCTTATGTTTTTCTTTAAATTGAGTAAGAAAAATAATTTCCTGCCCGTTTAACTTTTCGGAGTTCAATAATATTTCATCTACGGCTTTTAATATCCGCGTTTCGGTGTAAGGTTTTGTGCCGGGCATTATATTGCAAAGACCGCGCAGCTGGGCATTTTCCAAAATGCGGTAAATTTCATCGTACAAGTTTATGGTCGTATTTGTTTGAGAAGAAAGCGGAAGCGCGGCAGTAAATAAAATAAGCGCGGCAAAAACCGTATATTTTTTCATAGTAACTCCAAAATCGTGCAGAGTGAATTTTTTAAGGATTTCAGTAATTCTTAGACCTACTCTAAAACTGAAGTTTAAGAACAGGTTTCTTTTAAAAAACATTATAATTTAATGCCAGAGAAAATTGAAGTCCGTGAGCAAATCTTCCGTTTTCATTCTTATTATTGAATACGAAGGAATAAACTGTTTCTCCCTGCATATTCAAATGTGAATTAAATGTGTAAGAACCTTTTAATCCGATTCGATTTGTGTATTGAAGGATACCGGTCAACGCAAATGTTCTTGCCATTGCAATAAGCTCGTCGTCGTCTTTTAATTTCATTTTGCGGAGTACCGACGGATAATAAGCGTAATAAGTTTTACCGTCGATTGTAACGGTATTATTAAATATACCGAAAGAATTTGTTCCGTGCGCAACAAAAAGATAATTCAATCCGGCAGACCACTTTTGCGGCACCGAATATTCAAGTTTCGCCGCAGCACCTATGCAGTCAGGGCCAAGCGGGCTTCCTATCCATGAGCATATCGGAATTGAAGTATTGTTCTGCATATCGTATCTGCAGCTGTAAAGAGACCAGTCGGCACCTTGTTTTATGTATAAAAACGGACTGGTATATAGACCTTCGACTGCGGCTTGCCACCAACCGCCCGTTTTATCCGGAATATTTAATTCCGCACCGAGCTGCGCCCCGAGACTGTCCGGTAAAACTTTTCCGGAAGTACTTTTCTTTTCCGCAGGAGATTGTATTTCGTTTTGCGCGTAAAGAAAATAAAGGCGCAGATACTTTACCGGCGTAACGTCAGCATGGATTCCCAGATAGGCTGCAACGTGCGCTTCTCCGTAATATTGATCTTCTTCCGGTGTAAGATAATCGTTCCAAGCTCCGAAAGAGTGCATTATCATAAGCGGGTTTAAAAAGCGCAGCTCAAACGGCTGCTGAATCAGCGTCCCTTCCGTTACACCGATTTTTATAAACTTAAAAAATCGCGATTCAATCGTATGGAGATAGATATATTTGTTCTTGTTGATTTCCGCAATGTCCATATTGTATTTGAAGTTTTTGCAATACAAATTAAGCTGCGCATAAAAATCCGTTTCAAACGTTGAATTGTAAATTATGCTGCCCGTAAGCGTACGTCCTCTTTGTAAACCGTGCCGAGCAGCATTTACATTTACGCCCCATGAATCGAAAGATTTTCCCGCACTTACGTTTGCCGTTCTGGGCCAAAGGAATTCCACATCGTCCGGAGTGTATGTAAGATTCGTGAAAGCCGAATTCTTTGACATTCCCCAAAAACTTTTTCCGAACATCGGGACGCTTTCAAATATTATGTTATCTCCAAAACCCATATAAATAGGAATCTCCGCAAAAGGTTTTGAAAGCGGAGATAAAAACGAAGAAGCGGCACCGTAATCTCTTGAATTCAATTCGATGTTTTCCGAGCTGTAGGAATACTTGCTGTAAGTGCCTGTACCGAAATTTAATCTGTCTTTTGCTTCCTGTACGATTCCGTTGGATTTTATGTGTCCCGTATAATCCGTGGCAAATGTCCAGTCAATATCGTTTGAAGTTTTTGACATTAACAGCGGATTTAAGTTTAAGTTGAATGCGGCAAACGCATCTCCTGCATGAAAGGCGAACACTCTCTTTTTAAAATATTCGTATGATTTATCATATAAACGTTTTCCCGTGCCGCTCAGCCGCTCATAAGGAATTTCATCGAAATACATTTTCAATTCAGCCGCAGTTAATGGCGCATCCGTTCCAAAGCTGATTCTGCCTGTTTCCGCATTCAGTTTGAATAAAGCGTCATAAAGCCAATGTCCTGCCGGAATAAGCTGCTGCGCTCCATATATATTTGAAAAAATGCGGGAAGAACAAAAAATAAAAACAAATATGAAGATTTTGAATGGTTTTCTAAATAAGCGCATGGGCGGACTTTACCACTTTTGCCAGGTAATTGGAACATATAAAAAAA
>CAUUGI010000043.1:0-16825 GCA_963544675.1 uncultured Treponema sp.
TTTGTCCTTTGAGCAAATTATCGGAATCCATCATGGACTGGTAATAGCGTGTGCGTTTTCCCAAGTCAGGCGGTATACTCGTCTGGATTTCTATGTCGAATACGTGGGTTTCGTCGGAAGTGTACACATCAAGGCGAATGCCTTTGCTTTCGTAGAAAGGACTGATGGACTTTTGCAACGTCGGGTATTCGATTTTGCCTATCTTCATTCGCAGAAGCCGCTCCAAAACGCCTCTGCAAATGTGCTCGTTTTTCATGATGGCACCGAACATAAAGTCGTCCGTGAACGTAAGTTCTTCTATCGGTTTAAAGAACGGTTTGGGATAATCTGTATTTGCGGTATTCATAATTCCTCCACTTTTATATAGCGGAGAAATGTCAAAATCGGCAAAGTGCGAGGCGAACAGTAAAAATTGGTCTTACAGATTTAAATAAGTCTTCTGTTCGCTTGCAGTTTTGCATCAGCAAAACTGCGGTAAATAGGATTTTAGAGCTGACGTAGACCTGCCGCTAACGAGTGCTTGTCGGCACCTGTAAGAACGGTGAAAATATAAATACGGAATCTTCATTTTTTATCCGACCGTAATCATACATCGCATCAAGCACCGATACACCGTCATCCTTGTATTCGGGAGATTTTGCAGTTCCTATTGCAGGCTTCTTAAAAGCGGAATCCGCTTCCGGTGTAGAACCCTTGTAAGGTTCCGTATCGGAAATGTCCGGCAGAATCATTCCGTAGTCGCCGGAATTATTCCAATACATATATCCGTTGTTTACGGAATCGCGTACACCGAAAATCTGCTTTTGTACATAATCGGTATCGTAATATTTACGGTCGTAACTTACATTTAAACGAAACGCCTGCACCCACGGACGCACAATTACACGGTTACGTGCCATAACCGTGTTTCGGAATGTTCCGTAATAATATATCCTGTATGTGCGCTCGGAAAACGGCTCGTAATTTAAGAAGTTTTGTTCAAAATGACTCGGATAAAACATAGGCGCAATTACATCAACATATTCGGCAAGCATTTCAACGTCCTGCCCTGTGCGCGTTCCGCTGCGGTACCAGCCGTTTGCTCCGTAAATATCGATTGAAATAGGTGCATCGATGTTTGCACGCGCGTAAGACAAAAACGAAACAAGCGCGCTTTCTTTATCCATGCCTTCGCTTTTCCAGCGGTAAGAAGCATTATTCAAATTGTAGCCGTCTGTAGGGAAACGTATATAGTCAAATTGAATTTCATCGAAACCGCGCGCTATAAGCTCTTTTGCGACTGCGACATTGTATTCCCATACTTCAGGAGAATACGGATCGACCCAATTTTCATCGTAGTAAAGTGCTTTTTTACCTATTACGTCTCCCGTATTTTCATCAACAATATCTTCGTATTCTTTGATTCCCACCCATGGACGCTTTGAAGAATAATCCCACACCGCATATTTTGCTCCGCCGAAAGCGGCAAGATTTCTGTCTTTGAATGTAACTATTCGTCCGATTAAATACACTCCGTCCTGCTTAAATTCTTCAACAAAGTGATCCAAATCTACCGCATATTGCGTTATTTTCGCCTTTTTTAATATTTCAGGGTCTTTTGAATCGTAACGCAAAAGTCCGTAATCGTCTTTCATGTCGATTACAAGACTGTTCAGCTTATTATCTTTAATGACTTTTCTGAATTTGTCGATTCCGGATTGAAGTCGGCATTGATATGCTGAAACGTAAACGCTTTTTTTACCTGCTGCCTGCTGTGCGTAAGGAGTATTAACCGTTCCCGGATATAAAAGCCATAATTCGTTCAGACATACGGGTTTCTTAAAGCCGGAGCGGTTATACGGAATCCATGCGGTGTTCGGAAGTCCCGGCGCACAGCCGAATGCAGACTGCCATTCGCTGAATTTTTCAGGTATGCCGGGAAGCGTAAAAGTCTGCATATTCAGCGCACCTAAACCTTCGATTTTTGTGTAAAGCAGATTGTTATCGACTGCTGTAAGTCCGTCTATAACGGCGGCAGGTTCTTCTCCTCTGTAAATACAAACTGCACGGCGGGCTTTCCAATCGAATTTGTAAATGCGCGGAATATAAGTCTGCGACATATATACTTCTACGGCGGAAGTTCCGTCTTCTTTTGTCGTTAAAACAGGAAAAATATCGGATATTTCATCGGGAGAAGAAAGAGATTTCATTATATCAAGCCCGCCTGAAACATCCATCCACGAAGGCTTTGCAGCATCTAAGCGCATATAAGAAAGTCCGAAAATCGTGTGCGACATAAATACTACAAGTTCACTTCCCGGTTCGCCCGCAAGAGAATCCGAAGATGTCGCGGATGTTATCGGAAGCGAAGCGATTGCGACTGCTTTTATCCCTGAAGTCGCTCTGCTCATTGACCCGATTGATTTCCAGTTTCTGCCGCCGTCTTTTGTGATGTAAACATTGTCTTTTGTTGCCGTGACCAGCTGCAAGGGATTAAGCGGATTTACGCACAAATCTTTTAGACTGTGAACTTTACGTTCAAATTCGACATTCTCTCCGTTAACTTTTTTTACCGTAAGGAAAGGCAGCCCTTCGTTTCTAAGTTCAAAAGTCGACAAGTCTTGACTGAATAAAATTCCTTTTTCGGTTCTAAAGTACCATGATTCGATTAGTTTACCGTCTTGTCCTTGAATTTCCGTTCTCAGAATCTGTTCAACATTTCCTTCCGCCCAAAGAGGGACTGATGTATTGTCCGCCGATATTTTAAAAAGACCTTTATCCGTGCCGACAAGGAAAGTTTTTGTTTCGGAAGTATTTTCATCAATAATAACAGATGCCTGCTCCGGCAATTTATAAAGAGGTTTTCTACTTTTTGCACAAACCATATTTAATGTCAAAAATAAAAAAGCGAGCGCGAAAAATCTGGTCATGATTTGAGTATCGGCATTTTTGCCGTGTAAATGTATAGGTCGCATATAGAGTTTTGGAAAACTCTACATTGAGTCTATAAAAATCACTTATATTGCATTCAAGCTGTGAAGCGGCAGTATATGGAAAATAAAAACTGCCCTTTAAGTATCTTTCAAAACTTCTTAAAGGGCAGCTTATATAAAAATTTTATAAAACTTTAGATTTATTTCAATTAAACTTGAACTCCGGCATCATAATTTAAAACACCGCGTTCCGTTTTTTCTGAATGGTGAATGCCGAATTCCGGTTTCCAGCCTATTCTGAGCATTGCAATAAATCCGCTTGAAATAAAGATTGAAGAATAACATCCGCTTATAAGTCCGACTATTAAAGCAAGTGCGAAATCTTTTATGCTTCCCGTCGTAAAAATAAACAGCGCAATAACCGCAAACAAAGTTGTTGCTGTAGTAATAATCGAGCGGCTGAGTGTGTCAGTCAGCGAAATGTCCAACAGCTCTTTGAAATTCTTCACTTTTACGGTTTTTAAGTTTGAACGTACTCGGTCAAGTATAACAACCGTGTCGTTTATGGAATAACCGATTATTGTAAGAACTGCAGCAAGAACCGTTGTGGAAAATTCCATCTGCGTCCAAACGATGAATGTAAACATAATCATCGTGTCGTGAACAAGTGCTATTATTGAACCCAGCGCAAAATCCCAGTGGAAGCGGACTGCGGCGTAAGCCCAAATCAAGAGAAAGGTCATTCCCAAAAGCAGAATCGATTTTTGCGCAAGATTTTTTGAAAAACTTGAGCCTATGAAATCCGTCTTTAATACTGCAACTTTTTCCGCTCCGAATTTTTCACCGAGAGCATTCGTAATAGCATTCTGGATTGATTGGCTTGATTCATCTTCAGAGGAAAGTGCGGCACGTATTTGGAAAGAAGAATTAGCTCCTTCTCCAAGCTGCTTTACTGAAATTCCTTGAATGTTACCAAGTGCGGAACGCATATCTTCTACCGTAAGAGGTTCATTTGACGTATAAAGATTGAACGGAACTTTCCCCAACAATGTTGAAACTGAGGAATTTACAAATAATTCGGTAGAGGGAACATTGCCGTCCGACTTTAAATCCATGTGTACAATATTGTCTGTATTTACTGCATCCGCAATATCTTTTAATTTGGTGTATTTGGAATACGCGTATGATTTTGTTTCATTTTCCGCTCCCGTACCGCTTACTACGATTTGAAGTTTATCGTTTTCAACGGATACGGTCGCTTTCGCATTGCCGGAATAAGTGAGTTCCGCAGCTACAGGCGAAATTCGAACTTCATTTATAAGACCGGGCTTAAAATCTATTCCGAAGTTAATACCGCGTGTAAAAATACCTGTGACACCGAAAATAATCACGATTATGCTGAATACTGCAGCCGGAATAAATCCTTTACTGAAACGGATAGTTTTATTTTCCATTATTTAATCCTCCAGCTTATGCTCACTTTCTGAGAATGAAGAACATCTGTGCCGAAATCAAACATAAGTCTTGATACGAATAATGCAGTGAACACGGACGAAATTACACCGATTGCAAGACTTACTGCAAATCCTTGTATTGAACCCGTTCCCAACTGCGAAAGGAAGATTGCCGCGATGAATGTCGTAATGTTGGAGTCCATAATTGCCCAGAAAGCATTGTCGAATCCCGCCGCGATTGCCGCCTGCCGACTTTTTCCGACAACAAGTTCTTCTTTTATGCGTTCAAAAATAATTACGTTTGCGTCAACAGCCATACCGATTGTAAGAATCATACCGGCGATACTCGGCAGCGTAAGTGTCAAATTAAACGCGGACAAAACGCTGAACATTATGTAAAGGTTCAAAACTTGTGCGACAACCGCATTTATGCCGGAACCTTTGTAAAAGAGCAGCATGAATACGAGAATTGCAAGAAGACCGACCGCAACCGCTTTTATACCTTGATTGATTGCGGCTTCTCCAAGAGAAGCTCCTATGACCTGCTGACTTTCCACAGAAAGCGGAACATTAAGCCATGCCGTTTGCAGAACTTTCTGAAGATTGTGAGCCTCTTCAATTCCGAAGCCCGTAATCGCTACGCGGCCGCCTGTGATTGCGTCGTTTATGCGCGCATAAGATTTGATTTTGTTATCGCTTACTATTGCAAGGAATTCTCCTTTATGTGCTCCGGTAAACGTTCCGAAAATTTCCGCACCTTCCGAATCAAGCACAAAATCGACTTCAGGACGGTTTGTAAGATTGTCGGACCCTACTTCCGCAGATTTTATATGCTGACCGTCAAGAGCAATTTCTTTCTTTACAACAAGATAACCGATACGCTCATCAAGACCGTAATCATCTTTGGTATATTGCCCCATAACTTCGCAGTCTTCAGGTATTATTGACGGATCAATAAGTTCCCCGGCTGCATTAAATGTACTTGCGGCATTCATACGGTAATATTCATTGAATTTATCGGTTGCAGGGCTGTCTACAAGACGGAAATTCAATATTCCCTTACCCATAATAATCGTATTTATCGCATCAGCTTCTGCGGCACCCGGCATTTCAATATAAATGCGGTCTTCACCCTGCTGACGGATAAGCGGTTCCGTAAGACCGAAGCGGTCGATTCGCCCTGTAAGAGTTTCAATAGCTTGAGCCATTGCATTTTTCTTAAAATTATCAGCATTGTCCGTAGCAACGGAATCTCCTTGAGAGGCAAGTGCGGCATCCAAATCCGCTTTTACAATGATGCTCATACCGCCGTTCAAGTCTAATCCCAGTTTTACCGAATTCTGGTAGCGTTTTTTTGCTTTTAAAATGCGGTCTCGGTATCTTGCTTGAATTTCATCAAGAAATTCCTGCTCGTTGGAATATGCTCCGAGAATTGCCGAAATATTCATCGGAGAAGGAACTTTTTCTCCGAGTTTACGGTATTTTTTTGCGGCAGCTTTTTCCAACCATGAAAATTTAGCTTCTATAGAAGCGGACGGATCTTTCGCCGCAGCTTCCTTAATTGCAAGCACATCTTCCGAAGCCTGTGCCGTCGCATAATCTTTTATATTTTCCAGCGACCCCAGTGCAAGCGCTTGGACTTCTTTAGGCGTACCGTAATACCAGCTTATAGAAGTCCACAAAAACGCAAAACATACTGCAAGGACAGCCAGAAGAATAACGAAACGTGTGCGTTTATTCATCTTGATTTCTCCAAGTTATTTTGCTTCTGTTTCCGGAGCGGTTTTCGCCGTATCGTCGGATTCTTTTGTGTCTTTTTTTGATTTGTCTTCTTTGGCTTCCGCAGACTTGTCCGATTCAACACCGGAAATAGCGGAGCGGTTAAATTCGACTTTGCAATTATCGTCGATTTTTACAATTACGGTTTTTTCCTTTACGGAAGATATGACACCGTGAATTCCGCCGATAGTAACAACTTTATCGCCTTTTTTGAGCGCAGAAAGCATTTTTTCGGTTTCTTTTTGTTTCTTATTTTGCGGGCGTATAAGAAAGAAATAAAAAATTGCGATTATCGCAATGAAAGGAACAACAGAAGTAAGAATTCCCATTGGTCCCGATGCCGACGGCGCAGTGCCGGAAGCAGTCTGTAAAAAAGAAATGAATGGCATAACACAATCCTTTTTGAGATTTGATTAAATCTGAATAAAATCAGTGGCAAAAGAATAACACACCGCTTGATAAGAGGTCAAGCAAGGAATTTAACTTTCAAATAACTGTCGGATTTTCCGCCGACAACGAGAATATCGATACGTTCCAAGATTTGGCAAGATTGAGTTTCAATAAATCCGTAAATTATGGAAGATTTATCTTTTCAAAGATTTTTTCGATTCAATTATCGTTTTTAATGCCGTATCAAAATCAATGCCTGAGAGAACTTCCCGCGTGGAAAGATTTTTTAAGGACAATGTATTGTTTTTTACATCGTCAGAGGAAATTAAAATTCCCCATGCAATATTTTTCGCACTCGTAACAGCATATTGCTGCGCCATTTTTTTCGCTTCAGGGAAAACTTCCACGCATATGCCGCGTTTTCTCAATTCTGCGGCTGCTCTTTGATAGTAAACGGCATCGGCGGCATTCTGACAATAAATTTCCGCATCAATGTAGCTTAAACTCTGCGGAAGAAGTTCCAGCTGTTCAAGCGCGGCAATAAGGCGGTCCAGTCCTATGCTGCCTCCGACACCCGGAACGCGTTCTTTCATGTAAAGGGCGGCAAGATTATCGTAGCGGCCGCCGGAACAAACCGAACCTATGGACGGCAGCGCATTTAAAAACGTTTCGTATACGATTCCGGTATAGTAATCAAGCCCGCGAGTAATTGACGGGTCGAATACGAATACATTTTCAATTTCCGCAGCACACATCATTGCGTAAATGTCTCTCATGCGGCGGCTGTCATCATTTTCTCCGCCGGCAAGATTTTCAAGGCGCGCAATCGTCGATTCAAATTTTTCGCCGGAAGGAATTTCGATATATTCGATAATCTTTTGTGCATTTTCGCTTCCGCAGATTTCCGAAAGTTCTGCAAAAACGCTGTCTTTTCCGGTTTTTGCAATTTTATCTACGGCGCGAAGAATATCGTCGCATTTTTCCTGAACCCCTATGCGATTTAAAAATCTGTTAAATATTCCTCGGTGATTTACGCGGATTGTGATATCGTTCACGCCGATTGAATTCAGCGCGGACTTCATCGTATTTAAAATTTCGAAATCCGCTGCTGCGCTGTCCGAACCGATAGTGTCAACATCGCATTGAACAAATTCGCGGTAACGTCCCGCCTGCGGTTTTTCACCGCGCCAGACTTTTGCAATATGATAGCGTTTAAATGGAAAATAAAGTTCGCCGTAATGTTCCGCAGTATATCGCGCAAAAGGAACAGTTAAATCAAAGCGCATCGCAACATCGCGGCCTCCGTTGTCTTCAAAGCGGAAAACTTGTTTTTCCGTTTCTCCGCTGCTTTTTCTTAGGAGAATTTCAGTGTATTCAAGGACGGGAGTATCAATCGGCACGAATCCGAACGAGCGGTAAACATTCGTTATTTTTTCAATTAAAGATGAACGGACAATTTCCGCAGACGGCAAAAAATCGCGGAATCCTTTCAGTATTCTTGGTTGAATGAGCTTATCCATGCCTGTATACTAGTCCAAAAAAGGAGAAAAAACAATGCACCTGGCTTTTGACATTGGAAACACGAACATAAAGACCGTAATAACGGACGGAAGAACAATAATTCATGAATGGCGCATAAGTACCGATTCCAAACGTACCGGTGATGAATATTTTTCTATTTTGCGTCCTTTAATAAAAGATGCCGGAATAACTCCGGCACAGATTGAAGATTCCGTTGTAAGTTCCGTCGTTCCGGCTTTGCTTGGAGCTTTTGTTACCGTCGTTCAGCATTTGCTTGGGAAAAAACCGCTTATAATCGGACCGGATATTTATTCTTATCTTCCAATAAAAATACCTGCGACTGCAGTCCATGAAATAGGGACGGATTTGCTTTGCAACGCGTTGGAAGCGTGGGAACGCTATAGACAGCCCGTAATAATTGCGGATTTCGGTACTGCGCTTTCGTTTACGGCAGTTGATGCTGATGCGAATATTGCAGGAGTTGCGATTGCTCCGGGAATTGGGACTGCGTTAAAGGCTCTTTTTATGAATACCGCACAGCTTCCTTCGGTTCCGCTTGAAATTCCTCCGTCAAGTCTCGGTAAAAATACGATATGTTCGATACAGGCAGGAATCGTACTTGGCTATAAGGGGCTTGTAGAATCGCTTATTACGCAAATGAAAAACGATTTGCAAAAAGAGCGCGGCATCAGCCCGGATACGGTAAAAGTCATAGGAACAGGCGGTTTAAATAGTATGCTTGAACCTATTACCTGCATATTTGACGAAATGGATAAAAATCTTACGGTTTCCGGCATAGTGCGCGCTTCAGAATACTATAGGGCATCCGTAAATTTAACTTTTTAGATTCGGTTTTCCTTCCTTGTTCTGTTTCCAATTAAAAAATTGTTAAAACCATGCTTACGGTTTATAATTTTATCATATCTATATACAAGGAAGGAAAATATGACAGAAAATAAGAACGAGCCGCGCGTCCTTGCGTTAATTCTCGGAGGAGGGAAAGGAACTCGCCTTTATCCGCTTACAAAAGTGCGTTCAAAACCGGCAGTATCGTTTGGAGGGAAATACCGCATAGTCGACATTTCAATTTCCAATTGTATAAATTCAGGTTATAAGCAAATCTATCTTTTGACACAGTTTAATTCAGCGTCATTGCATATGCACATAACAAATTCTTTTAATTTCGATCGTTTTTCTAAAGGCTTTGTTGAAATTCTTGCCGCAGAGCAAACGCTTGAACATTCAGGCTGGTATGAGGGAACTGCCGATGCTGTAAAAAAGAATTTCGTACATTTTAAAACGCACAAACCGACGCATTACATAATCCTTTCAGGCGACCAGCTTTATAAAATGGACTTACGAAGATATTTTGAAGAACATTTGCGTTCCGGTGCAGACTGTACAATTGCTACAACGGCTGTAAACAGACACGATGCTTCAGGATTCGGAATTATGAAAATCGATGAAAACAACCGAATCCTTGAATTCATGGAAAAGCCTGCGCCGGATAAGGATATCAGTGAGTGGAAAATTCCTGCCGAATCACGCGGCTGTCTTCCAAAAGAAAAAGAATATCTTGCTTCTATGGGAATTTATATCTTCAACGCCAAGACGATGGAAGAAGTGCTCGACAATGATTATAACGACTTCGGTAAAGAAGTTATTCCGATGGCGATAAAAAGCAAAAAAATAAACTCGTACATTTTTGACGGTTATTGGGAAGACATAGGAACGATTAAAAGTTTTTATGAAGCCAATATTCAACTTACGGAAAAAGAGCCGAGCGTAAATTTTTATGATGAAGACGAACCTATTTACACACACATGGCAAATCTTCCACCGTCAAAAATAAACAGCGCGGAAATCAATTCTACGCTAACTGCGGCAGGATGCGTAATTACAAATTGCAAATTGGATCGTTCAATAATCGGATTCCGCTCAATACTGGAAAGCGGAACCGTTCTTGACGGAGTTGTTATGATGGGCGCAGATTTTTATGAAAACGCCGACGAGCGCGAAAGCAATCTCCGCCGTGAAATTCCCGACATAGGAATCGGTAAAAACTGCCATATCCGTAAGACAATCATTGATAAAAACGCCAGAATCGGAAACAACGTAAAAATAAATGTCAGCGGAAAAGAGTATGAAGACGGCGATCACGGGAATTTCTACAGTTCCGATGGAATTATCGTTATACGGAAAGGCGCAATAATTCCCGACGGGACTGAAATATAATTTTCCATGCCGTCTCAGTACGATAAACTTGGAGAAATGCTTAAGGATGCGCTGGAAAACGGCGCAATCCCGCAAAAACGGATGAAGAAAGAACCGGAAGAATATGAATCATCTGTATATTCGGAAAAAACTTCATCCGTTATCGGCAAAAATCTTTCTTCCGAAAACGGCTCGGATATTGCGAAAGATATTTTCGTTGCTTCTGAGCCGGATATAATTCACTCGTATGATATATTGGAGCTTGAAAACGGTACTCCGCCGGATATTGCAAAAGACTCATACCGCAAACTGTTAAAAAAATACCATCCTGACAATATTGCAAAGTTTGAGAATATGCAAAAAGCGGCTGCAAAAAAGACCGGAGAAATAATAAAAGCATATAAAATTTTAGAAAAATGGTTTGAAATTTGCCGCAAAAATCACACACAAAAAACTTAAAACCTGCCGGCACTTTTGATTTATCTAAACAACCTGAATTTTGACTTCTTCCATGATTTAAATGAATCATGATAATCGTTGCTATTTTTTTTGCTATGCTGTAGTTTATGCTTCCTAATCCGGCAGTTATAGTCGGCTAACTCAATTTCCTTCAACCGGGATAATTCTTATGATAAACAAAAGATTGATAAACTTTGCTCAGGACAGCAAAAAATATATCGCGGAAAATATCATTTTTCAGTGGATTACGCTTGCGATGAATATCGTTACGGTTTTTGCGCTGTCAAATTTTCTTGCAAAAATTTTTGACGGAACTCTTGCGGCGCAGGATTTTATATTGACGGCGGCGGCTTTTGCCGCGTCAGTTGCGGCTCGAATTGTTTTTACTGCACTTTCCGCATCCGCATCGTTTCATTCTGCAAAAACGATAAAGCATTCACTCCGCTCTTTAATCTTAAAAAAGATGATGAAACTAAGGAACGCATACAACACACATGTTTCAACAGCGGAAGTTGTGCAGGTCGCGGTTGAAGGCTGCGAGCAGCTTGAAACTTACTTCGGCGCGTATCTGCCGCAATTTTTCTACAGCATGATTGCGCCGCTTACGCTTTTTGCAGTTTTTCTGTTTATCAACGTGCCGTCGGCAGTCATTCTTTTTATCTGCGTTCCGCTTATTCCGCTTACCATTGCCGCCGTGCAGACGGTCGCGAAAAAACTTTTTTCAAAATACTGGAACCGCTACACCGATTTAGGCGGCACATTTTTGGAAAACTTGCAGGGACTTACGACGCTTAAAATCTACAGCGCGGACGAAGCGAAAAATCGTGAAATGAACGCCGATGCGGAGCAATTCCGAAAAATTACGATGCGCGTTCTGAAGATGCAGCTCAATTCGATAATAATTATGGATTTTATTGCTTTCGGCGGCGCGGCTCTGGGACTTATTATTGCAGTTCTCCAGCTCAAAGCCGGAAATATTTCGGTTGCCGAATGTATTGCAATCGTTCTTTTGTCTGCGGAATTTTTTATTCCGATGCGCCGGCTCGGAAGTTTTTTTCACGTCGCGATGAACGGAATGGCTGCAAGTGCGAAGATTTTTAAAATTCTCGATATACCTGAGCCGTCCGATTCAGGTACTGAAGATTTTCCGCGCGGCTCGGAAATTCGTTTTGAAAACGTGAGTTTTTCTTACGAGGGAGAGCGCGACGTTTTAAGCGGCGTAACGCTTACGTTTGCGCCTGAGCGTGTTACGGCAATTGTAGGCGAAAGCGGCAGCGGAAAGTCAACGCTTGCTTCTCTCCTTTTAGGGCGATTGACCGGCGCACGCGGTCGGATTACGGCAGGCGGCGTTCCGCTTGAGGAAGTGAGTTTTGATTCTCGCTTTAAGGAAATAACATACGTCGGCGCGGAAAGTTATTTGTTCAAGGGGACGGTTAAAGAAAATCTTTTGATGGGTGCCGAAGACTCATCGGATTGTGCCTTGTGGGACGCGCTTGAAAAAGTCAAACTTGCCGATTTTATTCGTTCTCAAGAGGGACTTGAAATGCGGCTTTTGGAAAAAGCGTCGAACTTGTCCGGCGGACAGCGTCAGCGTCTTGCCCTTGCGCGCGCTTTGCTCCGAAATGGCAGCGTTTACATTTTTGATGAAGCGACTTCAAATATCGATGTGGAAAGCGAAAACGATATTATCGACTGCATTTATTCGCTTGCAAAAACGAAAACCGTTATTTTGATAACTCACCGTCTCTACAATGCGAAAAATGCCGCGTACATTTACGCGCTCAAACACGGAAAACTTGCAGAAAGCGGTACTCACGAAGAATTACTTGCTTCAGGCGGCGTATACGGCGAACTATGGCAGACGCAGAACGCGCTTGAAACATACGGACTTGACGGAAACGTCGCGCGCTGACGCCTTGAGGAGGATTTGATGAACAAAAAAAATATTAAAGCTGAAAATACGAATGCAAAAAAGCAGAGCGGTTTTTCCGTCGCCGCCGGTCTGATTGTTCTTGTGCGTCCGCTTATTTTTTTTATGACGTGCGCGGTTTTGTTCGGCACACTGGGGCATTTATGCGCGCTTGCAATTCCCGCGCTCGGCGGTTACGCGCTTCTTGCCGTCAAACAGCCGGACTTTCCGCTTGCCCTCAAGACGATTTTTATTGCGGCAGCCGTTCTGGCTCTGTTGCGCGGTATTCTGCATTACATCGAACAGACGCTCAATCACTATATCGCGTTTAAGCTTCTTGCCGTCATTCGCGACAAAGTTTTTCAAGTCTTGCGGAAATTGTGTCCTGCAAAACTTGAGGGGCGCGATAAGGGCAACTTGATTTCGCTTATTACGTCGGACATTGAACTGCTTGAAGTGTTTTATGCGCATACGATTTCGCCTGTCGCGATTTCCGCACTGTTTACGTTTGCGGTGTGCGCATTTCTGCTCCGCTCTCATTATGCGTTTGTCCTCATCGCTTTGTCGGCGCACATCGCGGTGGGAATCGTTATTCCGCTGGTAACGTCAAAATATTCCGGACGAACGGGAGATGATTTTAGAAGCGGAGCGGGAGACTTGAGCAGCCACGTGCTTGAAAGTTTGCGCGGTCTTTTTGAAATCTTGCAGTACGGCACGGGGAACAAACGACTTAAAGAGATGAATGAAAAGTCCGCTCGTCTTTTAGCCGTTCAACAAAAGATGAAACTCATTGAAGGACGGAACGGTGCTGCGTCTTCCGCCGTCATTTTGATTTTTGACGCATTGACGCTTTTTGTCGGTGCGATTTTGTTCAAAAAAGGCGTTTTGGACTTTCACGGCGTTTTGATTCCGTTCATCGTTGTAATGAGTTCGTTCGGGCCTGCGGCGGCTCTTGCAAATCTCGGCAGCTCACTGCAAAACACTTTCGCCGCCGGAAGCCGCATTCTTGACATTTTGGCAGAAAAACCTGAAACGGTTGACATTGCAGGAAAGCCTGAAACAAAGTTTACCGGTGCGGCAGCGGAAGATGTGTATTTCGACTACGGCGATGAGCAGGTGCTTTCCGGCGTGAATATCGCCTTTGCGCAAAATAAAATCATCGGAATCGCCGGAAAAAGCGGCAGCGGAAAGTCGACATTGCTCAAACTTCTTATGCGCTTTTGGAGCGTAAAGTCCGGCGCGGTGCATATTTCCGGCAAAAATATTGAGGACGTCAACACCGCAGACCTCCGCGCGATGGAATCTTACGTAACGCAGGAGACGCATTTGTTCCGCGACAGCATAGAAAACAACGTAAAAATTGCGAAACTCGACGCGTCTCACGAAGAAGTTGTTGCCGCCTGCAAAAAAGCCTGCGTACACGATTTTATCATGTCGCTGCCGAACGGATACGACACTCCTGCCGGCGAACTCGGTTCCGCTTTGTCTTCAGGCGAGCGTCAGCGGCTTGGACTTGCGCGCGCGTTTCTGCACGGCGGGGATTTTATGCTTTTCGACGAGCCGACGAGCAACCTGGACAGTTTAAACGAAGCGGGAATTCTCAAGTCAATTAAAGAAGAAAAAGGTTCCGGCACTGTCGTACTCGTGTCTCACAGAGAATCTTCAATGCGGATTGCCGATGAAGTGTTCGGCATTGAAAACAGGCGGCAACGCTAGGCGCGGTCGGCTGCTACGGTTTTTGCAAAATCAACATTACGGGAGAAATTCTATGAAAATAAAAAAAATTATTCTGATAACGCTCGGCTGTATAAGTTTAGGCGTCGGCTGCGTGGGAATCGCACTGCCGATTTTGCCGACAACTCCGTTTTTTTTGCTGACACTTATTTGCTTTACGAACAGCTCCGAGCGTCTGCACAACTGGTTTGTCGGCACAAAACTTTACAAAAAGCATCTTGAATCTTTCGTTCAAAAACGCGGAATGACTGTTGCAACAAAACTTTCGATTATAATTACATTCACCCTGATAATGACATTCGGTTTTATCATGATGAAAAAAGTTCCTGTCGCAAGGATTTGTCTTGCCGTCGTGTGGGCTGTCCATATCGTTTATTTTGTGTTTATCGTAAAGACAATCCGCGTAAATCAGGACGCAAACGACAAGAGCAATTAAACTTACTGAAAGATTTTATCGTTCTTCCGAATCGTAAAATTTCTCCAATAAAATTCGATATTCAAACTTCTATTTGCAGCGCATATTTGCCGTTTTCATGCCGTAACAGCTATATAAAATGCAGAAACATAAAAGATTTACAAGCAAAGCATCCTTTGTTTTATGCGCTTTTACATCTCTAAAAAAACACGAGTAAACTTTTATCAGGAGAAAAATGAAAATTTTATTTGTATACGCTTCTGAAAACGGCTGCAAAAATGAATTTCAAGATTTCACGCTGGATTATATTGCGGAATTAAAAAAACATTGCGAAGTAATATGCATACTTTTTTCATTCGGAATCGGAACGGAAGCGGATATAAGCGGAATATTCGATTATATTTTTATTTGCGGCAGTAAAAATAAAATTTTACATGCGGAACTTCGTTTTCAGGAAGAATTATTGGAATTACGCAGGCAGACAGATTTTATATTCCGCAGCTTTAAGCCGGATATTATTCATTGCAGCGGCAAATATGCTTATCTTCCGTTCCGATTCGATAAAAACGTATTTTATTCCACAAGTTTTGCATTTGAAGACTGTCCGAATTATTGCATACAGGATGAATTTTATTTTCGGAGCATACAAGCGGAACGTCTTGCTCTCATGAACAGCACAATTTCCGCCGTTTATTCGGATTCGGCTGCAGAAAATGCAAAAAAACTTTGCGGAGGAATGTGTTCGCCCATCGTTATTCCATGCGGAGTGCCGCGCACAAAATCAAACGTCGGCATACAAAATCGTCTTGATTCTATTTATGGCGGCAGAAAGCTGTGCGTATCGTTCTTCGGCAGTTTTGAGAATTCTTCCGACGGTGCTACGAATTTTATATTTGCAGTGAATAAATTGGGGCGGAATTTTAAGCGCGCTCACAACATAAAATATTGTCTTTTCGGGCGCGGCTCTATAAATTCCGCCGTCAGCCTTGAATTGTTTGACGAGATTAAAGAAGAATCAGAAGACGCATTTCTTCAGTCGGACATAACTGTTCTTCCCCGCAGCAGAGATTTTTTAGGATATACGGCATTAAAGGCAATGTCGAACTCTTCTCTGGTAATGCTGACGCACTCCGGTGCCGAAAATGTAGCTCCCGAAATGTCGTGCAGCTGCATTGAAATTCCGCAGGACATGACGGGGATTTCAAAGTCGATTTTGGATGCTGTAATAAATTTCCGCTCGTATTCGCTTGTCGCCGAAAATGCGCATCGTACAGCCTCGTACATGAATATCGAACGGACGGTTCTTTTTACCATGTACATATACAAAAGAATCTGCGAAGGCAGAGCTTCGGAAGTAAGTACGGCTTATGATAAAGAGGAGCGAAACATAATCAAAAAATTCCGTGATTCGCATGATGCTGAAAAGATTTTCAACGGAGATTTGGAATATCTTACGGCATTGGAACTTATAAAAATTTTTTACAAGCCGGATAAAAAGATTCTCTTGCTTACGGGTGCCTGCGATATTGAAAATTATGAGCTTCCCAAAAATATAAGCGCATATTCCGTGCTTTACGAAACATCTGACGGAATTACGCTGCGCCCGGAATGTCTGCCTTTTCAAAGCTGTTCTTACGATACGGTGATTGTTGCAGGAGCGTGGGAAGCGATCGTAAATCCTTGCAGTACGCTTATGGAACTTCAGCGCATTGCAAATAAAAATATTGCAATCATATATAACAAGGGAATTCCGCGTTCATGGCAAAATCTAAGAATGTGCGGCAGCAGTGATTGGGCAAAAATCAACACATCCGCTTTTTATTGCTCGGAAAAAGATGAAAAATACGGAATTTTGCATAAATCCGGCAAGAATTATGAACGGGATTTACAAAATGCGGAATTAAAAAGAAAAATTGATAAAGTTATAAAAAGACTGAGCGGTAAAAGCACTTTAGGAGCGGTGATATATAGTTCACGGCGGATAAAGCAGGACGAAAAGACGGCATAGCAGGTAAAATCCGACAAGAAATCAGTTCCG
>CAUUGI010000044.1:0-15959 GCA_963544675.1 uncultured Treponema sp.
TACTCATTTACTAAACTCACAGAATAACATAACCGCTTTCGTTTTCCCGATTGCAGTTTTACGAATGCAGGATATTTAAGCACAACAGTTTACCCCCTGAGCGGGGAAGAGCTTGTTCCCTGCTCGGGGTGCGGTGGTACACCCTGCTCGGGGTGCGGTGGTACACCCCGCTCAGGGTGCGGTGGTACACCCCGCTCAGGGTGCGGTGGTACACCCTGCTCGGGGTGCGGTGGTACACCCTGCTCGGGGTGCGGTGGTACACCTCGCTCGGGGTGCGGTGGTACACCCCGCTCGGGGTGCAGTGGTAAACTTCGTTCGGGGAACCGTCCGTTCGCTTCACGCCCCGCCCAATTCCGTTTGTTCTAAAAATCGCATATCGACGGGGGCATGAAACCGTCTCCGTCTTAAATATTTCGGTCTTTTACGAAACTTGATGCTGCGGACTGATGAGCTTCCGGCGGATAATATTTATGAGCCTGCGTGGAAAGATATTTTGGAAGAAAAATCAGTCCCAGTGCGAACAAAACAAGATTCGTAATCCATGCGGCTGTAATATTCATCGTAAGTCCGCCTGCAAGGAATCCGAATGCTGCACATATTGCAGTAAAAACAGCATAGGGCATTTGGGTTGCAACGTGTTCAAGATGCGGACAGCCTGCACCGGTGGAAGACAAAATCGTTGTGTCGGAAATAGGAGATGCATGGTCGCCGAATACTGCACCGCCGATAACCGCCGCAATGCTTATATAAGCCGCATTCGATATATGTCCCAAATCAAGTCCGTGAGTTTCCGCAAGTTCTACGGCAATCGGCATAACAAGCGGAATCATAATGCCGAACGTTCCCCAGCTTGTTCCCGTAGCAAATGCAATCAATGCGGACAATATAAATACAATCACCGGAATAAACGCAAACGGAAAGTGTCCGTTTACTACGACCGTCGAAAGGAATTTACCCAATCCCAAACCGCCGTCGGCAGGAGAAGATTTTATTATTCCGCCTATAGTCCACGCCATTGCAAGAATAATAAGCGCAGGCACCATCTGTTTTATTCCTGTCTGTAATGTTTCACCGGCAGTTTTAATATCCATAAGACGGCGTGCAAGATAATAAATATAAGTAACAGCTATCGTTATGATAATTGCGTAAAACAATGCGACCGATGCGTCGGTGTCTTTAAATGCATCTGCAAGTTTTATTGAATGTATTGCCTGTGAAAGCGACATTATATTTTCGCCGTCAACAGCGGAAATCCATGTAGTAAGCGGGAAAAAAACAAGAGCGGAAACAATAAGCACCAAAATAGGAAAAAGCATATCGACGGGACGCGCTTTCGATTCGACATCTTCATCTTTTCCGCTCGTCGCCTGACCGTATTTTTCCGCATTAAAGAGTTTTCCCTGCTTTGCAAGCTCTTCCGACGCTTTCATCGGTCCGAAATCGCGCTTTGTAATTGCAACGGTAAAAACTAAAAGCAGTGCAGTGAGTGCGTATAAGTTATACGGAATCGATGTGATAAAGAATTCAAACGGTGTAATTCCGAGTTTTGTAAATCCTTCAGAATCTTTTACGATAGACATTACCGTAACAACCCAGCTTGAAATAGGCGCGATAATGCAGACAGGGGCGGCAGTCGAATCCAGAATGTAGGCAAGTTTTGCGCGGGATGTTTTAGTTTTGTCGCTTATCGGACGCATAACGGTTCCTACCGTAAGCGAATTGAAATAATCGTCGATAAATATAATCATCCCGAAAAAGAAAGTCATAAGCTGTGAGCCGGTATTTGTCTTTAATTTTGCCGATGCCCATTTTCCGAAGGAGCCTGCTGCTCCGGTTTTCTGCATCATTCCTACAAGTCCGCCCAAAAGCGCACAGAACAGGAATATGCGTATATTCCATCCGTCTGCAAGAGAAGAAGCTACGGCATCTGCTAAATGCATTAAAGCCGCGCCCGGATTCCCGCCGGCAACGATAAGCGTCCCCGAAAGAATACCTAAAAACAGTGAAACGATAACGTCTTTTGTGATAAAGGCAAGTACGATTGTAAGTATCGGCGGGATTATTCCCAAAATTCCAAATGTTTCCATAAAAATAAATACCTCAAAGTATCCGTTTTTTCCCGATTTTTAGGGTTCGGATTTAGATAATTTCGCATAGTATAGACAAGATAAGGAAGACTGTTAACAGTTTTAAGTGATTTTTTATCCGTGCGTGAAGCGTGTTCCTATGGTATATTTTATTTATGGACTTTATACAGATTTTAGGCTATGCGGCCTCATTTATTATTTTTATTTCACTTACAATGAAATCCATTGTTAAGTTACGTGTTCTGAACGCAGTCGGTTGTGTCGTTTTTGTCGTATTTGCATTTAAAACAAATTCTTGGCCTGCCGTTGTGATGAATATCGGTATTGTTTTTATCGATATGTATTACTTGTACGGTATACTGCGAAAAAAAGACACTTTTGAAATGGTGGAAGTTAACAAGGACAATGAAGTAGTTAAATACTTTTTCGAAAAAAACAAGGTTGAACTGGACGCTTTGTTCGGTGATAATGCGCTTACCGACAGCGAAAATATTGCCCTGTTTTTTAGAAATAACGATATTGCAGGACTTATAGCGTATTCCGTTCAAGATTATGAAAACAAAAAACGCGCTCTTATAACTGTAGATTTTGTTGTGCCCAAATACCGCGATCTTGCGGTAGGAAAACATTTCTTTATTGAAGATGTAGATTATTGGAAAGAGCGCGGATGCACTGCGCTTGTATCGGAAAATTCCGCTTCAAGTCATATTGCATATCTGAAACGTTTAGGATTTGCATTTGATTCGTCGTCCAATATTTGGAAGAAAGTTTTATAAGCGGAATGTTTAGACAAAAATAAATCGAGAAGCACTTTCTGCGAGAACTTCGTTCTCCGTGTTCACCGGCGAGTTTGCAGCTTAACTATAATGCGTCTTACAGGATTTAAAAAGCCGATTGATTCAATATGAATCAATCGGCTTCAATTTCCGAAACTGAAGTTTCCGAACAGGTTTATTTTATATTCCGTCCGTATAAGTCTGAAATAAATGCCAGCTCTGCAGCTTTTTCTTTTGTCAACACTCCGTCATCAATGCGCCATGCCCAGTTATTGCCTAAGGTAGACGGCGTATTCATGCGAGATTCTTTTCCGAGAGAAAGAATATCCTGCATCGGAATAACCGCAAAGTCTGCCGTAGACGAAATTGCACAGCGGATAAGCGCATCGCAAAGTTCATGCGAATCGGATAATTTGCGAGCTTCTTCTTTTGTGAGTTTTTTTCCGAACGCATATTCCGCTGCAAGCTGTACTGCAACATCGTCCGCCTGGTCAAGCCAGCCTTGCATAGTATCGTTGTCATGAGTTCCCGTATAAACTACGGAAGCCTGTGGGTACATGTGCGGAAGGAAGGCATTAACCATCCCTTCTTTACCTGCTTCATTCGGATCAAAAGCGAATTGTAATACTTTCATTCCGGGAAATTCACAATCGTCTCTAAGTTTTTTGACTCCGTCGGTTATAACGCCTAAGTCTTCCGCAATAACGGGAATATCGCCGAGTGCTTTTTTTATTGCCTTAAAAAGATCGATATTCGGACCGGGAATCCATTTACCGTTTACAGCCGTTTTTTCTCCGTAAGGAATCGACCAGTACGCTTCAAATCCGCGGAAATGATCAATTCTTATACAATCGACAAGTTCAAGCATCCGTTTAATGCGATTTACCCACCACGAATAATTGTCTTTTTTAAGTGCTTCCCAGTCATAAAGCGGATTGCCCCATAACTGTCCCGTCGCACTGAAATAATCCGGCGGAACACCGGCAACATTCAGCGGGATTCCTTTTTCATCCAACTGGAAAAATTTTTGATCCGCCCATACATCCGCAGAATCCGGTGCAACGAAAATCGGAATATCGCCTATAAGCGAAATTCCTTTTTTGTTTGCATAAGATTTAAGTGCAAACCACTGTGTAGAAAAGAAAAATTGAATAACTTTGATTTCTTCAATATTTTCCGTATGTTCGGAATCCCATTTTGATACGGCGGACGGATTGCAGGAAGCAAGTTCGGAAGGCCAGAATGCGTTCCACATCTGGGCAAGTCCGCTTATTCCTTCTTTTGCGGCTTGTGCATCATAGTGCTGCTTTATGCTTGTAAAATCCGCGTAATTATTCAGCCATCCGGAATTGTCGTTTTTAAATGCTTCGTAAGCGTCTCTGTCTTTTTTTGCAGCGTTTTTAAGGAAAAATGCCGCGCATTTTGAGAGAACCGGCATTTTCCACCACACTACCGAACCGTAATCTACAGAACCGCTGTTTTTTATATAATCCGGCGGGACTATATCGTTTTTATCTGCCCAGCCTTTTTCGACCAACGTATCAAGATCGATCATAAGAGGATTTCCGGCAAACGTAGAAAAAGATGCATACGGGGAATCACCATAGCCCGTAGGTCCGATAGGCAAAATCTGCCACAATGTCTGATGGGCTTCTTCAAGCCAGTCAACAAAATCAAATGCCGCCTGACCGAGAGTTCCAATACCGGGTGTACCCGAAAAAGATGTCGGGTGCATTAATATACCGCTGCTTCGTTTGAATTTCATAACAGTATTTTAATATACGAAATGCAAAAAGTAAATGTGAAAATCCGAGTATGAAATCGGAGGCAAAACTTCCGCATTTAAGATAAAAATGCATCTTTTAAAATCGCTAAACTCTTTTTTGTAAAAACCGATGTTATTAAAGAGAAAGGACACTTTGTCGATTGACTCAAGACAAACGGGGTTTTTATGGGGAAAAGGCTGTTTTTAACCGCTTTTACATTTTTTTCTGTGTTTTCAATTCATGCGGCAAGTTTGACTTTTCAAATAGTTCAACATTGCGAAAATCTAAAGAATGTTTGTGAATCGTCTTTAAAAATGGAAGATGAAATTATGAACGGCTTTTTTGAAGCCGGATACATCGTATCCAACATTCCTGCGGTTATTTCCGCATCCGAAGCCGAAGATGATAAAATTTTCAAAGCCGGAGTAAACGAAGCTGCTGAAAGTTCCCTTGATAATTTTTTAGCGGTGCATATTTATTTTGATAAACAGATAATTGTAGATGGAAAAGAACCTGATTTTATCAATATTTATGCAATTTCATGGAAAATGGGTGAAGTAAAAGGCGGGCGCATTATTGATAACGGACAGCGCAGCATAAAAAAGACCGACAGAACAGATTCAGAGTCGACTATAAAAAAAACGGCTCAAGAGTTTGTATCACATATACAAAAAATTTTAAGAGTGAACGCGTGAGGACGGGAATATGAAAAAGAATTTGGCTTTTATAGCGGCATTATTTTTTTGCGGAACATTGTTTACATCGTTTAGTCCCTCTTTGGACGGCAGAGCTGTTGTTGCCGATGACGGCGTATTGCCGAAAGGTATATTTGCAAAAACAGTAGGCTATCTTCCCGGAGACAGCATAAGCGTTACAAATCTTACAAATAAAAGTACTGTCGAAATCCTTGTTATCGGGGCGATTGATCCGTCCGAAGGTATTGCAATTCTTCTTTCTCCTGAAGCGGCACTTCTTTTGGGTGTCGAAAAAGGCTCAAACAGCGTTGTAAAAATTACAAAGCGTTCAGGGCAGTTGGATGAAGCCGTCGCCGGAACTGCGATAATAGGTGAGGGGACAAACACTGAAGAAAAATCCGATACAGGAGAATCCGCAGAAGATTCTTCAAAAGAGTCTTATGCGGAAGCAGTCGCTGAATCAGAGGAATCTGTAGAGAACAGTGATGTAGCATCGGCGGAAGAAACGGAAAAGCCGGAAAACTCCGATGAAGCGGCAGTCGAAGAGGAAAAAACTAAAGAACTTGCAAAAGCCGAAGAAACTCCGGCGGATACCGTTGAAGAAAATCCCGAATCACCAATAGAAGAAAACTCAGATATTCCTGAAGATAATGCGGACACTGCTGAAGAAAAGATTGATATTCCCGACGAACCGATAGCGGAAAATACTTCCGAGCCGGTAAACGAAAACATTGAAGAAGAAAAGCTCGATGAAGAGCCGCTGAGCGAAGAAATAACAGATGAAGAAAGAATCGCAGAGCCTGCTTCCGATGATGGAATTGCAGCTTCCGAAGAAAACAACGAGCGCGTGGACGATTATCTTCCTGATGAAAACGCTGCCGTAAGCGAAAAAGTAGACGGCGGAGAGCTTTCCGACATTGAAGAAAAAGAAGCCGCAAAACCGGCTGAAAATCCGGATGATACGGAAAAGATTGCGGAATCTCTGCCTGATTATAACGATGATATTATTGCTTCCGAAAAAATAGATGAGTCTGAACCGGAAAGCATTGAAAATGTGCAGGATGATAAAAAAATCGCGGAGGCGGACAAAATCGAAAGCCGAGAGCCGGTTGAAGAGTCGATTCCGGCTCCTTTTGAAGAAGATTTGGACGAAATCAAACCGTCCGAAAAAGTGCTTGCGGAAACTCTTAGCGAAAATACTGTACAGGAGCCTTTAAAAGATGACAGCGAACTTTCGGAAATCGAAACTTCTGCAGAAGAAGCTGTTGCTGAAACCTTTGAGCCTGTAATTGATGAAAAGGCTGAAGAAGATTCGGAAAAATACGAGCCTATCGTGCTTGTCCCGTCAAATCCGAATCCGCCGGAACAGGCAAAAGCCGATTCTGATGATAAAATCGCTGAAACTCAGGAACTTGAAAATACGGCTGCCGTACCTGTTAAGCTTGATACGTCCGGTGATATGAGTGATTTTGCCGAAAATACCGTTTCAAGCCTTAAAGAACTTGAGCGCGGAAAATATTATGTTCAGATTGCCGTTCTTAAGGATTCTGCAAATATTAAGTCGATATTCGACAAATATTACGGAAAATATCCTATAACGCTTGTTCCGCTTGCAGGCAGTGCGGCACGCCAAGTTTTAATCGGTCCTTTAAATGTAGACGAATACGGTGCGGTTATAAACAGATTTAAATCTTACGGTTACAAAGATTCGTTTTTGCGTAAAATTAGATAAGTTCAATGTCGAGTTTTGAAAGCATTTGCTTAATGTGAAAATGCTTTCGGCGTAGTTCCGTATGCTTAGCATAAGTCCGGCTTTTCGCTCGAAATTGCAGGCTGCCGGAACCTCGCCTGCACATAATTCTGCTTATTCCGAAACTTTTCATCCTATCGGTGCAGGAAAGAGTATGAAAATTTCCAGTTTCGGAAAAACTCGAAATTAAACCTTATAGACTCTTTTATCCTTTCAACTCACTTCTATAAGCTTCTTTTGAAGAATGTTTGTTTTTCAGTTTTGTCATTCGGAAAGATTTTAGCAATTGCAAAAGCCTGTTCATGCCTTTATAATGATTTTATGATAACACGAAAAACAAAGATTGTATGTTCTATTGGTCCGGCTTGCGATAAAGACGAAATTATCCGCGAGATGATTCTTGCCGGTATGAATATTGCCCGATTTAATTTTTCACACGGTACTTATGAATGGCACGCGCAGGCGATGGAGCGTGTCAGACGTATTTCCGCAGAGCTGAATATTCCTGTGGCAATTCTTCTTGATACAAAAGGTCCTGAAATCCGTACGGGACTTGTAAAAGATGACAAAAAAATCAATATAAATTCGGGAGAGACGGTTGAAGTTGTTTCCGATGATTCTTTCTGTACGGAAAAAACGGATACCGCCGTCTGCCATATATCGATTTCCTGGAAGGAAGCGGCAACAAAACTGTCTGTCGGAAATAAAGTGCTTCTTGCCGACGGTCTCATAGAATTACTGGTAGAAAAAATTGCGAACGGAAAGATTATGTGCCGTGCCGCAAACTCAGGTTCCATCGGCAGCCGTAAAAACGTAAATATAATCGGAGTTCATGCAGGGCTTCCGATTATGTCAGATATAGACAAACGTGATTTGCTTTTCGGAAAACAGCAGGATATTGATTTTATTGCTGCAAGTTTTGTGAGTTTCCCGGAAGAAGTCGTACAAATTAAAGAGTATCTTAAACAAATAGGTGCAGATGTACGTGTCATTGCAAAAATCGAAAGCGAAGAAGGTTTAAATAATATAAAAGGCATTGTAAAAGAAGCAGACGGAATTATGGTTGCGCGAGGAGATCTCGGAGTTCAGCTTCCGACTGAGCGAATTCCGCTTGCGCAAAAAGCGATAATCCGCTGCTGCCGTCTTGCCGGAAAACCGGTAATTACAGCTACACAGATGCTTGATTCCATGATTGTAAATCCCCGTCCGACCCGTGCGGAACTTACAGATGTTTCAAATGCGGTTTTCGACGGAACTGATGCGGTTATGTTAAGCGGCGAAACTGCTGGCGGACGTTATCCTGTTGAAGCTGTTAAAACAATGGCTCTTGTTACGCTTACAACGGAAGAATCGGAAGAATATTGCCGGACTATGAGCGTAATGGATCCGTATGATAAAGCTAAAATGGAAGTTGGTCATATTGTCGCCCACAATGCGTATCTGGTTGCGGAAGATATTGGCGCAAAAGCTATAATTGTTCCTACCCTGCACGGAAACACAGCAAGAATAATCGGAATGTTCCGTCCGGAACAAATGGTCATTGCCGTAACACCTCATGAAAAAGTTCTCCGTCAGCTTATGCTGCAGTGGGGTGTATTTCCGGTTCTGTGCCGCGTCGCCGATGATTCGGAGACGATGATTCAAAATGCGGTAAAACTTGCACTCGACTTGGGAGCCGTTAAACTTTCCGACAAAGTTGTAATGTGTGCAGGAATTCCGCTTTCAAGTCCGCTTATGATAAATACAATCAAAATTCTAATTGTAGGAAACGTAATTGCACGCGGCACGCTTTTCGGCTTTGCAGATGATACAAAAACGAGGGCAAGCGGACGCATAATTCATAACGACGATATGCTTGAATTCCACGATAAAATCCGCATACACAGGCACATAATCCTGGTTTGCCACCGCATCACGGAGGATATGATTCCGGCTTTGCGTGCAGTTGACGGAGTTGTATCGGAAGCCGGCAGTGACATAGGTTCAGAGGAGCTTACGCTTATAAATCCGTCCTTAGTCTGGGTACTCAATGTTCCCGACGCTCAAAAAGTTTTGGAAAGCGATCTTTCCGTTACTATTGATGGAGAGCAGGGACTGGTTTACGAAGGCATAATCTAATGAAAATGATTTTACTCGGCACAGGAACAAGTCAGGGAATTCCCTGTATAGGATGCGACTGTGCCGTGTGCCGCTCAAAAGACAGACATGATAAACGATTAAGATGTAGTGCTTACGTTACACATAAAAATAAAGACGGAAGCACTGCACATATTCTAATTGATACAGGGCCGGAATTCAGAATTCAAGCCTTGCGCCATAAAATCAAATCTGTAGATTCTGTTTTACTCACACACAGCCATGCAGACCACTTACACGGTCTCGATGATTTACGCATATTCCGGCACACAAAATCATCCGACGAAACTGCGGATTCAAAATCAGCGGGACTTCCTGTTTATGCAAATAAAAACACCATAAAAGATGTCAAAAGCCGTTTTTCATATATATTTAAGGAAACTCAGGAAGGTGGGGGTAAACCCAATCTCCATCTTATCGATTGCAAAACTTTGGAAGAAAACATACAGCCGCAGGAATTCGGCGAAATCCATGTTGTGCCCATAAAAATGATGCATGGTGCTGTAAAAACTACAGGATGGCTTTTGTCCTGCACCGGTAAAGATAATTTACGGCACTCGATAGCATATCTTACCGATTGCAACGGCATTAAAAACAAATCCGTTAAAAAAATCAGGGATTGTGCAGGTACACTTGACCATCTTGTAATTGACGGATTACGCATTCCCGGTCATTCTACACATTTTTCATTTTTGGAAGCACTTACCGTTGCAGATAAAATCGGTGCCGGGCATACTTGGCTTACACACATTACGCATTTAAACACGCATGAGCAGATAAAAGAATATATTGCCTTGCATTTAAATGAATTTCCGAATCTTGCAAAAATTGTAAAAGACGGAGGTTCCGTTTCACCTGCGTATGACGGATTGATTTTAAAGATTTGACCGCATAGGCGTCCACAATAAGTTTTATTTCAGTTTGCGTTTTTTTAACTGAAAGCAGACGCTAAAGCCGATTAAATCAGTGAAAAGTTTTTTTCTGCCCGCTCGATTTTCCGGAATCTTAGTCTATCTGTGCATTTTCAGTCTATACCGTTTTGCCGAGCTGCCCGCACGCGCCGCCTATTTTGCGGCCTCGATGTTTTCGTAAAGTTACATTAAGCCCTGAATCTTCAAGCATCTTTAGGAAATTCGCAGATTCTTTTGCGGACGGCTCCTTGAACGGCAGATTTTCTACCGGATTCCATGGAATAAGATTAATATTTACGTCAAGACCTTTAGAAAATTCAATAATATTTTCCGCACTTTTTCGTCCTATGTTAACTCCTGAAAGTAAAGCGGCTTCAAGTGTTACACGTTTTCCTGTTTTTTGAGAATAATAAGCGATTGCTTTTTTTAATTCAGGGAGAGGATTTGTTTTATTTACCGGCATAAGTGAAGTTCGTAATTCTTCATCGGCAGTCGTAAGAGAAACGGCAAGTCTTATCGGAGGGAGCATATCCGCAAGTTCGTAAATCCCTTTGATTATTCCCGATGTGGAAAGAGTTATCCGCCTTCCTGAAAGATTTCTTCCGTTTTTGTGTGTAAGTATTTCTACAGATTTCTTAATCGCCTGTAAATTGAGCATAGGTTCTCCCATACCCATAAAAACTATATTGTCCAGTTTACCGGCAATTTTTTCGAGAAACAAAAACTCTTCTACAATTTCCGCGGCAGTAAGATTACGCGCAAGACCAAGTTGTCCCGTTCTGCAAAATGCGCATTTCATGGGACAGCCTGCCTGACAAGATACGCAGGCGGTCTTTCTGCCTTCTTTATCCGTTAAAAGAACCGTTTCGACTGCAAGTCCGTCGTGCAGGCTTATTTGAAGTTTTATTGTACCGTCAGTATCCTTTAAGATTTCCGAAACGCGAGAAGAGCGGAGAACGGCAGTTTCTTTAAGTCTTTCTCTTATGGTTTTAGAAATATTCGTCATAAGGTCAAAACTTTCAACTCCGCTTCCTACCCATTTAAATATTTGGGAGCCTCGGAATTTCTCAAGGAAACGGAACTTTTCGGATATTTCTTCCGAAAGCAGCTCCGTAAGGATAATTTTATCCATAATTTATACCGGTTTAGAACAAAGGTCTGTTATTCCTAAGTTTATCCAGAAGATCATTTACAGCAGGGCTGCGTAATCCCTGTTTTTGGAAGGATTCAAGACATTCTACTGCTTTTTGTTTTTGCCCGAGCTTTATGTAAGAATCTGCAAGGTCGATATATAACCTGAAATTTTTCGGATCATTTTTTATTAAACTTCCAAGACGCTCCGCAGCTTCATCGTATTTTCCTTCGCCTTTACAGATTAAAGCAAGTCCTAAAGCGGCATATATGTCAAAGTCTATATCCAGAGCGCGATTGTAATAATTTGAAGCCGTCTGATAGTCTCCCGTATTGCGGTATGCGTCGCCTATTCGCGTTAGAATTACTTTATTTTTAGGATCCATATCAAGGATTCTGTTCCAGTATTCTATTGAACGGTATTGCTGCGACAATCCTCTGTAACAGTCCGCAAGTCCGAACAACGCATAAAAGTTATTCCCGTCCAACGCAAGTGCTTTTTCAAAATACAGTACACCGTTTTGAAATGTCTTGAGTTTTCTATGGCAGTTTCCAATAGATGTAAGAATTCTTATGTCAACATTTTCTTTGTTGATTTCATACATTTTAGTCCAATAGAATAGAGCATCTTTATATTCTTTAAAATCATAGTGAAGATGCCCAAGCCCGATTAGCGCGTAGGCATTATTACCTTCCATTTCAAGGACTTTAAGATACAGCGACTTTGATTTTTTAAAGTCATGGATTTTTCTGTACGCGTCTGCAACGCGAGTTAAAACGGTTATGTTTCTGTCATCATGAATAAGATATTGTTCCCAAATATCTATGGCCTTGTGATACAGATTCATTGCTTTATAACAATCTGCAAGACCGAACAATGCATAATTATTTCCGGGATGGTAGGTCAGACATTCATTGTAAAATCTTATTGCCTCTTTGAAATTATTTTCTTTGCGCTCCGAATCCCCAAGTCCTACAAGCGCGTAGTTATTGTTTTCTTCAAGCTCAAGTATTTTTGAAAATGCTTCTTTTGCACCGGAATTGTCGTTTTCTTTTAAAAGCTGGTAACCTCTTTTAGAAAGTTCTGCAATTTTTGCATTTAGTTCATCCAATTCATTGTTTTTTTCGGTAACATTTTCTTCCGGATAGAGAGATGGTTGAAATTCCTCCGAAGGGAGTTCCATGTCGTCTTTCATTTTTTTTGATTCTCCTTTATTTTTAATTTAGATATTTTGCATATTTTTTAATTGATAAGCATGGAAGATACGACTTTTGCCATATCTTCGTAAATAGAATCAGCTTTATTTTTATTATTGGCAAGAATATACTGCTTTAGAGCCTTTACGCTTTCTTTTTTCTTCATATACTCATCTCCTACCCGCGTTAAACCGTCGGAATAACCCGTTGCAGTAAAAATTCTGCGAGCTTGTTCAATATCGCCGTTGTTGAATAAAATATTGCCTTTTCTGTTAAGTATGACTTTCTGCTGTGAGGTTAAAGACTTTATCGGCTCGTCTGTTACTTTTATGAAACCTTGTGAACCTTGTTTTTTATTTATCTCGTCCGTTATTGCCATTCAAGCGGATGCATCCTTTTCAATCTACGCAATTCTATATTATGAAAATAATAATATCATATTAAGGACAAAAGTCAACTGTTTAATATTATGTTATTTTTGGCTTAGACGCAGCATACCGGCTGAATTTATCATCCACTTTTGCCGTAAAAGTTTTTTCAAAGGCTTAACAGCACCGCTAAATGTTAATCCCGTCATTCAAACATTTACCCCATAACATTGAGAGATATTCGAATTTAATATACACTCTGCTGAAATCAAATGGGAGAAAGGTATGGCTGACTATAAAGTTTTTCCGGATGCGCCGGAGGGGACGCCTGAGTCAAAATTCGTTCACCTGCATGTTCATTCTGATTATTCGCTTTTGGATGGAGCGTCAAAAATAGATACGCTGGTTGCGCGTGCAAAAGCACTCAATATGAAGGCGCTCGCGCTCACCGACCACGGCAATATGTTCGGCGTGCTGAATTTTTATCACTTGTGCCGGAAAAACGGAATCAATCCCATCGTCGGCGAAGAATTTTACGTTTCCGAAAATGACCATACCGTCCTTGAGCGCAACCGTTACGGCGGAAAGTATTATCACCTTATTTTGCTGTGTAAAAACGAAACGGGCTACAAAAATATGTCGTGGCTTTCGAGCATCGCGTTTCAAGAGGGACTGCACTTCGGGAAGCCGTGCATTGATTTTGAACTGCTCAAAAAATATCACGAAGGAATCATCTGCCTTTCCGCCTGCATTCAGGGTGTCATTCCCCAAATGCTCCTGCACGACGACGATGAAGAGGCTGAAAAGACCTCGCTCATGTATCGCGACTTATTCGGTGCGGAAAATTATTACATCGAAGTGCAGGATCACGGGCTTGACGACCAAAAATATGTCGCAAAAAAACTTATCGCCCTTTCCAAAAAACTCGGCATTCCGATGGTGCTCACGAACGACGTTCATTATTGCAACCGCGATGATGCTGAAGCGCAGGACGCGCTGCGCTGTATCGGATTTAAGAAACTGCTCAACGAGCCGCATCAGACAATGGGCGGCGGACGCACTGAATGGTTTTTAAAAAGCGACGCGGAGATGGCATCTCTTTTCCCCGATTATCCTGAACTTTTGTCCAATTCGCTGAAAATCGCGGATATGTGTAAGTTGGAAATCAAGCAGTACGACACGCAGGAATTAAAAGACTGTCTTCCGTGCGTCGCAATTCCCGAACCGTTTAAGACGCAGGACGAATACGTGCGGCACATCGTCGATGAGGGCTTAAAAAAACGCTACAAGGAAGTTACAAAAGAGATTCAAGAGCGTGCGGACTACGAACTCGGTATCATTTTCAATATGGGCTTTTCCGGCTATTTTCTTGTGGTGTGGGAGTTTATCAACTGGGCGAAAAAGCATGACAAGCCCATAGGCCCCGGACGCGGTTCGGGCGCAGGCTCGCTTGTCGCTTACGCAATGGAAATTACCGACATCGATCCGTTCAGATTCAAGTTGATTTTTGAACGCTTTTTGAATCCAGAGCGCGTTTCCATGCCCGACTTTGACGTGGATATGGACTACGATTTCAGGCAGGACATTATCCAGCACACGCGCGAGCTTTACGGCGAGCCGCAGGTTGGGCATATTATTACGTTCGGAACGCTTAAAGCAAAGCAAGTTCTTGCGGACGTGGGACGTGTGCTCGGCATTCCTTTAAGCGAAGTCAATATGCTCAAAAAATGTATTCCCGACAATCCGAAAGCCAAACTCAAAGACGCATTTACGCCGCCGGACGAAAGTCATTCCGACAACGGGCAGCTCATTCAATACAAGGATGACCCGCGTTACAAAAAACTTTTTGAGCTTGCATTCAAATTGGAAAACATCAACCGCAACACCGGCTTGCATGCCTCCGGCATGGTTATTTCGCGCACACCGCTGCCAGATTGGGCTCCAGTTTTTAAAGACCCGAAAACCGGCGAAGTCGGTGTTCAGTACACGATGGACATTATTGAGCCGTGCGGACTGGTAAAGATGGATTATTTAGGCTTAAAGACGCTTTCGCTCATTCGATACGCGGAAAATATCATCAACAGACACAAAAAGCCCGGCGAGCCGCTGTTCCGCGCAGACCAAGTGAGTGAAACGGACGCGGAAACATTCGAACTTTTCAGCCGCGGAGACACGGTTGCAGTGTTCCAGTTCGAATCCCCCGGAATGCAAAAGATTTTACGGCAGGCAAAGCCACACCGTCTGGAAGATTTAGTCGCCTTGAATGCGCTGTTCCGTCCGGGGCCGATGGACTATATTCCAAATTTTGTCGAAGGCAAGTTCAATCCAGAAAAAATCCGCTATCCCGACGACTGCCTCAAGGACATTCTCGAAGAAACCTACGGCGTTATGGTGTACCAAGAGCAGGTCATGCAGGTTGCACAGCGGATTGCAGGCTTTTCGCTCGGCGGCGCGGATATGCTCAGGCGTGCGATGGGAAAAAAGAAAAAAGAAGTCCTCATGGATAAAAAGAAGGAATTTGTTGACGGTGCGCTTAAAAATAATTTTTCCGAAAAGCACGCGGAAGATATCTTCAATATAATGGTGCCGTTTGCAGGCTACGGATTCAACAAATCGCACGCGGCGGCGTATTCGGTGGTCGCGTACCGCACCGGCTGGCTCAAATGCCATAAACCTGCGGAATTCATGGCGGCAAACTTGACGAACGAAATCACGTCGACGGACACGTTGCCGGAATACATCGCGGAAGCTAAACGCATGGGAATTCCCGTCGATCCGCCGGACGTGAACCGCTCCGACGTTATCTTTGACGTGGTTGACGGGCATATCGTTTTCGGGCTCAAGGGAATCAAGGGGATGGGCGAAGAAGCGTCGCGGACGATTATCAAAGAGCGCGAGGAAAACGGCGAATACAAAAGTTTTATGGACTTTTTGCAGCGCGCGGGTGTCAAAAGCGTCAACGGCAAGCGTCCGGTCAACAACAAAGCGATTGAAGTCCTCATAAAGACGGGTGCATTCGATAACTGCGGTGCGCCCAAGCATGACGGAGAGCCCGATTTGCGCAAAAACCGCGCAACGCTCTTTCATAATCTGGAAAACGCCGTCAAATACGCGGAAAACCGCATGGAAAGCGAAGCGCAGG
>CAUUGI010000045.1:0-15168 GCA_963544675.1 uncultured Treponema sp.
CTCTCTCCGTCCCCCCGGCGCCCCCCGGGCCGCGGCGGCGCCCCCCGCCGAGAATTCTTCTTATCTGTCGTCTGCGCATGGAGCTTCGTATGCGTCGGTTTAGTAAATCCGCATTTAAATAAACCGTTAACGGCGACAGATAAAATAATTAAGAGACTTTATGAAAAAGATTGTAGTTGCGGTTCTTGCCGCATTAAGTATGGCAGCGGCTGCCAGTGCGCTCGATTTAAGCGCGGGAGCAGTATTTGATTACACGTTTGCACATCGCTTCGGAAAAGGTTCTGCATTAGGTACAGACTATGAAGCAAAACTCAACACGAGTATGATTGGATTTAAAGGGTTCTTTGATGCGCAGTATGCACTTGCACAGATCGGATTTAATCACACCGTCGGAAATACAAAATCTGAGGTAAAAGCATCTTTCGGTGGAACTTCCGCAACTAATTCTAGCGACATGAAACTTGATGTAGGGTATTTTAATATCGGTATTTTCGGAAAATATCCGTTTGCGGTCGGTTCTGCAAAAATTTCTCCGATGCTCGGTTTTGAGTTTGATATTGCCACATCAGCAAAATACGGCGGATATGATTTCCCGCTTAAAGAAAAATTGAATGCCTATTGGATTGATGCAGGTGCCGGTGCCGATATTTTCGTAATGAAGAATCTCTTCATTAGACCTCAGTTATTGTTGGGATTCCAGATGAATAAAAACGATTTTATCACCTTTCAAACAAACGGCATCAAAATTGATGCCGGTATAGGTGCCGGCTGGAAGTTCTAACTCGACATTCCACCTTGTACATAAAATGTGCGTCGATAAAGCAAAATGCGGATTTATCGACGCATTTTTGTTTTAACGGCACTTTGGCAGACTGCCTGTCGGTACTAGATTTTTTTTTAAAAATTGCATAAACTCCGTGCAGTTTCGGGTGATAGAGCAGTTGGTTAGCTTACTTGTCTGGGGGGCAAGCGGTCGCGGATTCGAGTTCCGCTCACCCGACTCACAGGGCTGCCGGAAACATTTTTTCGGCAGCCTATTTTTTTACTTCTTGAATATTGCACACCTGACAAAAATAAAGCCGACACAATTAAAATATTACGGCAGATAATATCTCGGAGTAATAACGAAGTTATCGCTTCGGTTTAATTACAAATTCCCCCTTCTAAAACAAACAGGAGTGTTTATGCAAAAGATGAGACGAACATTGTCTGTTAAGCTCGTCATGGTGTTTTTCCCTTCAATTATGGGATTCCTTGTATTCGGTTTTTTTATCCTGCGCTATAAAACAACGGCGGAAACTACCGCTGTAATAAAAAGTGAATTGCATATTGCAGCAGCCGGAGCAGCGGCAATGTGCGAAGGACTTTCACCGGATTCATTGACGGAAAGAGATATTTCAAACGAACACTATAATTCTTTCACAAAAAAACTTGCAGCATTGCAGGAACGTACCGGGGTTTACAATATAGCACTTATAAAAAAAACAAACGGACAGCCGCTTGTGCTTGCCTCTTCACGCAATGCATTTAAAAACGGGCAAAAATCTTTTACATTTTCAAACGCGCCCGATGAACTTTTACAGTCGATTAAAACCAATACCGAAAGTTTTACAAAAAAATCCTACATCGGAGAATTCGGGAAAGTGCAATCGATTTTTACTCCTCTGCACACCGGAAGTCAGTCAAATCAATATTTTATACAAGTCGATTCGGACTGCGACGGCAAAAAAGCAAAAGTAATGCGCACAGTATGGCTTACGTTGATCCCGGTATTTTTATTTTGCATGGTATGCCTTGCAGTTGTTGTTTTTTTGGTTACAGTGTTTTTTGTAAAGCCTTTAAATGAACTTCGCACAAATCTTGATGAAATAGCTGCAGGCGACGCAGATTTAAGTATGCGTCTGGCGGTAAAAAGCAACGATGAAATATCCGACACTGCCGTTTCTTTTAACAGATTTATTGAACGCTTAAACTATATGGTTTCCGACTTAAAAACGAACGCAACAGAAGCTCACACCGTAGAAAAAAATCTTTTTTCCGCGTCGCAGGGAACGGCAGCATCCATAACCGAAATTCACGGAAATACGGAAGCAATATCAAAATCAATAGAAACATTGCATCAAAATGCAAGCGGTACAAATACTTTAAGTGAGAACGTATCAAATATTGCAAAAAATCTTGTTGAAGTCATCCGCCAGCAAACGGAAGCAAGTGCGACTTCGGCAGAAGCAACGGAGAATATGATAAAAAGTCTTACAGTAATTGTTGAAGAAATAGGCGGATTGGAGTCATTCTCGGACTCGCTTGAGGCAAAATCCGAAGCCGGAATTTTACGCATGGATGAGACCGAAAAAGTTGTAACGGACATAAATACGCGTATTCAAGCAATCGATTCTTTTGTAAAAATGATAAACGACATCGCAGAAAAGACAAATATGCTTGCGATGAATGCTGCAATCGAATCAGCTCATGCGGGGGAATTCGGCAAAGGCTTTTCCGTAGTTTCTGAAGAAATTCGGAAACTTGCAGATGAATCAAAAAAGAATGCGGACTTTATAGCGAAATCTTTGGAAGATATAATAGAAAGAATGCAAGCTGCTGCAAGCATAACGCAGGATACTAAGATTTCATTTACGGAAATTGATAAAGGTGTCCACCAGACCGGGAATGCTTTTACATCTATGCGGGGACACGCAAATACGGTTTCAAATGCTGCGGATTCTATCAAACATGCCGTGCAAAACTTACGCCGTCAACAGGATTTTGTCGGCAGCAATGCAAAAAAACTGGGAGATGTTTCAATGGAATTACGGCAGACCGGCGGTAAAATAGAACATCTTGCGGCAGAAGTAAGCAGCGGCATGGGTGAAATTGTACTTGGAATGGAAGAAATCGCACGAGCTCAGCATACAGTTGTCTCCGAAGCGTCTAAAGTTAATGAAATAACCGATGCGATTCAAAATCAAGTCAATAAATTCAAAACGGAATAGTTTATTTTCAGCCGCAAGATTGCGCGACTGAAAATCAATAGCCGCCGCTTTGGTGATGCGTTATAATCGCGGTATGAGTGGACGCTGCCAGAAATGTTTTAGACCGCAAGCTTATTGTCTTTGCAAATACACGAAGGAAATCGATACGGGGATAAAGTTTGTTTTTTTGATGCACCCCAAAGAGCAAAGGCGGCAAAGAACCGGCACAGGGCGGCTTTCGCATATTTCACTTAAGAATGCGGAAACGCTTGTAGGAGTAGATTTTACCCAAAACGCGCGCCTTAACGAGCTGCTTTCAGATCCGCAATATTTTCCTGCTCTGCTATATCCTGCACAAGACGCATGCACGGCGCGCTCTGAGACGCTGAAACATTCTCTACACGGGAAAACGCTGCTTGCGCTCATCATAGATGCTACTTGGTTTTGCTCTCGTAAAGTGATTGAACACAGCCCCAATCTGCTTAATCTGCCCAAACTTTCGTTTTACGGTGAATATCGCTCGATTTTTACGTTTAAACACGAGCCGCGCCCTGAGTGCATTTCTACAATAGAAACCTGTTACTATCTTACTAAAGAGCTGCAAAGCGAAAATCTATGCAATCCTGACGCGGACGTTGAACCGCTCATGACGGTTTTTAAGCAGATGATAAAAAATCAGATTCAAGCCGAAAATGAGCGTATCGCCGGTCTTCGTCCGAATACTCACGCAAGCGATTGGAAATACACAAAAACGCGGGAAATGCCCGATTTTTAACAGTTCTAATGTCGACTTTTGAGAGCTCCGACTAAATGACGATATGAAAATGCGATGTTTTAAGTCGTACTCTCTCAAAAGTTAAAACTCATCAACTTGAGCAATAACGAACTTATCGTTCAGGTCTATTGTTATTTGCGTTTTTGCAGAGTAAAATCAAAACATATATTACGGAGGCAAAATGGGCATTAAATTGTATTCTTTGGGTGCGGCGGAAGAAGTTACAGGTTCAAAACATATTTTTGAAGTTGATGGGCGGCAATTTATGGTTGACTGCGGTGCATTTCAAGGAAAAAGACGGGAATCCGACGAAAAAAATCGCAATTTTGATATAGAAGCGGATAAAATCGAATCGGTAATACTTACACACGGACATTACGACCATTGCGGCCTTTTGCCCATGCTTAACAAAAAGGGCTTTACAGGGAACATATATGCAACACCGGCAACGCGGGATATTTCAAATCTTATAATGATGGACAGTGCAAGAATCCAAGCAAGGGATGCGGAATTTCTTGCAAAACAAGCCGCAAAAAAAGGTGAAAGATTTTCATGGAAACCTTTATTCACCGAAGAAGACTGTATAAAAACCGTAGATCAAATAGTTTCTCTTTCTTACAACAGAAAAATGTATATCGGATCCAACGTTCAGCTGGAATTTTTTGATGCAGGACACATTTTAGGTTCCGCGTTTGCATCCGTTACTGTCAAAGGAAATCATACAGGAAGCGGCGGAACGTCTGTTAATGGCGATGAAACACGGATATTGTACACCGGCGATATAGGCAGAAAACAAAAACCGATTATCCGCGATCCTGCAATCAACATTCCCGCACCGGATTATATTTTTATGGAAAGCACTTACGGCAACCGCAAGCATGAAACTGTAGAATTCGCGGTAAAAGAGCTTGAACGTGTTGTACGGGCAGCTTGTGCGCGTAAAGGAAAAATTATCATTCCGTCTTTTGCAGTCGAAAGAGCGCAGGAACTTGTATTCTATCTTCATTTGCTCACCGATAAAAAACGCATTCCCTCAATACCGATTTATGTCGATTCTCCTATGGCAACGAATGTAACAAGCGTATTCCGAGTCCATCCTGAATGCTACGATCCTTCCGTCAACGAAGCATTTTTAAAGCACCATAAAAATCCTTTCGGATTCGGCTCTCTTTCGTTTACTTCGAGCGTCGAAGAATCAAAAGCACTTAACGATAAGAGCGGTCCGATGATTATCATAAGCGCGGACGGAATGTGCGAAGCGGGACGCGTACTTTATCATCTTGCAAATAACATCTGCGATCCGCGCAACACGATTTTGATTGTGGGGTATATGGCGGAAAATACGCTTGGTCGAAAGCTGCTCGACGGCGAAAAAGAAGTTCACATACTCGGCGATACTTATCAAGTAGGCGCAAATATTGAACAAATCGATGCTTTCAGTGCTCATGCAGACTACACCGAAATGACTGAATGGCTTAATGAAATAGATACCGGCCGCTTAAAAAATATATTCTTAGTGCACGGAGAAACGGAAGCTCAAAGTTTTTTCAAAAATTACCTTAATGAAAACGGATACAATAATGTTTCCATTGTAAAATACGGCGAATCATACGAAATATAGATTTAATTTTAAGCTTTACGGAATTTTCGTTATACGGCGGGAAAGAAGTTATATCTCTCAAAACCGTTTTTTCCCGTTGATGTCTCTTTTACGATTCAGGATTTTTATCTTTCGGCGATTGTTTTAAGACGCGCGAGCTTGTCTAAAATTTTTGCGGTTATGATAAAACTTTCCGGCGTCAAAGAAGAAGCGCAATCGCCGCTTGTGTGGAAAAGCCGCCATGTTTCAGGAAGCAGTGCAGTCAAATCTTCTTTTGTACTGTTTGAAGATATTGTTCTGTTTACTACGAATTGATGCAAAGCAGGATTTTTTAAAAGATTCAACATATATTGTTCCGCTTCGTTGTCAGGGAGCATAGTAACTGCGACGGCGGGAATGCCGGCTGCAAGAAATCCCGCATTATCACTGTACGCAACAGGAAGCCGCAAAAATTTTCCGCCTGCAGAATCTTTCAGCAAATTTGCAGTTTTTTCTTTAAGATTTACGAAATTCCTTTTAAGTGATTCGGGTGCGGCTTTTGTTATAGTGCCGTCGCTCATAACGGGAACATTTCCGCGCCCAACGCAGTCAAATACATAAACGTCTTCGCCCGTAATACCCAATCTTCTAAATATGGAAGCCAATGCAAACGCGCCCTGCTTTGATACGCCTTCATGAACGTCCGTAAGCTCTTCTCCGTCGGTAAAAATCATGCGGATGTTGTGCTGTCCCTCAAAGCTCATCAGGCGTTCGGCAAAATCCATAAGACAGAATACGGAAGAACTGTTGTCGTTAGCTCCGGGACTTCCTTCAAATCGGTCATAGTGCGCAATCACAGTTTTTATCCTAAACATAGGATTGTACATTTCCTGCGGGAACACAACATAGATATGTTCTTTTCCGTCAATAGGCATAACTACGGTTTTTACGCCGCGCCGTTCAAGATATTCGGTTATAAAATCACGTCTATTGCATTGTGCAGATGTAAAATATAAAAAAGATTCAGATTCGTTGACAGCTTTCATTTTGATTCTGATTAGGACAAAAACACCGTTTATAATTTTTAGGAATTGCTTATTTTATCCTTGTGATTTGGAAAAATATTTAATGTAAGGATTTTTATTTTATGGAGATGATCGGACTTGAACCGACTACCTCTTGCATGCCATGCAAGCGCTCTAGCCAGGTGAGCTACACCCCCAAAGTTATCGGTACTATATCAAAAACAAAAAGATGATGTCAATAATAAACCTGTTCGGAAATTTCCGTTTCTGAACAGGTTACCTTGAAATGCGATGTTCTAAATCGTGCTATTTGTGCGATTTAGAACTCGTCGACCTATTCGAAAACGCAGTTATCGAATAGGTCTAATAGGCTTGCCTGATAATTTCGTTTCTACCCAGCTCTTTTATTGATTTCGGCGGATTTGAATTCCCAATATAGAGGCGGGCATCCTGTCGAATTTCATTAACATCCGTTTTCGATTTATACACATTTGCGAAGACGAGCCGCCGTCAAATTCCATCGCATTATCGGCTCCTGCGGATTTTAGTATAACGGCGCAATCATAAAACGATAGATTTTTTCCGACGAGTAAAAACAGCCTTTTGCCGCCGTCTGCAAGACCTGCTGCGCTCCTGTAATCGCGGTACTTTTTAAACGGCAATATATCTCTGTTTTTAAGAATTACCCAAAATCCGCCGAACGCATACTCAGGAGCAGGAGAGACGTTCATACATTCTTCTTGTACATCGAATATTTTTCCGTAAAAACTGCCGCCGGCGGAAAATAAAGCCAACGCGCAATAATTTGATTTAGGTTCGGAGATTATATTTTTATTGATTATAACGAGCCCTGCCGGCTTTACTTTTGAAAACGGCAAAGGATTCGCCGCATAAAACGGCGTTGTATTTATTGCAATAAGAGAATCCGTATTTTTTGCAAAGGTTTTGATGTTTTCCGCCGTTTTCCATTCACCGGTTTTTGGAGAAGCCGTAATTTTAATATTCGGATTTGATAAATCGATTTTTACTATATGATATTTAATATTTGAATGCTTAAAGTCAAACGAGCATAAATATATTCCTTCGTCTATGCGTTTCCATTCAAAAGATTCTGCAACAGGAATCGGCTCGGAAACATTTTGAAAAGATGAAAAATCTGCGGATTTACAAGAAAATAAAAGGAATGTAAAAAAATATGCACAAAAAAAGAACAGCTCCGGATTTCTTACCGGAGCCGTTTTCGCATTTTTAATATGCGGATTTAGAGTCATGGGTCTTTCGAGTCTTTTTCATCAGCTTGCGCTGAAGAGTCTTATTCTTACGGTTAAGAATCGTAGACGGCTTTTCATAATATTCGCGCTTTTTGAATTCACGTATTATGCCTTCCTTTTCAACCATTCTCTTAAAGCGTTTAATCGCTTTTTCAAGATTTTCTGAATCTTCCACAACAATAGTTGCCATCCGTATTCACCCCCTTTCCAACGGAGTTCCGTAAAGTAAGGGTAATATAACAAAAGCATATTCAAATTTCAAGCACTTGATGTTATGAACTCAAGATAACCGATTTTACCCGTTGATGCGCTTAAATTTCTTATTGGTAATGCCTGTGTGTATTGTTATCTTAGATGTAGGCATTTTTTATGCTCTGTCGTGTTGACTGCCGCGTTATATCCGGTAAAAATGCGTAAAAATCAACTTAGCCGTGCAGCTTTAACAGTGCGGTAAATATTTTGGAGGATCTATGGGTAAAGTTGTCATTGTAGGCGGCGTTGCAGGAGGCGCAAGCTGCGCGGCGAGGCTGAGACGGCTCGACGAAAAGTCGGAAATTATTTTGCTTGAGCGCGGCGAATATATTTCGTATGCGAATTGCGGATTGCCTTATCATGTAGGCGATGTAATTAAATCGCGAGATTCTCTGCTTTTGCAGACGCCGGAAATGATGAAGGCGAAGTTTAATGTTGATGTTCGTGTCAAAAATGAAGTTACGGCAATCGACCGCGCAAATAAAACCGTAAGCGTAAAAAATCACCTTACAGGAGAGACTTACAACGAATCCTACGACACTCTGGTTCTTTCGACAGGTTCATCTCCGATTCGTCCTCCCATTCCGGGAATCGATTCTCCGCGCATTAAAACGTTGTGGACTGTTCCCGATACCGACGAAATCCGCTCCCTTGTTTGCAGCGGAAACATAAAAAACGCTGCCGTAATCGGAGGCGGTTTTATAGGGCTTGAAATGGCTGAAAATCTGCGTCATGCGGGCTTAAACGTGTCGATTATCGAAATGCTCGACCAGGTTATGGCTCCTTTTGATTTTGAAATGGCGCAGCTTTTGCATGAACACATTGAATCGCAGGGCGTTTCTCTGCATCTCGGCGACGGAGTTTCTTCGTTTGAGGATGACGGAAAACTGGTTTCAATCTCTCTTAAAAGCGGAAAAACGGTAAAAGCCGAGCTTGTAATTCTTTCTATCGGTGTGCGTGCAAATTCTTCCTTGGCAAAAGAAGCCGGTCTTGAATTGAATGCACGAGGCGGAATTGTTACGGATTCTCACATGAGGACTTCGGATTCTTCCGTTTATGCTGTAGGCGATGCTGTTGAAGTCGAGGACTTTATCTTTAAAGACAAAACGATGGTTCCGCTTGCAGGCCCCGCAAATAAACAGGGGCGCATTGCGGCGGACAATATTGCAGGATTTGATGAAACTTACGACGGAACGCAGGGTACCGCCGTTGCAAAAATATTCGCGCTTACGGCGGCGTGTACCGGCGCAAATGAAAAGACGCTCATAAAACGCGGGCTTGTACGCGGCAAAGATTTTGAAAAGATAATAATTACGCAAAATTCCCACGCAGGATATTATCCCGGTGCCGTTCCGATGACGATAAAACTTATTTTCGCCGCCGACGGTTCGCGCATTTACGGTGCGCAGATTGCCGGCTGCGACGGCGTTGATAAAAGAATCGATACGATTGCCGCAGCGATTCGATTCGGCGCAAAAGCAAAAGACCTTACGAAACTTGAGTTTGCGTATGCTCCGCCGTATTCTTCCGCAAAAGATCCTGTAAATATGGCAGGATTTACTGCGGATAATGTGCTCAAAAACTTGGTAAGCATTGCGGATTGGAATGCGCCGGATACAATGAAGGATGCAATCCTGCTTGATGTGCGAGAAGAAGCGGAAACCTGCGCTTTTGCAATTCCCAACGCGGTAAATATTCCGCTCGGAACGCTGCGTTCCCGTCTTAATGAACTGGATAAAAACAAAACGGTTATCGTATTTTGCGCAATCGGCGTGCGCGCATACAACGGAGCGCGTATTTTGATGAATAACGGGTTTAAGAATGTGCTTGTCTATCCGGGCGGCGCAAACTTTTACCGTTCCGTACATTACAGGCAATTTTTTTTAGATAACGGAACAGTATCGTCTGCCGATTCCTGCGGCTGCTGCTCTCCTAAAGAAGACTGTTGTTCAACCGTGTCGATAAAACTTGACTGCTGCGGCTTACAATGTCCCGGCCCCATTATAAAAGTATTTGAAGCCGTAAAAAATATGCGCGACGGAGAAACGCTTGAAATTACCGCATCCGATCCAGGCTTTTTAAAAGACATCGGCGCATGGTGCCGACGGACGGGCAATACGCTTGTTTCAACAAAAAAGGATGCTCCTTTTGTTGCGGTAATCCGCAAAGGAATTATGTCCGATGTTTCCGATTCACCTGCCGCAAATGTCCCGTGCGGTAAATCTGCCGACGGAAAGACAATCATTGTGTTTTCGGACGATTTGGACAAAGTTCTTGCAAGTTTTATAATCGCCAACGGAGCCGCTTCTATGGGGCGTCCGGTAACGATGTTCTTTACGTTCTGGGGATTAACGGTTTTGCGTAAAACTCACTCTCCGAAAGTCAAAAAGACTGCAATGGAAAGGATGTTCGGCGCAATGCTTCCGCGCGGTACAGGCAAACTTAAATTATCCAAAATGAACATGGGCGGAATGGGTACGGCAATGATGAAAAAAATCATGAACGATAAAAACGTAGACAGTCTTGAATCGCTGATTAAAAATGCGATGAAGCTGGGCGTAAAAATCACAGCCTGCACTATGAGCATGGACGTTATGGGCATAAAAAAAGAAGAATTGATAGACGGTGTTGAACTCGGAGGAGTAGGCGCATATTTAGGCGATGCGGAAGAGTCAAACGTAAATCTGTTTATCTAGGTCGAATGTAAAGTTTCGGAAGCAGCAGTTAAATAAAACTGTGCTTTCAAAACTCGAAATTGAGCCTATTTAAGGTGTGCACTTCGGCATAAAACGTAAGATTGTGCCGGAGCGCACATTGTTTATTTTGTATCGACTTACACTTTGCGCCTTATCGTCCGACTTGGATAAGATGTTTATCCCGACTTGGATAAAGTGTCTCTCCAACATTGGACAAACATCTTATCCCGACCGTAACCGACATCTCGATTCGAGCGGAACGAATGTCTCGTATAGAACGATACGAACATCTCGCATAAGGCGATGCGAATGCCTCGCATAAGGCGATGCGAACGTCTCGCACAGGTTTGTACAAACTTTCCGCCGTTGCGGCTCTGCGTTATTCGGTGTAAAATGGCGCATAAATTACGCAGAACAGGAGCATAACATGAATTTTATTTTTTTGGGACCGCCGGGCGCGGGCAAGGGATCGTTGGCGGTAAAAGTTGCGGAGACTTACAAAATTCCGCACATATCTACGGGAGACATCTTCCGTGCGGCAATTAAAAATCAAACGCCGCTCGGTGTAAAAGTAAAGGAGATTATTGATTCCGGTGCGCTCGTAAGCGACGAAATTACCTGCGAGCTTGTAAAAGACAGAATTGCGGAGCCGGACACAAAGAACGGCTTTATTCTTGACGGTTTTCCGCGCACCATTCCTCAGGCGGAAATGTTTACCAAGATTTGCAGCGACGTTACGGTTGTAAACTTTACGATTGCGGATGAGTCGGTTATAAAGCGTTTGAGCACCCGCCGCGTTTGTAAAAAATGCGGTACTAATTTTAATGTTCTTACCCTTCCGCCTAAAACGGAAGGCGTTTGCGATAACTGCGGCGGCGAACTTTTTCAGCGCGACGACGATAAGCAGGAATCCATTTTGCACCGCATGGAAGTTTACCGCGAGCAGACCGAACCGCTTATTGATTTTTACAGACAGCGCGGAAATCTTACGGATATTGACGGCGCAACGGAAACGCCGGCACTTTTGGAAGAATTCAAAAAACTTTTTCCGAATAAGTAGCCCTGCGCCATAAAACGCTTAAGCAAAACCGTGCATACGGTTTTGTTGCGGAAAAGATAAAAAAAGCCGTGCGGTTTTATTCGCACGGCTTTTTTATTTAAGTTGTCTTTATAACTTACGCTTTAAGGTTATGGGGCATATACTGCCGTATTATTGGTTACAGTAAGATTTCCAGATTGATTATCTTTTTTGCTCCAATCGGGAGTTGTTGTATCTGATTTCATTCGCACTGTAATAACCTTATCAAATGTTTCGGACGTACTGAATTTTATTGTATTGCCTTGTAATTCGGCAGGAATCCATGAACCAACGCCCTGCGGTGCTCCTGTCTTAAACACCCAAACATATTGCTTAGCATTATCATCTCCCCACCAAGACGGCATTTCGGTAACGGTGTAATAGAACTTTGCGGTCGTTTGACCGGACGGCATTTCAATATCCAACGACTGGTTCAATACATTGCTGTTCCAACCGGGATTAGTTACATCCGATTTCATTCGCGCTGTAATAACCTTATCAAAATCCTTGTCCGTACTGAACTTTATTGTATTGCCTTGTAATTCGGCAGAAACCCAATCACCAACACCAGATGACGCTCCTGTCTTAAACAACCATACATATTGCTTAGCACTGTCAGTGCCCCACCATTCAGGCATATCCGTAACGGTATACGTTTTTACGGTTCCGCTGCTGCCAGAGGGGTCGGCTACATACTTTGCAGTATTATTTTCAATCTTCAGCTCTTGAGACTTGCCCAGTACGTCGGGACCGTTTAAATCAAGATTGGTTACAGTAGATTTCATTCTTACCGTACGAACTTTATCGACAGCTTTGAATGCTCTGAACTCTATCGTGCTTGCGTTTAATTTTGCAGGTACGAAATAAGCATCTCCGTTTCCTGCCGGCGGAATAACCCATACATACTGGGCGGCATTGTCAGCCCCCCAATCGGACGGCATTTCGGTAACGGTATAAGTTTTTATCTTTATATTCTTCAGCTCATTCAACACTGCTGCCCAATCGGGAACATCGGAGCCGGAAGGCATACGCACCGCATTCAACTCGGTAAACTTCCATGCGGTAGAGAATGTTAGAGATTTTGATGTGTCATCAAAAGATGCTTTTACCCAATGGTTTCCATCGGTTCCGCCGTAAATCCACACATACTGAACGGCACCGTCATTGCCCCACCAGGTATCCATATTCGGGACGGTATATTTTTCTACGGTTCCTGCTCCGTACGTACCGTCCGTGTCTTTTTGCCAAATTGTAAAGTTCTCTCCTCCGTATACGGCATGTTTACCATTGTAACCGGGCTCGGAAGGTGCATATACTCCGTCTGCTCCGATTACGACTACCAGCTCTCCTTTTGTGCCGGTAATTTTTGCGGCATACACGGAATTTGCGGCTTTAAGCACTTCCAACTTGCTGTCATATCCTATTCCGTTGTCTTTACGCAGCTTCATAAGATAGTCAATGTGCTCTTTATATTTTTTGCTTGTACCGGGAACGGTTGTGTCGCCGATGTACTGCGCCTTTACAGCTTCGGAGCTTCCTGCATGATCGCTTTGAGCCGCCGTAAAGTAATGCTGCCACGCAACGCAGGGGAATCCCGGATGAGTCAAAATAAAGGCATACGCCGTTCCTACATCAACGGGGTCAAGGAACCAATGTTTTTGTGTGGAACCGGTATCATGATTGTCTACAAAAGTTACGGCATCCTTTGCACTGCTCTGCAAAAGACTTGCCGGATTTGCAAGCAAACCGTAGTTGTTGTTACCCGGTGTAGTGGTCTCATGTCCATTTGATATAGAGCCATAGCCGAAAACCGTGTTCATAATTCCTTTGAGCGCAAAATCGAATGCGCGGGAGCGTGTACCGCCGTCCTCTTCCGTGCTTTGAACCCAGTTCTTTATCGTATTGCCCCATGCGTCTGGATTTGAATCACTAAATCCGCCTGTAGGCCAGTGCTCACCTACGGAGAATTCGGCAAGCGTATCTCTGTTGTATTGTCCTACGTATTTGCCACCGTAACCTTTTACAAAGTCATAACGCCAGCCTACAAATCCTGCAGGTCGTAAAATATCGTTCATCCAATCGGTAATTCCTTGCTGAACTGCCGGATTTGTGTGGTCAAGGTCGCGGGAAGCATCGTATTTTTCTCCGGTGTCGGGCTTGCCGCGTTTTGTTGCGCCTTTCATAGGACTGCTGGAATCGGTGAATCCCTCATCGTCGGAGCAGATGGCATAATAATCTTCGCACCAAGCAGGATTTGTAAAATCTCCCCACGAAGTTGTACCGCCGCGGTGATTTACAACGATGTCGGCAACAGCTTTACAAGGTTTCAACGAGTTTATCGCAGTTTCAAGCTGCGCTTTCGTTCCGTAATAGTTATCCAATTTATTGATTTCCGTAGGCGCGTATCCTTCAGGTGAATCGGAAGAACATTTTCCCGGCGGCGGGAACCACGCGTAGGCAAAGTTATCTTTTATGGCGGAAGCGTTATTATTTATTACATTGTACCATTTATACCAAGCAAGATTGGGATGCTCGTCATTATAGGGTTTTCCTTGAGCGTATTCTCCTCTAGGTGCGCTTGCCCAGTTAAACACTTGAATCATAACACCGCTTTTGGGAACTTCCGCAACAGTACCTTTCAGGAATTTCTTTGTTGCAATATCGGAGTATCGTCCGTCTTTTTTTGCAACGGCTTTTACGGTTGCAGTTGCTGACAGCGAAATTGCCGAATTATATTTTTGACCGAACTGAATCGGGTCTTTTCCGTCGGTCGTATAATAAATTTCCGCATCGGAAGTCTCGCATTCAACAGTTACGCTCGTGTTTGACGCAAACGGTGTGTTTCCCTTTATGACCGGAGTTTTTATTTGTTCCGGCACGGAAGACGTCGGCACTTTCTTTAAGATAACTACAGACCACGGAGCTACACCATAAGTTCCGGCACAAGGGATAACTTTATCCGAACTCCAACAGTTAAAGTCTGTTTCAAAATAGCTTTGCGTATCCGCCAAACGAACCCATGAATATCCGCTTTCAGTCGGGATTGCATAGTTCACGTTTGTCGTGTACATATTCATAAACACGAGGTAGTCGCTTCCTTCGAGAATCGAGCTTCCTTTTATGCGAAGCCAAACACATCGGTCGCCGTCGGATAGATTGTCCGTTCCGTTTTCCTTTTTAAATTCGTACAAGACGCTGTAGTCCGCTTGATTCAACGCCGGCTCACTTGAGCGCAGCTTCATCATATATTTGGCAAATTCAAAGTTGCCGTTTTTATCCTTGCTATTACCAAATGTACCGAAGTTGTTGTGATACGACTCTCCCGTGCCGCCGGTTGCAATCGCGTGCGGAGAAGCTGTATTTATCATGTTGTAGTTGTTCCACGTTGCAACGCTGTCGATATTATACGGATTGTTGTTGCCGTTCTGCGTGCGTCCGAACTCATCTCCGTAGACAATCATCGGAACGCCGCGGCTCATCATCTGAACGGCGATATAATTGCGTGCCGCCTGACGTTTATCCT
>CAUUGI010000046.1:0-15039 GCA_963544675.1 uncultured Treponema sp.
ATTACGAGTGTTACAGATGTAAAACAATTTGCAAAGGGAGTACGCAGTCATTGGGCGATAGAGAATAACTTACATTGGTGTTTAGATGTCCTGTTTTGTGATGATGCCTGTACTGTTCTTGACCGGAATGCAGCAGAAAACTTAGCGATAATCAGAAGAATTGTCTACAACAGAATTAAGATGCTCTCTAAAATGGATACGCTCAGTATGGGCAAGCGCGCTTGTATCTACGATGATGAGTTTAGAGCTCAGATCCTTTTTTCATGCTGAGTTCCGTGAATTTGCATCATGGATGACCGCAATGCGGCAGCTTTTAATTTGTCTTCCGTGTAATTCACTTACAAAGAATGTCCGGCAATCTATATACATCTTTTACGCCGCCTACGAGTATGCCGCCCATACCTAGTTCAAGAGGCAATGCAATATCCATGTCATAGCGATCGCCTATACTCAAGCATTCTTCCGTCCTAGCAGACGTCATTTTTGCGGCAAGCAGAAACGGTTCCGGTGCCGGCTTTGATTTATTGCAAGTATCAAGACCTATTATTGTGGAAATAAGAGAATCTATACCGAGTGCGGAAAGCGTTTTTTGTGCCGGCAAAACAGGATTGTTCGTAACGCAGACAAGCGCATACTTTGTTTTTAATATATTCAGAGTGTCATAAAGAGCGTTATCTTTCTTTAAGAATTTTTCAGGCAAAATCAGTTCCCGTCTCATTTTTACGCTTTCTTCTATAGGAATACCGAAATGCGTAAGTGCATTTCCGAGACTTATTTTCTTTCCTTCATGTTCTGTACTCCACTTACGACGGAATGAACTTATCATGTCCCGTGCGGCTGCTTCCGAAATGCCTCTAAGTTCCGCAAAATGCCGCAGTTGGACATCTACCTGCTCAAATGCGTATTCTTCGTTTGTATAAAGCGTTGAATCTATGTCAAATATCAGCGTTTTAATTTTTGCAGGAATTTTATAAATCTTCATTCTGTCGTTCGATTTATCCGGCATATAGGTTTTTGTGATTTTTACAAGAGCGTTTGCAGCATCTGTAATAGAATCATAACGCCCCAGTGCAGTTTGTGCCGTTACCGCGTTGCCTAAAAGTTCCGCATCCGCAATATTGCACACGGAAATTCCAATCCCCGCTCCATCGGCTTTTGCCTGCATCCACTGCGCATTTTTTGCCTGTCCTCCGGATATTGCCATTTCGTCATTCATGGGAATTCCGTTTTTTTGAGCGGCTGCACGCAAAACATCTATAGAAGACCGGACATTCTTTTTGATTTGCAAAAGTATTCTTCCGCCCTCGCTGTTTATATCTTCAAGGCTTCGTTTAATCAATTCGGAATATTGAATGTTCCGAGCTTCATCTTTTTCAATTTGTTTTTTATACTCGGCAAACATCGAACCGCTTGCGGTATTAAGCGATGCAATATTCCACAAACCTTTTACGACGGAAGGAAGTGTTAATAGTCCTTTTTCGAAAAACGGTTTATCGGTGCAAAGATTTATTCCTTCGCTTGAGCCGGCACAATCGCATATTTTTCCGGGAGAGAGAGTATTGGTGCCTATCATAGCCGCTGTAAAATCCGGACCGCCGCATATAATCTTAGTTTGAGGAGAAAGATGCAAAAATTCTGCAATCTGCGGCAAAACTATCCCTGCAATGTGTCCCAACGGTACAAAACGCGCAAGTTTTTCTTTCGGAATGCAGTGTAATTCAAGAGCCGCATCCGTCCAATACGCTTCTATAAATCGTTCTTCCGGAAGAACCGTAACGCGCTCTCCTGTAAGTTTGAATATCAAAAATTCTTGTCCGGAAAATAAGACTTTTGTTTTATTCCAATCCTCCGCATAAAGTTCCATAAAGGCTTTTATTCGCGGAATAAAAAGCGAATGCGTTTGAATTGAAGAATATTTTTTCGGTAAAGGTGTATTCCATAAAAGGGTGCGCCCGCTTTCTGCTGCAAGCGTGGGACCGTTTCCGGAAATGCAGACGGCTTCTACATCCGTCAAATAATTATGCATTTCGTCCGCTGCATTTTTTAAAGCGGCAAGCCATTCGTTTGCGATGAATGAAGTATCTTCCGGTTCAATAGACTGTGCAGAATACGCAAGCAGATCTCCGGCCGCTGTTATAATTCCGGCTTTCAGCGATGTAGTTCCAATGTCGGCAGAAAAAATACAGCCCATCAGTTATGAGAGTCGGATTCTTTTGCCGTATTGTCCGCTGTTGAAGAATTTTGTGTGCCGGCCTGCGGCATTTGAGTCTGCTTCACAATTTTTTCTATGATATTCCGATTATCAAGCAAATCACCGATAGATTGATTGTAATGAATGCGCGTTATGATATTTGCAAAAAGTCCGCTCACATCCGTACTGATGTACCATTCTTTTGTCAAAAGTTCTTCATGATAAACGGCATTTGTTCCGATTATGCGGTAAAAAAGTCCTTTTTTGTACGCTTCATCAAAAAGTTCGACGGCATTACCGGTAAAAAACGGCAAACTTATGGCGGCAATAACTTTTGTTGCTCCCTGCTCTTTTAAGAAAGCCATCGCTTTAAGCAATGTTCCGCCGGTACCGAGCATATCGTCGGCAAGAAAAGCAGCTTTCCCACGTACATCGCCGAGAAGTTTTATCGACTTGATATTAGTATTCTTTGCATTTTGAGTTACGATTGAATAATCACGCTCTTTGTAAATCATAGCAAGAGGGATTTTTAAACCGGACGCATAGAATTTATTTCTGTCGATTGCCCCCGTATCGGGACTTACGATAACCAAATCTTCCGTTTTGCCCGTAAGGTCAACGATCTTGCTTAATTCACGGATAATCTGGTAGCTTGCGTGTAAATTTTCAAGATTTATCGTGTTGAAAGCATTTACTATTTCTCTTGAATGAATATCGAGCGTTATTATACGTTTTACGCCGAGCAATTCGTAAATATGACCGAGCATACTTGCCGTAAGACCTTCCCGACCTTTCTTTTTATGCTGACGACTGTACGGATAAACCGGAACTACAAGAGTTATATTACCTGCACCTGCCTGCCTTACCGCATCAATCGTAACAAGTAAAGCCATAACGTGATCGTTTACGGATAGAGACTGTTTATTTGCTCCGTCATTCAGTGTAATCGCTTCGTGATTTTCCACATCCTGAAAAATGAAAACATCTTTTCCGCGTATAGTCTCAAGGATTTCGGTTTTAAATTCCCCGTTTGCAAAATATGTGAATCTTGTTTTTACCTTAAAAACGGGCGGTCTGTATTTATCGATAGAACCGCGCAGAACTAAGTCGGAGGTTTCAAGATCGTTTCTTAAGTTTATTTGCTTTATTATGTCGGACTTTTCCAAGTCATACCGCTTTGAAACTGCATCATTTTTTAATGTAAAGCGGTGTTTATACATATGCTTTAGATGTGTGATTACCGCATTTGCAAAAGATTCGCTGCCCGGGCAGGCAATAACCGCTAAGTCAGTCGGCTCTGAGTACGGCATTTAAAACCTCGTTTTATTCATACTTTGGAACTGACGCATAATATCATTTTGCCCGCTTATAGGCAATATTTTTGTTCGTACTTGCAATATGTAGACCACAGAATATTCTGACGAATAAAAATTAGGCTCAAATTGGTTTGGGGACAACATACACAGACTTTCATGCGCTCACCGGTTTTCATATAGTTAAAAATCCATTCGTCTTGGTCATACGTTGAAGATTGATTTCTATCTTTGCTGTAGAATAATGGCGGCGTTGATTTTTTCAAGAACATCAAGTTGTAGTTTGATTCTTTTGAAACTTTTTCTACATCCTTTCCGGCTCTTTTTGATATGAAATCCGTAATGAATCTGTATTTTCATTACATGGCGATTCTGATGTATTTTAGACTGCAAACATATAGCCCAAATGTCGAGTTTTCCCAAAACTCGACATTTTCCAACTCTTTTCTGCGCCCATAGAATGAGAGTTTTGAAATAAGCATCGTTTGTGCGCAGACGAGGTTCCATCGGCGTGCCGTTTCGAGCGCAAAGCTCGACTGCGGCTAAGCGGATGGGTTCTCGTCGAAAGCACAGCTTTATTTAGTTGTTATTTCCGAAACTCGACATTCGACCATATAACACATTGTTTTTGAAAACTCGTGTAAAATTAGAGCGAATTGAAACTACCATGAATTTTATACGGAAATTGCGCGATATAAACTTCATGGTGGATACGGAGAATATCTATTAGGAGGGCGAGCTCCTCGCTCGCTTGTGTAACAAGAAAAAAATTCTTCAATATATTTTCTTCAACAAGAATAGAGGAAAAAATGGCAAAATTAGAAGTTACTAAAAATGCCGACGGATTTTTCATCAGAAAAGGTGAAAAATATTCACTGTCAATAACAGCAACAGAGATCCGACTTTCAGAAATAACAGGTTTTTATGTTTCAAGAGAACTTATGAATCTGTCATAAAGATTGAGGATGTCCTTTTCTTTGATTACAATGCAAAATTTTTTGGTCTATTGGGCTATAATTTTAAAGGCGGAAACAATGATCTATATTTATTTTAACAAATTTATAGGGCTAAAAATGAAATCCTTCTTGAAATACGACAATAGCTGGTTGACCATGGTGTGAAATTTGCTGCAAACGATTATGAAAGCAAGGTTTTCAAACCAACTGACTTCCATCTTTTTGCAAAAGAATTTCTTGCTATCAACGGTAATTATATCGCTCATCATTACAATACAAAATTCGGTAATCGGGATTCAATCGTTCCTTATGACAAGGTTGATTTCTTCATTATAACCAAGTCAGGTTGTTGTACAAAACGGCTGTTACTGATTGGTACTTTAAATTTTGCCGCACAAGGAAAATTTTCGAATGGATCAATTGATCAGGTACGGAAAGAATTCCTTAAAATGCAACAGATGAACAAAGTTTCAACTTTGAAAACTGTTACATTGGGCCGTTTCGCAACGCAAGTGGGAAACGGCATATAATAGGAGACGTTTCGAAAAAAAGTGTTTTTCAGCTGCACTGTTTTTAGCGTATGCCGAACTTTCGACATTCCGCCTAAAACATATATGCAATACAAAATCTTCCGTCGATATAGGCGGTGCTGCCGGTATAAATGAGCGCGGAAGCGGCGGTTCTAAGAATTACGGATGTATTCGGAATCATAAAAGATGCGCCAAGCTGTGCGTCGAATGCACGGGCAAAATCCGCCGCCTTAATTGAATCCGATATTCCGTCATAAAAATTGAATGCGCTGTTTATTGCAAATGCCGCATCTATTGCAGTCATAGCTGCCGGGCGGAACGAAAAAGCAACAACATTCTTCAATGCGGAATCTTTTCTGCCGACATCTCCGTTCAAACTGCCTACAGTGTATGAACTTGAAACACCGGCATACACATTTTTTAAGTCCAGACCGAACATTGCAGAAGCTCCCAAGCCGCTTCCGTATTGCGCCCCGTAAGGATAAAACATTTGTTTACCGGAATATCCGTAATGCACTGACGCTCCGTAGCATATTTTTGCATCGTATGAGATTTGTGAGGAAAATACGAATTTTGCGGCTGCACTTACACCGACGGAAGACTTTTCATTAGCGGTATTCACGGTGAATCTTGAAGAAAGTTCCGCAAAATCGGAAGGCGTGTATGACAGCGCAAAAACAAAAGGAGCGGAATAAAATCCGTCTTCCGTGTTAAAAATCGGAGAAACCGCCGCAGACAACATTACCGTTTTTTTAGGCAGCGTAAATGCCGCAGGGAAAGAGCCTGTTCCGCTTCCTGCAAAACCGATTTCCACAGGGCGGTATGAAATAGAATAATCGAGGCGTACAGCAGACGATAAAATCTGCCCGCCGGCAGAAAAGTCGGCAGTATACATACCGCCTGCAAGTTTTGAACCGTCATTCGCCCGTCCGTTCCATCTTATGTTTTGCTCCCACGTAGAAAATTCAGGGAGTTCCGCCCTGAAAACTTCTTCTCCCGATTCATCTTTTATTGAAAGAACGCCTATGGCGGGCGCGGTTACAGACGCTGTAAAAGTTGTTTGCCCTAAGGCACCTGAATAATCGGGATTAAAACTCCGCTTTGATGCTGAAAACAACTTTAATCTAAAACTGTCTTCCGTCATTTTTGCGGAAATAAAGCGCACTGTTCCTTTGCGGACAAAAACGGCACCGCGCACATCTTTAAATCCGAATCTTCGGATAAGAATCTCATGCCTGCCTTCTTCAACTTCAATATACGAATTGTCAGTTTTTTTTGAATCCACATAGATTAGACTGCCTGCCGGCAAAGATGAAAAATCCAAAAAGCCGATACTGCGCTCAAGTGGAACATAATAAGAAAAAGAACGCCCTTCGGAAACGTAAATCATGTATGCAGAGTTCGAATATCCTTGTTTTTCCAGACGAAGCTCATAGATTCCTGCCGCTAATCCTGAAATATTCAGCGGAACCGTTCCTTGATATTCATTATTCAGAAAAACAGCTGCGCCCTGCACATTTGAACGGACGGAAATCACTGTTTGCATTTTTTCAATTTCGTAAATCTTTTCCGCCTCAAGATTCCGCACCCCGCCCAAATCCGCCGCCGAATAATTTTTTTCAGAATCAAGAGGTTTCTCGTAAGATGATATTTCGCTTTCGGGAAAAACATCCGTTTTATTTTCCGCCGCCAACGGTACTGCAATCAGAAAAATTGTAAAAATTACAAAAAAATGCTTCATAATCTTATTCAACTCCGTAAACGCGGCAATATTCTGCGCCGTGTATTAGATTTTATTTCGAACATTGTACCGAATAACTCTTCCCGGATCAGACATTGCGCCCCGAGCGGATCAGAGGTAGTGCCTCGCTCGGATCAGGGGTAACGATCCGCCCGGATCAGAGGCAGCGTTCCGCTCGGATCGGAGGTAGCGTTCCGTCAAAGAGATGAAGCATATCTCATTCGGGATAAACATCTTATCTAAGGCCGGATAAACTCTTTATCCAAGCCGAAGGATTATTTTCAGCCGCTGAAACAGCGTTGGCGCAAACATCATGATTGACGTCTGCGCGTTCCGCATATTTCTAAAGATTCTCCAAATCGTTTATCGCGCTTACAACAGCGGCGATTCCCGCCCTGCCTACATTGCTGCTTTTGCCTGCTCCCCAAGCGGTTTTTCCGTCGTCCGCAGTTATCTGAACATAAGCCATAGCATTTGTGTCGGAGCCTTTTCCTACGCTGTGCTCATTGAATGACGTAATATTAAAATGCGGCATAGGAGTTCCTTTAAGCGCAAGAACAAATGCGTCAAGAGGTCCGTTTCCGTCCGCTTCTATCGAATATTTTTTGCCTTTCCATTCGACATTTGCGCGGCATATAACTTTTTCAGAAACATTGCCGTCAAGATGAGTTTCATTCAAATCAAGAACCTTGAGCGGAGTGCCGCTTTTAAGCCAATGATTTTCAAAGGCAGCATAGATTTCTTGAGGTAAAAGTTCACGCTGCGCATCATCTGCCGCTTTTTTAATAATATTTCCGAACACGGGATGCATAGCTTTCGGCAATACAAGCCCGTAATTCTGCTCAAGAATGAATGCGGCTCCCCCTTTTCCGGATTGACTGTTAATTCTGATGATTCCTTCGTATTCCCGTCCAATATCATGCGGATCAATCAACAGATACGGAACATCCCAAAGCACATCATCGCCTGCCTTTGCGCGCACACTCATGCCTTTACGGATTGCATCCTGATGGCTTCCGCTGAATGCGGTAAATACGAGTTCTCCCGCATAAGGTGTGCGGATCGGAATCTCCATACCGGTGAATTCCGTGTATTTTGCGGCAAGAGACGGTACATCGCGGAAATCAAGTTCCGGGTCAACACCTTCACTGAACATATTAAGTGCAGTATTTACTATATCCAGATTGCCGGTACGCTCTCCATTTCCGAAAAGACAGCCTTCAACTCTGTCCGCACCTGCAAGCAATCCCATTTCCGCAGTTGCAACGCCTTCTCCTCTATCATTGTGATTGTGAATCGAAATAATTACGTTTTCCCGTTCCGTTATATGTTTTGAAAAATACTCAACTTGGTCAGCGTATACATTCGGGGTTGAACATTCAACGGTCGTCGGAAGATTCAAAATTATCTTATCTTTTGCAGACGGTTTCCATTCATTTTTGACTGCTTCACAAATCTCTACGGCAAAATCTATCTCCGTCATAGAAAAACTTTCAGGCGAATATTCAAGGCGGATTCGTTTACGATCTTCTTCCGAAAGACAGGATTTGACACATTTTACGCCGTCAACGGCAATCTTTACGATTTCTCCTTTAGATTTTCCGAACGTATATTTGCGCTGCGCAGGCGATGTTGAATTGTAAATATGGAATATCGCCTTATTTACGCCCTTGAGGCATTCCATTGTTTTCTTTACAAGCTGTTCGCGTGCCTGACACAAAACTTGGATCGTAACGTCATCGGGGATTCTATTTTCTTCGATAAGGCGGCGGATAAAATCATATTCGGTATCGCTTGCCGCCGGAAAGCCCACTTCAATTTCTTTAAAACCGATTTTGACAAGTAAGTCGAAAAATGCAAGCTTCGTTTCAATTCCCATAGGATTTACAAGAGCTTGATTTCCGTCTCTAAGGTCGACAGAACACCACAAAGGTGCTTTTGTGATTCGGCGGTCAGGCCACTCACGGTTTTTAATCGGTACGGCAGCAATAGGCGCATACTTTTTTCCGGGATTCATAACAGACATAAAATCTCCTTGTTTGCATTTTTTATTGCAGGCTTATTGAGCGGCGGCGGTTTTTAAATAAAAAAAGACCTGCCGCCGAAGCAACAGGTCTGCAATCTTCATATCACACGACTATATCAGCACCTTAGGTTCGGCAATTACATAGAGAAATCAGTGCTGATAGTAGTAGCTGTTTCATGAGCCGAACTATATAGGATTCATGCGCATTGTGTCAATGTTGCTAAAAATGAATCTAATTTCTTCAAAATGCAAAGTTTTAACCGTCTGTGTTTTCGGCAAGAACTTCGTTCGCTGCACTCTCTGCCGAGTATTACCGCCGAGTATTACCGCAAAGTCGAATTATACGCTGCAGCCGAGCTTTTACGATATATCCCTCGAAAAGGCACGCAGCCGGAATCTCGCCTGCGCATGATGATTGAATTGCGCGGACAAGAAAACATTCCGAACAAGTTACTTTGAACATCTGCTAAGATATGGCTCCGTCGTGAATGATATGCTATATTTAAGCAACTTTCATGCTGAAAGATTTGGAGGACTATATGGTTATTGCGATTGACGGACCGGCAGGAACCGGAAAAAGTACGATTGCAGCCTTGATTGCAAAAAAGCTCGGTGTAACGTTCCTAAACAGCGGAAGTTTTTACCGCGCACTCACAATAGCACTGCTTGATTCGGAAATAGATTTTCATGATGAAAACGCCGCATTGGAATTCTGTAAAAATCAAAAACTTGAATACAAAAACTCGCGTATGTTTTTAAACGGCAAAGATATTGAAGACTGCCTACACGATGACAGAGTGAGTGCAAATGTCGCACAGGTTTCAGCAATAGTTTCCATAAGACACCTTGTAAACGAGCGTATGCGCGAAATCACAAAAAGTTTAAGCATAGTTTGCGAAGGGCGCGACATGACAACTGTCGTATTCCCGAATGCAGATTGCAAATTCTATCTTGACGCTTCAATCGACGTGCAGGCAAAGCGGCGTTTTGAGCAAGGTGTAAGCGGCATGTCCCTTGAAGAAATAAAAGAAGCGATTAAAAAGCGAGATGAAATCGATAAAAACAAAAAAGAAGGTGCTCTCAAGATTGCACAGGATGCACTATATATAGATACTTCCAACTTGACGATAGATAACGTTTGTGAGATAATATTAACACAAATTCATAATAAAGGGTTCGCAATGGAAGAAATGGAAGTGGAAAAGAATGATGCCCCAAAGGACAAATTCCAGTCACAATTATTAGAAGAGTCTTACAATTTCGACAGTCCGGAAGAAGGTCAAATTGTAGAAGGTACCGTAATTCAAGTTACTGACGAGCTTGTATTCTTGGATGTAGGATGTAAATCGGAAGGAAGACTTCAGGTATCGGAATTTGCAGGTAAACTGCCGAAAATCGGTGATAAAGTACAGGTTTTCCTGATAAAGCAATTCGGACGCAACGGTCCGGAGATTTCAAAAACAAAAGCTGATGCAAAACGAATATGGAAAGATGTTTCGCAGGCATTTAAAGATAAAACTACAATAAGCGGAACAATTTCTAAAATTGTAAAAGGCGGATTTGAAGTTACACTCAACGGAGACATTCATGCTTTCCTGCCTATAAGTCAATCGGATAGTCAAAAAGTTGAAAAGCCGGAATCTTTAATTGGTCTTGAATCCTTATTTTATGTAGACCGCCTTTACACTGACAATAAAGCAAATGTTGTCGTAAACCGCAGAAAATACCTTGAAGAACAGATTGATAAATGCCGCGAGGAATTCTTCAACAACGCAAAGATAGGAGATACCGTTAAAGGGACTGTAAAATCTTTCACAAGTTTCGGAGCATTCATAGATTTAGGCGGCTTTGACGGTCTGCTTCACATAAATGATATGAGCTGGGGACACGTTGCCCGTCCGAAAGATTTTGTTAAAAAGGGACAAGAGATAGAGCTTAAACTTATCCGCCTTGATCCTGCCGAAAAAAGAATCAATCTTTCTCTGAAGCATTTTTCAGAAGATCCTTGGATTCATTTTGAAGAAAAATTCCATGTAAACGACATCGTTAAAGGCAAAGTAACAAAACTTACCGATTTCGGCGCATTTATTGAACTGGAAGAAGGGATTGAAGGTCTTGTTCACATAAGCGAATTCTCTTGGACAAAGAAGATTAACAAAGCTTCCGATATGGTTAAAGTCGGAGATGAACTTGAGTGCATGATTCTGGGATACGATATTCAGGCAGGACGTGTTTCTCTCGGAATCAAGCAAGTTACCGAAAATCCATGGGATACTATAACTGAAAAATATCCGGTGGGAACAAAAGTATCCGGTAAAGTAGTAAAAATTACAAATAACGGAGCGTTTGTTTCTCTCGAAGAGGGAATAGATGCATTTCTTCATGCGGATGATATTTCATGGACGAAAAAAGTCAAACATCCGGGAAGCGAATTCTCTGTTGATCAGGAAATCGAAGCAGTTGTTATTGATTGCGATGCCGAATCCCGCCGTATAAGAATCGGAATTAAACAGCTTGCTGAAAATCCATGGAAGCAGTTTGCAGACGAATATAAACCCGGCTCCACACTCGAAGGGGAGATAACTTCTATTACGGATTTCGGTGTTTTTGTAAAAGCTCCGAATGGAATTGAAGGACTTGTAAATAAAGCGAACCTTTCCGAAAGTCGTGAAATTCCTTTTGAAGAAGCCGTAAAAAAGTATAAAGTCGGTGATAAAATCAATGTATATGTCGTTGATGTAAACATCGCAAAAGAAAAGGTTGCGTTCTCTGTTCGTGAATTTAAGAAAAAGCAGCAGAGAGATGAAATTTCGCAGTATATGTCCAAATCAAACAATGATGATGACGGCGCATACACGCTGGGAGATTTCATTAAGAACCAAAAAAATTAACTGCTGAAGGATTTTGATGGCACAGATTTCTTTAGATATACTAAAGACTCTCATCGAAATCAACGGCGATATCAATTCGGATTATTCCAACAAAGACGCATTGCTGTTTCGTATTTTGAAATGGGCAATGCGTCTTGTTAAATGCGAAAGATCCGCGTTTCTTTCGTTGGACAGAGCCTCCGGTAAATTTATACTCAATGCTGTAGCTCAAGGCTCAAGTTTTTCGGTTAAGTCTATAGTTGTAACGGAAAAAAGTTTTGCCGGAGCGGTTCGCGAAAAGCGGAAGTCTCTTGTTGCCAATGACGTTACAGATGATACGTATTACTTTAGTCTTACGAAGGGAATTCCCGAATTAAATATTTCAAGTCTGATTGCCGTTCCTGTTTTTTCAGGTGAAAGGATTATCGGCGTTGTAGAAGCTATTGATAAATCTTTCGCACAGCTGTTCGATGATAATGATTTACGGCTGATGGAACTTCTTGCCGGCGTTGCAGGTACTGCTATTGATGCCGCCGACAATATCAGTCGACAAAAAAATGAAATTACAAGCCTCAGGCGCAATTTGAAAAAATCTTCAGAAACGCCGGCTAAATTTCATAAGTTTATAGCGGAAAGTCCTGTTATTCAGGATTTAATGGAAATTGTAAAAAAAGCCGCCGTTACAAATTCTTCCGTTCTTATAACGGGAGAAAGCGGAGTCGGAAAAGAACTTTTCGCCGAGCAGATATATCTGAACAGCTTACGAAACGGAAAACCGTTCATACGTGTAAACTGCGCGGCTCTTTCTGAAACACTAATGGAGAGTGAACTGTTCGGTCATGTAAAAGGTGCGTACACCAGTGCAGATTCTGCGCAGGACGGACGCTTTAAAATGGCAGACGGCGGCACGATATTTCTTGATGAGGTAGGAGAAATTCCGCTTTCCTTGCAGCCAAAATTACTGCGGGTCATTCAAGATAAGCAGTTTGAAATGGTAGGTTCAGCGGAAACAATCAGTGTAGATGTCCGCATAATTGCAGCAACAAACCGCAACCTTGATGAAATGGTACAGCAAGGAAAATTTCGCGAAGATTTATACTTCCGTCTGAATGTTCTGCCTATAAGAGTACCGCCTTTACGAGCAAGGAAAGAGGATATTCTTCCGCTTGCAAAAGCATTTTTGCACAAGTATTCTATAGAAACAGGAAGAACGTATTTCGATTTTTCCGAGCATTCTGTAAAAGCGATGGAAGATTACCGCTGGCCCGGCAATATCCGCGAGCTTGAAAATGCAATTGCAAGAGCGTGCATAATCGGTACGCCGCCCGTAATAAGAACCGCCGATTTGAGGCTTACGATTCCGGAAAAACCGGAAGATTTCAGACATTCCGGCGGCGCGGAAGAAATTGCGTCAGTAGTTGCATCGACTCCTGCTGTCGACAGGACACTGAAAAATGCTCTAAATGTATTTAAGCGGGCGTACTTAATTAAAATTCTCGAAGAATGTTCGTGGAATCAAACCAGAGCAGGAAAAATATTGGGTATACAGCGCACTTATGTTTCGCGGCTTATGAACGAACTTAATGTGCGTGAAGAAAGAAAATAATGTCATTTTATGGAGTAAAATTAAAATGGAAAACAAATTTGAAAAAGCTACAATTGGAGAAAAACTTTCAGCTTACATTGAATCATGGCGCACAATTTTGCTTATCGTACTCATCGCTGCAGTACTTGGAGTCGCCGCTTATTCGATTGCAGTAACGGTCATTTCAAAATCGGACAAGAACGGAATCTCTGCAATAGATACGATTTCCTACAATCTTACGAATGAGTCTTCATCACTTTCCGATGAAGAACTTGATTCGCGGCGCAATTCTGCCATGAAAGCTTTGGAACAATATGTTTCCAAAGGGAGAATTACCGGAGTCCGCGCAAATATGCTTGCAGCTGAAATTGCTTATGCAAAAAAGGATTTTGCAACAGCTGCTTCTTATTGGACTGCCGCCGCTGCAAAGGGCAAAAAATCTTATACAGCACCTTTAGCATATTTTAATGCGGCAGTCAGTTACGAAGCCGCAGGGGATTTAGATAATGCTCTGGCAAATTACAAAACGGCTTCCGAATGTGAAGATTTTCCTATGCTTGCCCACGCAATGTTCAGTTACGGCCGTTTGCTTGAATCAAAGGGCGATTCCGATGAAGGTCTCAAAGTTTATAAAAAACTTTTTGATAAAGTTCCGGATGATTCATGGGCAAAACTTGCAAAATCCCGCATAATCGATATTGAAAATTCTAAAAAAGCCGAATAAGACGTATAAAATTTTAAGGCTGTCTAAAACTCAAAATTTTTCGGCAGCCTCATTTTGGGGCAAATAGAATGAAAACACAGGCAGATTTAAAAAGCGGTATATTGTACGTTCGCAATTCCTCTTTGCCGGTAATTTTTATACTGACTATCTGCCTGTCGATGTTTTCCGGCTGCGGACTTGAGGAGTTCTTCGTTCTCGATTCTCCGGTCAACGTTTATCATTATTCATACTACGACAGTTTGTACGACAACCGCTATGTAGAATTCTCTACAAATGAAAACAGCTCTCAAATGAATTCCTACCTTTCACCATCTTCTTCGTTCAAATTTCTTGGAACGGCTGTCTATTACAAAATATATAACGATTATTCTACAATGGCAGGTCGCATAAGCTCTTTAGGAAGTCTAAGTTCATCTAAAAACGAATCCGCTGCGGCGGCTTCAATGATTGATTCTTACGGTTATAAGCAGCTTGGACTAAAGGAAGGAACAAAAACTCCGCTTATAGAGGCGACAGGAAACAATCACAAAGTTTATATTCGCATATCGAATTATAAAGAAAAAGATTCAAATGAGTTTATCGCCGAAGTAGTCATCGATAGAAAAACTTCTTCCGAAAACAAACTTGGAATTCCACGACGTGAGGGTAATCGCCTGACTTTCGACTTTGGAAGAGCTTCTAAAAGCGATGAAAATGCTGTTCCGCTTGAAACCGACAGCGACGTTAACTATACCTCTTCATCTTCTACAAAATGGTATATAGATTTATATGCAGTCGCAGTCGGGCAGGACACTTCTTTTACCACGTCTTACAGCAATATATTACATCTCGGCTCAATACCGATAGACACTGCTGACGAAGATAATTAGATCGAATTTCTAGTTTTGAAAATAGCAGTTAAATAAAGCACAAGCGATGCTTATTTCAAAACTCTTCATTTTGTTGGAGCCGAAAAGGGTTGGAAAAATTCGAGTTTTTCCAAAACTAGAAATTAAGGCTAATTAACAAATCTATAATCTATCTATTGACGATTGACACAGTTCTTCTCCTTTTGTCTTTTTTCCGGCGGGAGAGTTTTTATTAAAAACGGCAATATGCGTAAG
>CAUUGI010000047.1:0-14848 GCA_963544675.1 uncultured Treponema sp.
AAAAATAAATTATTAAAAAGCATTATTCTTGTCAAGCTGCAAAAAAACTGTGCAAAGCAGACTGTGGAAGCGACGAAAAAGGATTTAATCGAGTGCAGTTAAATCGATATTGCTTATGCACAAATTAGAAGAATACACAATCTTTATGCCCATAATTTTTTCACCCAATCCTTCGCATATCTGCTCATAATCGGTACGCGGATTATCCGCAATATAAAAATCTGTCAAATATTTTTCTTCTTCATCCGAATGAACAATTATCAAATTTAATAATTCAAGTTCCTCGTTGTGCAAGGTGGTCGGACTGTTATTTTTTATTGCATAAATTGATATGGTGCCTTTTCCGGATATATTTGCCGAATAACGAATACTGCCGATGGGTATGCCGTAATGTAAATATGTTGTTTCGCCTTCCGTCAGCAGCTTTGGATTTGCTTCGTCATATACAACTTTGCAGTTTCCTGTATATCCATCAGGATTTTGCGGAATTTTCTCCGCATCATAAAAAAATTCTTTTGCACTGTTCCGAAACGCATGGTTGTAAATCAAATTGCCGCTTTTATCTATATGGTTAAAACAAATATCATACGCCTTTGCTTTTGATATGACTTCAATGCCTGTTTTTCGGCAATATTTTAAAAGCTCTTCTAAAAAGACTTTTTCCGAATACGATGCAACCGAATCTATCACTTCTCCATGAACCATACCGTTTGCAGTATCTTGCCGTATAGATTCTATGATTGTATAAAAGGCACCTCCTCCGTCATACATTTGGGCGGCTTTCGATTTTCGCTTAGCCTCAAAATATTTGCGAGGATATTCCGTATCGATAACGCCGTATGTGTTATTCGTTCTATATGCTAAAGCATCATCCCGCGATAACGAAGCATTGAAAATCAGCTGTTTACTCATCATGACTTTTGCCGTTCCGTCTTCCCTTGATGGAAAAATCGTATCATGCGACATCAAATATCCGTTTGCCCGTAATATATCCGTCCAACTTCTCCCCCCCCCCCCCCGCGTAATCGTAAATAGTTGAAGGGAATTTTGCCAAATAATTAAAGAGTTTCGTACATTCTGCGTCATAGTAAAATTTACCGTCTTTTTCAAACTTAAAAGGACTGCGCCAATTTCCGGGCCATGACCATGTTACAAAAGAAAAGTCTGAATTGTATATGTCTTGGTAATACAGACCGGTAATTTTTGCTATTCGTTCCCATATTTCATGATTGCAAGAAGTTTTTGCTCCGGTGAAGATTCCGCCGGTGTAACACTGCTTTATATCATTCCAGCTTCCGAAAGAATTTCCGTTGGTACCAAGATATTTATTAGACAAATAATCAAAAAGTTCCAGTTTTCCTGTTTTATCTTTATAAATCGAAAAGAAATCTCGAATTTTCTGACATTGCTCGTCTGTTAAGTTTTCCCATGTTGTATCAAAAAGTTCCCATTCATATCCGAAATTTTGTTCTTTTATTGATGTATTTAATTCAAACCCAAAAGCGTTTTTATTCGAACCGAAATCATTTCTCATTTGCTCGTTTGAAGGGAAAGGAATTTGATTCCCGTCAGGGCATACTGGATTTTGACCGTTAAACAGGGCATCTCCGTAAATATAATTAAAATGCAGCCATGTGTGATCGCCAAGTTCATTTCCGTTTTTAAATACCTGATTTATTCTGTATAAATCACTCGGGGAATGTTCCGCATCCCAAGCAATTCGGTTAAATGTAGCAGTTGATTTATACTTTTTTAAGAGAGGCATGACCATAGAAAAATCGCTGTCTCTAAAATCATCAAAGCCGATTGCCAAATATCTTTTATCACTGTTGATTTCTTTTTCATATTTTTGGCTGTTTATCGATTTATCGTTTCTGTATACCGCAGAAGCAAGAAAATTTTCCCATTTTGTTTTGATTTTCCCTTTCTTGTGCCATGCAATTCCGCAAAGCATAGTAAACATAATCATGTTCATAAGGATTGAAAGAAAAAGTAATTTTTTAGATTTATATGACAAATTGAAACCTCCTTGATTTTTATCCGATTTGTAATTTTGCGCTTAAAATATTTTTAATCCGGAAGAAACAATCCGGACGTATCGATTTTTTCAAGAGTCAAAAGTTTTATTTTTTTGTCGATACCGGCGGCATATCCTGTCAGACTTCCGTTTGTTCCGACAACTCGATGGCACGGCACTATAATCGAAATTTCATTATGCCCTACCGCACCGCCGACCGCCTGTGCAGACATTTGTTCTATACCGCGTTTTGCCGCTATTTGCTTTGCAATTTCGCCGTAAGTCGTAATATGCCCATAGGGAATTGTGCATAATATTTTCCAAACTTCATTTTGAAAAGCGGTTCCGTTAAATCTAAGAGGAACGGAAAAATTCGGCTCCTTTCCTGAAAAATAAATGTCCAGCCAGCATTTTGTTTTGTGCAGAAGCGGCGTTTCTTTTTCTTCATGCCGTTTTTCAAGGCAATGTGCAAAATATTTCTCACCGTCGAACCATAAACCTGTCAAACTCGATTCATCGGCGGCAAGTAAGATTTTTCCAATGGGCGAATTGTAATAACTTATGTAGTGCATATTGTTTGCTTCGCGTCGAAACGCCGAATGAATTTATACGCAGAATATTTTGTGTTCTATTTGCTTTTATGACGATGCTTTAAAATATGTTTCGTAAGTGAAAAATTTCAATTTACGGAAATAAATATAAATCCTGAATTTTAAGAGTAACGATATTTTCTATGCTTAATTTCTTGTAGTCATCGCTTATGGAAATTACATCAAATCCGTAATTCGTTGTAGTAAACCCTTCAACCGAAACTTCTACTGTAAAATGAAATTTTTTTGTTTCCCCGGGTTTTTCGCATTTTATCGATTCAGGCCAAAATGAAAACGAGCCTTTCGTAGAATTGAATGTTCTGCTCGGATTTTGCCATGCTGCGTCCTGCATGGATACGATTCCCGATTCTCCTCTAAGCGTAACGGTTGAATTTGCAAGAGGTTCAAAAGTCGTACCGTCATATATTGTTCCCATAATAATCGGGAAATTGAATGAGGGATTTTCGGATTTATTGCTATCCCGAACCTGTTCCTGCTTGATTTCTTTGTGATAGGGGCGTTGCGTCGCGGCAACCGTTCGTATGGCTTCTATTCCGAGAGCATCGATATCCGCTTTCATCTGAGGTGCATCGAGCATTTGTGCGGTATAAACTATTCCTCGTCCGGAAACAACATAATGCGGTTTCACTTTATTCAATACATAACTGATGGAATCCATTCGGCAATTTTCACAATCACACGTGAGCCATGCGGAACCGTTTTCTTTAAGTCTGTCGTAAAGTTCGTTTATCCGTCCGGCTACATATTCTTCCATCAAATTATGTACGTTTGAAATCAATTAGTTGCCTCCATTCCGAGTGTACGCGGCAAGTCCGCCTTGCCTAAGTATGTTCCGGCTTCGCAATGCAAGGTCATTAACACCTTCAATGCTCTTTTTGCCTGTGAGTATTTTAAATGGTACACCGTTTTCAAGTGCTTCTTCTATATTCACCAGCTCAAGAATATCGCCTTGTTCAATTATATCATAGCTTTCCGGATTTACAAATGTAATCGGTATAATTCCGTAGTTTATGAGATTTGCTTTATGAATGCGCGCAAAACTCTTTGTGATGATGGCACGGACACCCAAATACATGGGACCAAGCGCAGCGTGTTCCCGCGATGAGCCTTGTCCGTAATTTTCACCGCCGACGATAAATCCGCCGCTGAAGTTCATTGCTGCGCACCTCTCGTAAAATGTTTCATCGAGGCGAGTCAGTGTAAACTTGCTGATTTCGGGGATATTCGAACGCAGCGGAAGCATTTTTGAGCCTGCCGGCATTATATCATCGGTGGAAACATTGTCTCCGGTTTTCAGCAGTACCGGAAGTTTCAATGACGGTGCATAAGCGGGGCAGGGCGGACACGGTTTGATGTTCGGACCTCGTATAATTTCGATTTTAGACGCTTTTTCGATTTCAAGCGGCTTTACAATCATTCCTTCGTCGAGTGCGGAAGATTGTATAATGTCCGAAGAAAGTCTTACGTCCTTTCCGTCAAGCAGACTTGCACGTGTTTCATTTTGAGTGCTTATTCCGTCCGACGATTCTGCAGACGTGATAACACCTGTGATTGCGGATGCAGCAGCTGTTTCCGGAGAAACAAGATATACGCCTGCATCCGCCGTTCCGCTCCGTCCTTTGAAATTGCGATTGAATGTCCGCAAAGAAACACTCGCGCTGTTCGGAGCAAAGCCCTGTCCGAGACAGGGACCGCACGCGCTCTCCAAAATTCTAAATCCGGCTGCTATAAGCTCTCCTAAAATGCCGGATTTTGCCGCCATCATAAGCACGGCTCTGCTTCCGGGCGCAATTCCTGCTTCCACACTGGGCGCGATGTGTCTGCCTTTGACAATCGCCGCAACGCTTGCCAAATCGTCAAGCGAGCTGTTCGTACATGAGCCGATAACCACCTGCGTTACAGGCTTTCCGGCAATATTTTTTATATCCGTAACTGCGTCCGGCGAATGTGGTTGAGCTGCCAGCGCGGAAAGTTCGTCTAAATTTATTTCGATTAGTTTATCGTATTCGGCATTGTCGTCGGCTTTTAATTCCGTCCAATCAGCCTCCCGTCCCATCGATTTAAGGAAAGTTTTTGTCTTTTCATCGGAAGGAAAAATCGACGTGGTTGCGCCGAGTTCCGCACCCATGTTTGTTATTGTTGCCCGCTGCGGGACGGTAAGATTGTCTACTCCGCTGCCGAAATATTCATATATTGCGCCTACACCGCCTTTGACGGTCTCTCGTCTTAGCACTTCAAGAATAACGTCTTTTGCGCCGACCCCGTGTCGAAGTCTGCCTGTCAGCTTTACTCCGAAGATTTTCGGCATGGCAAGGTGGAATGCACCTCCTCCCATAGCAACCGCAACATCAAGTCCCCCCGCGCCGATTGCTATCATGCCGATTCCTCCGCCTGTCGGCGTATGTGAATCCGAACCGAGCAGAGTTTTTCCGGGTTTCCCGAAATGTTCAAGGTGAACTTGATGGCAAATTCCGTTTCCCGGACGTGAAAAATACAAACCGTATTTTGCCGCAATGCTTTGCAGATAACGATGATCGTCCATGTTCTTAAAATCCGTTTGCAGCGTGTTGTGGTCAACATAAGACACGGAAAGTTCCGTTTTTACGCGAGGAATGCCGATTGTTTCAAACTGGAGATAGGTCATCGTGCCGGTTGCGTCCTGCGTAAGAGTCTGGTCGATTTTGATTGCAATATCTTCTCCGCGTTGAATTTTTTCGCCTTTAACAAAGCGCGTCCCTGCGCAGGCGGCAGGAACAATGTGTGCCTGCAATATTTTTTCCGCGAGAGTGAGAGCCATAGAAAACCTCTAGTATGAATTTTTGAATAAAGTTTACCGACATGGGTCTAAATGTTCAATAATACGTCTGAATCAGGCAGGCAATAACTACTGCAAACAGTCCGAAAATCAGGTTTAGCAAAATCGACCTTTGAGTAAAACAATTTTGAAATGCTATGTTTTTAAGTCGTGATGTTACAACGACTTAAAACTCGTCAACATGAGTGATGACGAAGTTACAGAACAGGTCTATTGCTCGGAAAAAAGCGGCGTAGAAAGATAGCGGCTGCCGGAATCCGGAAAAATAGTAACTATTGTTTTTCCGAAGTTTTCACTCCGGCGCGCAAGTTGTACAGCTGCGGCTAATGCGGCTCCTGAAGAAATGCCTGCAAATACCCCTTCTTTTGCACATACGAGTCTTCCGAATTTGAATGCGTCTTCGTTTGTAATTTTTACAACTTCATCGTAAATTTTTGTGTTCAGCACTGCAGGGACAAAACCCGCGCCTATCCCTTGAATTGCATGAGAGCCGCTTTTTCCTTCCGATAACACGGGAGATGCAGTCGGTTCAACTGCGACAACCTTTATATTTTTGTTTTTCGATTTTAAATATTCTCCCGTTCCGGTGATTGTGCCGCCGGTTCCAACTCCCGCAACAAATATGTCGACGGAGCCTTCCGTGTCCTCCCAAATTTCAGGTCCGGTGGAAAGCCGGTGCGCTTCAGGGTTTGCAGGATTGTTGAACTGAGACGGAATAAAACTGTCTGTGTATTGATTTGCAAGCTCATTTGCTTTTTCAATAGCACCTTTCATCCCTTTGCTTCCTTCTGAAAGTACGATTTCCGCACCGTAAGCTTTTATAAGCTGTCTTCGCTCTGTGCTCATTGTTTCCGGCATTACTATTATTGTTTTGTAACCGCGTGCGGAGGCTATACACGCCAGACCTATTCCCGTGTTTCCTGAAGTCGGTTCTATGATTACTGAATTTTTTTTCAGAAGACCTTTTTGCTCCGCATCGTCAATCATTGCCATCGCGATACGGTCTTTTATGCTTCCGGCGGGATTAAAACACTCAAGTTTTGCAAGAATTTTTGCTTCCAGTTTGAATTCGCTGGAAATACGGCGTAATTCAAGCAAAGGTGTTTTACCTGTGAGTTCTTCAATAGAATTGTATATTTTTTTCATTTTCTTCACTCCCTAAAACTATTTTACAGTAAATAGCCTTAATTTCGAGTTTTGAAAAAACTCGAAATTTTCCAACTCTTTCCGGCTCCAACAAAATGAAGAGTTTTGAAATAAGCATCATTTGTGCGCAGACGAGGTTCCATCGGCGTGCCGCTTCGAGCGAAAAGCTCGACTGCGGCTAAGCGGATGGAACCTTGCCGAAAGCACCGCTTTATTTAACTGCTATTTCCGAAACTCGACATTTAGGCTAAATAAATATTTCTTATTTTTTACTGTGAAATATCTTTTAATTAAAATATGAATTTTTGGCGGATGTGTAAATATCTTTTGGATTCATTCTTGATTTATGATATATAATTTATTGTAATATAAGTAATTAGCTATATAATTGAAAATAACAAAATATTATCGATTTTATATGGTATTTTTTTAGCCCGAATATGGTACTTATTAAAAATAACAAAAAATATATACAAATTTTTGACTAAAAAATAATACGTGTATACTTTTTATTTAAATAAAAAGTATACAAAAAATAACAAAATTCCAATAGCTTATAATTCTTTGTAATACAAGTATTTGTAAACAAATAAAATATAATGTTATTTTATATTTATACATTGATTTTTCATAAAAATTACCGGCGTTTATTAATTTGCAAATTTAATAGATTGACATAGTTATTCTATTTTGTTAATATGCGCAAGATTTACGGCGACCTAGCTCAGTTGGTAGAGCACACGGCTCATATCCGTGTTGTCATAGGTTCAATCCCTATGGTCGCTATAAGCTGTCTTGTCTTACAAGGCAGCTTTTTTTATATTGACACTGCAATTTCCTTCTTGAACGGAATTCTCTATGAATATTTACATCATTATCAAAAAACTTTAATATAAAGACATATTTATGGAAACATTTAAAGCTCCTTTTAAGGGTAGATCGCTTTTAAACTGGATAGATTGGTCTGCATCCGAAATAAATACTTTACTCGATATAGGTTTTCAGGTAAAAGCGGAGGCTCATCGCGGCGAAATTCATCAGCGTTTTTTGGGAAAAACCGTTGCGCTTATATTTGAAAAGCGTTCAACACGGACTCGCAGTGCGTTTGAGACGGCAATAGGCGAAGAGGGCGGTCATCCTGTTTTTATGTCCATTGATGATATTCAACTTGGCGGCAAAGAAAGTATAAAAGATACCGCCCGCGTACTCGGCAGAATGTTCAGTGCAATCGAATTTCGAGGATTTAAGCAGGATTATGTAAATGAGCTTGCAGAATATTCGAAAATCCCTGTAATAAATGGACTTACCGATGATTTTCATCCGACTCAAGCACTTGCCGATCTCATGACACTTAAAGAAAATTTCGGAAAATTGAAAGGGCTGAAATTTGTATTTTGCGGAGACGGAAGGAACAATGTTGCACGTTCTTTAATGATTGTTTCCGCAAAGATGGGCATTGATTTTTCCGTTTTTAGTCCTGAAAAACTTTTCCCGGATGAAAAAATTATAAAAATATGTAAGGAATTTGCAGCCGAATCCGGTTCAAAAATAGAAATCGGCAGCAAAATAGATATTGTTAAAAATGCTGACTGCCTTTATACTGATGTCTGGGTTTCCATGGGCGAGGAATCGTTAAAGGAAGAACGCATAAAAATTCTTTCGCCGTTCCGGGTAAACCATAATTTAATGGATAAAACCGGTAAAAAAGATACGATATTCATGCATTGTCTTCCGGCTGTAAAAGGGCAGGAAGTTACGGAAGAAGTTTTTGAGAGTCCTGCAAGCCGCGTCTGGGATGAAGCTGAAAACCGCAAATATTCCATTAAGGCGATAATGCTGGCTTTGATTTAAGTGATCTATGGAAGTTCCGCTTAGTGTGGGAGCTTTCAAACGCAGTCTGCGTTGCAGATTGTTATAAAATTCACCGCTTTTTTGACAAAGAGCGGCATAAAAGCAAGTTTAGATTCTATATTGATAGTTCTGCTTGTATTCACAGGAGTTATAAATGAAAAAAATTGTTGCAATTGCATTTGTTTTTGCAGTGTCATTAGCGGCTGTTTTCTCTGTTCCGACAAAATTTAATGAAACGAAACCGGAAAATTGGAGCGACATGACTTATGCAAATGTTCCGATTTATAAAATACTTGATTCAAAAGACGGATATGTTGTTATCTACGGAAAAAATAAAATCGGAACGGGAACTACCGTTATTCCTAAAAAATGGGTTCGCAGTACAAAAGAAAGTCCCTGCAAACTCAAACTGGTAAAACTTTACGGCGGAATTCTGAAACCTTTTATGACGGTTGTAAAAAAAGGCGGAGAATTTCATCATGTAGAGCTTACAATTCCTATGAACAAAAATGATCCTATTTGGGGTGTTGTAGAAAGCGGAAAACAGATTGACGGACTTGATAAGGAAGTTCTTGAAGAACTGGATATGTACTAAAATTTTATAATTTTGTCGATTGCCTCGTTTTGAGGCAGAGCAGGGCTGTCGAAAAAGTAACTGACTTTTGAGGCAGCCTATTTTTTATTTAAATCGAAGTTATAAAAATCACCGGATGCATTTATTATTGAATTTATTTAAGGAATATGTATGAAGACTTTAGAGCAAAAGCAAATTGATTCATTCAAAAAATTTATTGACGGGCATAAATTTTTTTTCATTGCAGGTCATAAAGAGCCTGACGGAGACTGCATTGCTTCCTGTTTGGGAATTGCAGAAATATTAAAATATTTCAAAAAAGACTATCAGCTGCTCTCGGCAGGACCGTTTAAGCGCACGGAAATTCAGGAATTTGCAGGACAATTTTCATCGGAAGCGATGTTTCTTGCTGAAGAAGACAGAAAAACTGCGGCTCTTATAATATGTGATTGTTCGGAGTTTTATCGGCTGGGAGAATTGGATGGAGATATTACAAATCTGGATACATTCATTATCGACCATCATAAGACTGCAGAATGTCCTGTCGGTGCGGAATTTATACTTGACTTTACAGCTCCGGCTGCGTCTGCAATAGTGCAGCTGCTGTATGAAAGCGTAATAGGTGCACCGGAAAAAAACGCTGCCGAAATTCTTTTTTTCGGGCTTATGACGGATACGGGATTTTTTAGGTTTCTTACAAGCAAAGATTACGATGTTCTTGAGGCAGCTTCCCGCCTTGTAAAAGCCGGCGCGGATCCTCGCAAAACTTACGATAAGATGAGCGGCGGAAAAGAGTGGAATACACGCAAACTGCTCGGCACAATGATTGATCATGCGGAACGATATATTAATGGAAAATTGATAGTAACGTATGAAACGCAGGATGATACCCGCCGTTTGGGGCAAGAAGGGCGCGATTCAGATGCGTTGTATTCTGCAATGCTTTCGGTAAAAGGTGTTGAAGCGGTGGTTTTTGTGCGGCAGGAAACAGATTCAACTTGTACGATAGGATTTCGTTCAAAAGATAAAGTTGATGTGAGTGCAATAGCTGCCAAATTCGGCGGCGGCGGACATAAAAATGCTTCCGGTTGCAGTACAAATGGGAAACTGGATACGCTTATACCGTCAATAGTAAAGGAGTTTGCGAGAATATTATAAACTACCATAAACCCATCATGAAGTTGGCACATATATTGCGCTATACTTTCGTATAATAAAAGAAAATCAGTATTTCTTAATTATACAAAATTATATGAAGAGAGGTTCTATATGTGCCTGACTAATGAAGAGTTAGAGGATCTTCCCGAAGCTGTCCGCAACGGGAAGATAAGTGTCAAAGAAGCATTAGGAAAACTTGCTGCAAGTTTTCGTGTAATGCCTGAGTTCAGGAACATCACAAAAGACGATGACATCACAAGCGATATGGTTCTAAGTCTTTTGCAGCACGGACACTATCTTTTCTTGCGATATGATAGAAAGTTCGGAAAGTTTATGTCTTATTTTGCGTCTTACATGCGTTTGCTTTATAGGACGGCAAGGCGTAAAAAGGTACGTGAACAATTTAATGCACTCTGTGTATCTGTAACAGAGCATGAAAATTTTTTCCAAAATGAAGAAAAGTATTTTCAAGATGAATATTGCTGCCGTGCATTAAAATTCAAGCCATATTTTCCGTCGATTCCGGATAGACTCCCTTATAAAATCCGTCGCAGTGAACGTGAAATAAGTCAGAATTCTCCGGATTACGCTTTTGACCCGTCTGAAAATGAAAATGATGCCTGCAAAACAAAAATCAGTCAGTATTGTCGGGAAAAACACAGAATTGAAAAAAAGATTGCATTGGCTGTATCTTTAAAATCCTGTTATTACCTTGACGATGAGCATATTGAAGCAATAAGCAGCTTTTGTGAAATCCCGAAAGATGAGCTTACGGATACTGTGGAAAAATTGAGATTTTCTCTTCATCCAAGAATTGAGAAATTTGAAGAGCTTAAAAACAGACGAGATCGGGCTTATTTTCTTCATAGGAGATATAAATTGCGTTTGGATTATTGTTTGGCAAATATGAAGGATTCGGAAGAGATTAGAAATCTTTATGAATTCCACACAAAAAATTGGCTTGAAAAAAACTCAATCTTACAGGAGAAAACTTATCCGGTATGCCCTACAAATAAAGTCATTGCCGATATTTTAGGCGTATGCGAAAGGCAGGTCGGTTATTTTTTGAATAATGCAAAGCGTCTTGAAAAATTGGCAGGGAAAAATAACGATTAGCTTTGCTCGGGAACAGAAGTTATCGAACAGGTTTATTAATTAAAACCTCATCCGGTGTAAGAATGCCATTGATTTAAGTTTAAGCACTTGTCGGTTGTAAAAATCGGCAAGTGCTTTTTTAATCTTACTTTTCCGTATTTTCAAAGTTATCTCTAAACATTGCAATTTTTAGAGATTTTATATTATTCCGCAGAATTTGATTCCGGCTTTACTGCAAAGTTTTTCATATTCTTCAAAACCGCGCTCATCATTAAAGCCTGTAACATAAAGATAATCTTCGCCTTTCGACTGATTAGACGATTTTTTATAAAATTCGGTAATTTCAAGTGCGCGCTTTGTAACGCCTTCTCGTGAATCTATAACTTTTATTCCGCCGCCTGCCGCCTCTTGTATTTCATCTACGATATTCAAAAAATGCGTGCAGGCAAGAACTATTACATCACAACCGGAATCTTTAAAGAAATTCACAGCCGGTTCCAGAGCCGCAAAGTTTTCGGGCTTGGAAGAGTAAATATAGTTTTTTTCGATAAATGCAATCAGTTTCGGATCTGCGCGAAATATTACCTGACATTTTTTTGCAAAGTCGGAGATTAGTTTTTTCGTGTACGGATGATTTATTGTTGCCGTCGTCGCAAGAAGCCCGATTCTGCCGGTTTTTGAAATCTGTGCGGCAGGTTTTATAGCCGGTACCGTTCCTATAAATTGCACTTTCGCAAAGCGTTTTCTGAGCATTTCAAGAGCGGTAACGGAGATAGTGTTGCACGCGATGACGACAGCCTTCGGATGCCATTTTTCGATAATGATTGAAACCGATTTTTCAGCGCATTCCGATATTTCTTCCGGAGATTTTTCTCCGTAAGGGAAATTTTTTGTGTCTGCAAGATAAACACATGAAGCATACGGAACTTTTTTCTTTAAATGCAGAAGATATGGAATTCCGCCTGTGCCGGAATCAAGAAAAGCAAAATCCGCGTTCATGATTTTATCCGAAAAGATTGTTGAAGGCGTTGCGTGCCGCATCAATTTTATCGTTTTTCTTCGCATTTGAACTGAAGTCGAAACGTACGGAAAAATAATCGCAGAAATTCGCGCGCTCTTTGTCGTTTACAGGAAAATCTACGCTTTCTTTACAGTCATAATGTGCGCCGCTTTCGTAGAATTTGCAATTTCTGCACGAATGCAGGTCGAATTTGCATTCAGGGCATTCCGAATTCCTGAAGATTTGCGTCCCTTCTTCAATGTTTTTTCCGCATTTCCAACACATATGCAAAATATAGCCTTAATTCAGATTTTTATAAAGACCGAGAAAGATTCTTAGCAGAGCAAATTAAATCTGTAAAACCAAATTCATCCTGCTCGCCGTGTGCTTTTCATTCAAAGTCAAATCCGCTATCATGCACGCAAGTGAAAAAGATGACAATGCGCTTTGTATTCTACACAATGACTTTATATGCGTTGCTTTGCGCCGAATTTTATTCATGCACAAAAAAATATCCCCATACAGCGGAAAATACTTGCTATTCTGAAAGAGCCGATGTTGAATCTGCCGTACAGCTATGGCACCCGTCAACGGAAAGAATCTGCATATTATTCGGATACGGCTACAACGATGCGGATTTTACGGCAAAAATGACGGCTGAGCTGGAAGCCCGTTACGGCAGCAGTGACGACGGAGGTCTTATTCTGCCTCTGGTGTTCCCCGATGACTTTAAAAAAGGCGGCAGAACTTATGCTTCGGAACTTGTTTCCATGCTTGACGGTGAAAATATATGCGGAATAATCCTGCTTGGTGCGCCGGACGGGACTCATAAAGCTGTTGCGCGGCTGCAGGATTCTTTTGGAGGGACGCTGCCTTATCCCGTGTTTTCGTTTTTTTCGCAAGATGATGTTCTTGCGATGGAAGATTCATCCGACATCCTCATCGATAAAGCGCAGAAAGCTAAAATCGACGGTATGGTAGACAATGAGGATGAGCTCACATTCGTAGAAGAAGTCCCCCAAATCCTTAGAACAGCCGTCCGAATAATTACATTGTCCGACTCTCCTTTTGAAAAAAACGCCGCTTTGCTCGAAACTGCAAAACTTATTGCCTGCGGGGCAAAGCTCGAACGTTACGTCGATAACGATACCGGACTTGTGTCCGTAAATCATTTTGTTTTGGAATAAACTTGAACGGATTAACACTTCTTGAAAACGGAATAATAGGTTCCCAAGATGCAATGGAAGAACTTGCGGCAAAACAAAATGCGCGCATTCTCCTTGTTTCGGATTCACACGGCAGACAGGCGATTCTTGAAGCAATCATTAAACATTCAGGCAAAGATTGCGATGCGGTAATTTTTACGGGCGACGGGGCTGATGATTTTATAAATTGCCTTGAAACGGCTTGTAACGATTCCGAGCTTATGCAGGCAATGCCGGGAATCGCCGCAACGGTAATGGGAAATAATGATGCAGGGATGTATCCGTCTTCCGTGTTCGGTAAACTGCATCTTCCGCAAAGCATACTGTTGTCCGCCGCCGGTTATAAAATCTACGCCGTACACGGGCATCGTCATTATGTCTACTACGGAACTGAAAATATAGAAGCGGAAGCCTCAGCTTTGGGCGCGGATATTGCGGTTTTCGGTCATACCCATTATCCGGCGGAATTTTACGGCAGACTCTATCTTGCAAATCCGGGAAGCTGTTCATTTCCACGCCGTCTTTCAAAAGCGGGATTTGCAGTAATGACACTTACGGAGCCGGAAATTAACACCGTATTCTACAAAATAGACCCCAATTCCGGGACGGGATTTGTCCCTTACATTCCTGAAATACTTTTCTGATTTTATGGTACTTGTATACATTATGACTTTTGGAACGGCATCCTCCGAGCAGGGCGAGCGGCACACTTCGAGCATAGCGAGCAGCACCCTCCGAGTGGAGTGAGATGCACCCTCCGAGCAGAGCGAGCGACACACTTCGAGCAGGACGAGCGGCATCCTTCGAGCAGAGCGAGCGACACTCTTCGAGCAGGGCGAGCGGCACCCTCCGAGCGGGGCGAGTAACACGCTTCGAGCGAGGCGACTAACACGCTCCGAGCGAGGCGAGTAACACGCTTCGGGCAGGGCGAGCAACACGCTCCGGGCAGGGCGAGCAACACGCTTCGGGCGGGGCGAGCAACACGCTTCGGGCAGGGCGAGCGATACGCTCCGAGCGGGGCGAGTAACACGCTCCGAGCAGGACGAGTAACACACCCCGAGCGGAGTGGAATGCACCCTCCGAGCGGAGTGGAATGTACCCTCCGAGCGGAGTGGAATGTACCCTCCGAGCGGAGTGAAGTGCACCCTCCGAGCGGAGTGAAGTGCACCCTCCGAGCGGAGTGGAATGCACCCTCCGAGCGGAGTGGAATGTACCCTCCGAGCGGAGTGAGATGCACCCTCCGAGCAGGACGAGCGATACGCTCCGAGCAGGGCGAGCGACACACTTCGAGCAGAGCGAGCGACACTCTTCGAGCAGGACGGACAGTGAAACTTGGTTTTACAGATATAATTTGGTTTTCTGTACGCGGCGAACAA
>CAUUGI010000048.1:0-14847 GCA_963544675.1 uncultured Treponema sp.
ACGTTCAATACCGGTAAGCCTGTCAGCATAAAACAATCCGTTAATTACAATTTTTGCCATAATATTTTTACCATCCTTTGCATAAACGATAATTGGAGATTCGTATAAAAAAACCAAAAGTTCACAATACCGATAAAATAAACTTTTCGACTTTCTTCATGCTTACAGTCGGTTCAAAACGGGCAATTATATCTCCGTTCCTATCAACTACGAATTTTGTAAAATTCCATTTTATATCCGGATTTTTCTTATAATTTTTATCTATTTTCTTTAGCAAAGAAGACATTGCAAAAGCCGTAAATCCGTAGCCGAACCCCTTAAATCCCTGCTTTTCTTTTAAAAACGAATAAACGGGTAAAGCATTTTCTCCGTTTACATCCGATTTTTTCATCTGCGGAAAGTCGGTTTTATAGCGGAGAGTGCAAAAATCATGAATCTCTTTATCCGTACCCGGAGCCTGCTCCATAAATTGATTGCACGGAATATCGATGATTTCCAAACCCGATGAATGATATTTCTTGTACATTTGCTCAAGAAATTTATAATGAGGCGTAAATCCGCACTTCGTAGCAGTATTTACAATAAGCAATATCTTTCCCTTAAAATCACTTAAATTAAGTTTATTGCCGTCCGGATATTCTATTGAATAATCGTAAATAGTCATATTAAGTCCTTGTAACATTTAAAATCAAATAAAACTCATACCTTAAACTTGCGCACTTCATTTGCAAGGTTTTCTATACTCGTCTTATTCTTTCGGGTGATTTCATTTACTTCTTCCACTGCGCAAGTTATTTGTTCCGCGCCGGAAGCGATTTCGTTCATGCTGCCGGTAGTATTTCTCGTTATTTCCGAAAGCCTCTGCATTTCAACGGCAATTTGCTTTCCGCCTGCAAGCATTTCGGAGGCACCGGCTTTTACATCGCCTGTAATTTCATTTATCTTTTTGATTGAATCGATTACATATCTTCCGTTTCTATCCTGCCCGTGCATCGCTTGAACGATGGAATCCTCTTTTTCCGATATTTTACTGACGAAATCGTATACACCAATAAAAGATTGCTCGGCTTTCAATCCCATCTCGGTTAGATTAGAGATAATCTCAGCCGTCTCTTTTATTACAAGTCCTATTCGCTTTCCTTGCGCATTGGATTCCTCCGCAAGTTTTCTGATTTCCGACGCAACGACGGCAAAACCTTTTCCGCTTTCACCGGCATGAGCGGCTTCGATAGCCGCATTCATCGCAAGAAGATTTGTTTGACCTGCAATATTCTGAATAATCTGGCTTGCTTCAAAAAGCGAAACGGATTTTTCCGAAATCCGGGAGACAACTTCATTAGCTGCCTTTGCGCCGTCTTTTCCAACTTTCGTCTGATCATATACGTTTTTTATAAGCTCGTTACTTTCTTCCAAAGTCCGAGTAATCTCTGCGGTATCGTCTACAATCTTCGTAATTGCATTTACGGAAGATTCTATATGCTCGGATTGAGTTTCAATATCGGAAAACAGACGTGTAAGTCTTCCGTTAATCTGTTCTACGGTCGCAGAAGTTTCGGTAACGCCTGCAGCCTGCGAAACGGCTTTTTCTTTTACCGACGAGACATTTCCGCTAATCTGTCTAACGGTCGCCGAAGTCGCTTCCATATTGCCGGATAAATCGGAGCTGACGGCTTCCATTTTTTCAGCCTCGCTTTTCAGCACGCTTATCATCGAACGGCTCTGCTCTATAGCCGTATTGAGATTTTGAATCAGCAATCCGATTTCATCATTTCTTTTGACTTCAAGACTGCCGGTCAAGTCTCCCGAAGCGATTCTTGAAAAAATACCGTCAACCTTTTTAAGATAAGATTTAAGACTGCGGGAAATTATGTAAGCGATGACAAAACAGAAAGCAAACAGAATGACTGAAATAAAAATCATATTTTTCAGCATCGAATAAAACAAAGACAAAATTTCGTTCTGGTTTACGATTACACAAAGTTTCCAGCTATAAGAATCGAGAGGAAAACCGTAAGCCTTGCATTTTCCGCCGTCCAAATCGACAAGCGCAGAACCTTTTTCCAATTTTTCGATTACGGAAAATGCGGGAATCCCGGTATCTTTAAGATTCTTAAAATTGAATTCGGTGTGCTTGGGTTCTGCAAGAATAAGTCCGTTATTCTGGAAGAGCATACAATATCCGCTTTCTCCGATACGTATTTCCCTTATGATTGAAGTTAAATCTTCAAGACTCACATCAATTCCCACGCAGCCGATAATTTCACCGTCGTCGGAATGAACAGTACGCGCAAAAGTGATTGTAGGTTTTCCGTTAATGGAAACGTAAGCATCCGTTATAACGGTTTTTCCGCCGGAGGACTCCGCAGCCTTATACCACGGACGTGTTCGCGGATCGTATCCGGAACTTACATTCCTGTTCGTAGAAACATGACTTCCCCACTTCATTCCCATATAAATAACCTGAAATTCGGGATGTGTTTTCGTCATGGAATCAAACAAGGCAAGAATTTCCCGTTCCGATTTTCCGTTGTGAGTGTTTACGGCAAAAGATTTCGCGTCTTCCGTATAATTATAAATTGTGCGATCCGCATTTTTAAGCGAAGGATTTTCCGAAAGCATTTCAACGGACATTTCCGCATTCTTCATAAAAATATCAATAGCGGTTTCTATTGCCGAAATATGCTGAGAAGTCAGTTTATCGAACTGAAGGTAACTCTTTGTGTAAAGTCTGTTACCTATAACGGCGCAAATAAGGATGATAACGGCAAGCAAGACCGAATCGATAGCAAGAAGCAGCTTAGTCCTAATTGAAAAAGTTTTTTTCACAGTAACTCCTGAAACAAAAATATGCAGTATTTTTATATACGTATTTTTATAATTCTATTATTAAATGCTTATAAAATCGAGCGTTTTGAAGACAAATAAATCGGTATTTACTTTCTAAAGCGTGCCGTAACAATATCGTCAATAATATTATCCGCCTCAAGAATTTCCGCATTACGGTATTCTTCAAGCTGTTCATCTTTGAGTCGCTCAAGCGCATCGTCTTTCTGCATTGCAGCACGTAAAATTTCACGCTTTTCGTCGCTCACGATTTTGGCTTTCGACATTTCATTCATAAGATATTCCGTTTGGGCGCGCACAAAATCGTAAAATCTGTAAGCGTTTGCAATATCTTGAAAATCTTTTGAGCCTTTGGATTTTTCCGCAACTTCAACTTGTTGAGCTGCAAGATAATCCAATTTATCTTGGATTTTGCGCTCTACAGCAAGAGCTTTTCCCAATTCAATTTCCGCCTGCTGCCGTTCAAATTTTCTGAAATTTAATATATCTTCAAGCTCAAAACTAAATTTCTTCATTTACAATGCCGTTTTTTATCCGCGCGTTTTCATCGGCAATCTGTGCGGTGCTTTGCAGATTTTCAGCAGGATTGACGGAATATTCATCAAAAGGAATACCTATGCCGCTTAAAGCCTTCAATTTATCTAGTGTGTCTTTCATCGGACAGGCATCGTATTCTTCCTGTTTCAAAAATTCCTCAATCGAAGGATGAATATCTATTGCTTCGTCAATATCCGGCGCAGTACCTTTTTGATAGATTCCGGCAGTTATCATCTGAGAGTTGCTTTGATAGACTGCCATAAGCTCGCGAATTTTACCGGCGGCTTTCTGCGTATTTCGACCTGTTACACGGCGAGAAAGACGGCTTATCGAATTCAAAACGTCGATTGCAGGATAATGATAAGACTGAGCAAGTTTTCTGCTCAAGACAATGTGTCCGTCAAGAGTACCGCGCACTTTATCGGTAATCGGTTCGTTCATATCGTCGCCGTCAACCAAAACCGTATAAAATGCCGTGATTGAACCTTTATCGTTTGTACCGCTGCGCTCAAGCAATTTCGGAATCATATCAAATACGCTCGGAGGATAGCCGCGCTGGGCAGGAGGTTCTCCGTTTGCAAGACCTATTTCGCGCTGAGCGTGTGCAAACCGCGTTACGGAATCCATCATAAGCATAACGTCTTTTCCCATATCGCGGAAATATTCTGCAAGCGCGGTGCAGACATAAGCTGCCCGCAGACGGCAAATCGACGGCTGGTCGCTCGTTGCAACAACAACTACGGAGCGTTTAAGACCTTCTTTGCCCAGATCGCGGTTGATAAAATCCAAAACTTCGCGCCCGCGCTCTCCGATAAGTCCGATAATGTTGATATCCGCATCCGTATTGCGCGCAATAATGCTTAAAAGAGTCGACTTACCGACGCCCGAACCTGCAAATATTCCGAGACGCTGGCCGCGCCCGACCGTCAAAAGCGAATCTATCGCACGAACACCGGTCGTTATGCGGCGGTTGACGGGAAGACGCGTCATAGGGTCGGGAGGAGAAGCAACTGCAGGATAATATCCGTCAGGAACGATCTCGCCTAAACCGTCATAAGGTCTTCCGGCAGCATCGATAGTGCGTCCGAGCAGACTCATTCCGACAGGCACTTGCAGCGGAGCACCCGTACCTACAACTTCACAACCGACTTCAATTCCTTCCGTCGTACCGAATGCCGTAAGTTTTACGGTCGTGCCGTCAAGCCCGACAACCTCCGCCATGAGTTTTTTTCCGTCAGGAAGAATGATATTACAGATTTCACCTATTTTTGCGCAGGGACCGCGGCTTAAAATCTCAAGCCCTTCTACACCGGAGACATATCCGATGTAAGAAATAGGGTCTACATCTTGTACCTGCGTAATATATTTTGAAAAATTAAATTCTTTGGTGTACGAAGAATGCATATCCCCTCCGCATTCCCGTTATTTAGGCGATACGCTTGATTGTGCAACGGTTTTTATCGGTGAAATTTCCATAACGCGGTTTTCAACTTCAGTAAGCTGACTTGAAATGCGTGCATCTATTGCGCCGAAATCCGTTTCTACAATACATCCGCCCTTTTCAACAGTAGAATCTTCCATTACGGTGATTCCTTTAATATTTTCGCAACGCTTTATAAATTCGTCTATATTCTGAGTAGCCAGTTTTAAATCTTCAAGATTGACGCGAAGAGTAACGCTTCCCCTGCCCTTCACTTTTTTCAGAGCGGCAAGAACATTATTGTTTATAACCGACTTTTGATTATCCGAAATAACTTTAACAACTTTCCGCGTCATTAAAACGACAAGCTCAACAATTTGTTGTTCGGTTTCATCTAAAATATCTTCCCGCCTCTGCATAACGCTTTCCAGAATCTTATGCATACGCTCAATAAGTCTCTCGACTTCTTCATTGCCTTTTGCAAAACCTTCGTCGTGTCCGGCAGCAAATCCGTTTTCGCGGGCAGTATTTTTAATTGTCTCTTCTTCCGCATGAGCACTTGAAAGAATCTTTTGTGCCTCTTCCTGAGCCTGCTTAACAACTTCCTGTGCCGCTCGTTCAGCGTTCGTCTTGATGACTTGAGCTTGTTCCGACTGGCGTTTTACTTCCGCAAATGCCGCGTCTTCGGCTTTTTTTACAATATCGTCCGCGTTCTTTTGCGCTTCTTCAAGCATACGCTGTTTTTCAATTTCCCAGCCCGCTTTAAAAGCCTCCGCCTCACGTCTAAGCTGGTCGGGAGTCGGTCCTGAATATTGTTCGACAACTTCCTCAACTTCTTCTACGGGAGTATAATCGTGAATCAGTTTAAGTGTAACCTCGCCGTTCTTTTGCTTGATTTCATTCGGTCTGAATACAGTCTTTGCCATTTTGACTCCCATTAAAGATTGATTAGAAAACTTAGGCTTCCTAAAAAGTTTTATCCGTTCGCAAAAGCGGACTAATATATAAAACAGTTTGCGGTGCAAACTTCACACATTCAATAAAACAAGTTTATACATCGACCGGACAAATAGCGGTTATATGCACTCACAGAACTCCGTCTACGAAATTCGTACAAGCAATCCTCCGCCACTATCCGTCCTTAGCTCCCAAAGCACAGTTACATCACGAGTTTGCCGACAGGCAAACTCGATGCAGGCGGCAGACAGCTTCATCTTTCAAAACCCGTTCTCTGCGCCTGCTATTGAACCAGTTCGTCCTCTCCGGAACGCGCAATAACGATTTCACCGGAATCTTCGAGCCGGCGGATTGTAGAAACAATCTTCTGCTGCGCTTCTTCAACATCTTTCAAGCGCACCGGTCCCATAAATTCCATGTCTTCTTTAAGCATACTCGCCGCACGCTTTGACATATTGCGGAAAATCTTGTCCTGTACTTCCGTATCGACGGATTTAAGTGCTTTTGAAAGTTCCTGCGTATCGACTTCGCGGAGAACCTTTTGAATGGCGCGGTCGTCGAGCATAACAATATCTTCGAAAACGAACATACGTTTTTTGATTTCTTCCGCCAAATCCGGATCGTCTTCTTCAAGAGATTCGATAATCGCCTTTTCTGAAGAACGGTCTACCAAGTTCAATATTTCTACAATGCTTTCAACACCGCCCGCCGCCGTATAATCTTCGGAAGACAGCGTCGAAAGTTTCTTTTCAAGAACGCGCTCAACTTCACGCAAAACATCCGGAGACGTTCTATCCATTGTTGCAAGCCGCTTTGAAACTTCCGGCTGAATCTCTTCAGGCAGGTTTTGCAAAATAACGGCGGCTTTTCCAGGTTCAAGATAAGCCAAAATAAGCGCGATTGTCTGCGGATATTCCTGCTGGATAAAGTTCAACAAATGCGCAGGGTCTGTGCGGCGGATAAAATCGAACGGACGCACCTGCAAGGAGCTGGTAAGTCTGTTGATAATATCTATTGCCTTTTGACTTCCAAGAGATTTTTCCAGCAATTCACGGGCATAATCGATACCGCCGGTTGTAATAAAGTTCTGCGCCGCCATCAACTGCTGGAATTCTTCCAAAACAGCGTCTTTATATTCTGCATCGACTGTTTCAAGGCGCGCAATTTCAAAGGTGAGTGTTTCAACTTCGTCTTCGCGTAAATGTTTCATTACTTCCGAAGATACATCACTTCCGAGCGAAACAAGGAAAATTGCAGCTTTTTGTCTGCCGTTGAGACTTTTATAATCTTTTCTATCCTTTTTTCCGGAGGAAACAGGCTTTAAACTACCGGGCTTAGGCACCGGTTTAGGATTAGATTTCGGAGCCGTACTTTCTTCTTCTGCCATCTTTTATTCCTCCATAAGCCATGTGCGTATGAGCATTGCAACATCTTCAGGATGCTCTTTTGCAAGATTGATTGCATTTTCCTGCAATTCCGCACGGCGCGATTCTTCAACGGACATCGTAACCTGCATATTTGCATCGTCTTTTGCTTCCCAAAGAGCCTTTTCGCGTTCAGCCTGCTGCCGTCTGAGCAATTCTTCTTCTCTAAGACGTCTGCGGCGTTCAATATCTTTACTGATTACACGGAACATTATGAATCCGACGAGTACAAGAGCGATTGCAGCAAGAACAAGGAGAACTGTACGGCGAGTCTGCTGTTTTCTAAAATACGCCGCATCTTCCGCCGAAAACTGTGCCTTTCTATCGAACTGAATATTTGTAACCGTAACAAGATCTCCTCTGGTTCTGTCATATCCTACAGCTCCGCGTACATAATTTGTAAGTTCCGAAAGTTCCTCTGCAGGAACGGGAGTGTATTCGCGGGCAAGAGCTCCGGTATTTTCATCAATAAGATAGTTATGTGTTTTAGGATCGCGTTTTATATCCCAAACGCCGTCGACGTTAACGGAAATTGTCCTACGTCCAAGTTGAGGAGCAACTTTCTCTGAAGTTTGGGTAGTGTTTATAACATTATTTCTTGTAACACCGGTTTGAGTAGAATGACCGATTACATTCGACATATCAGAATAAACGGGAGGTGTCTGCCCTTCGGTGCCTGTAGGCCCTTCCGGATTAAATCCCGTTCCCTGCCAATCATTGACGACAGTCTGCTCGGAAATCGGAAGCGTATCCCTGTATTCGGAATCATCATAAGGAGTATCAGGATTGTCCGGTCTTATTTGGATCGGAGAATAGATTGTCGATGTACTGGATTTTTCAGACATATCCATATCAATCGTAACGTTTAAGTCTCTGATACGATCGTCGGTATAAAACTTCTGCAACGCTTTTAAAACTGCGGCACGCAATTTCGCTTCTTCCGCATGACGCAATTTCTGCTGTTTTTCTATTATTGAAACGCGGTCGCTTTCCGCCATTCCCTCAAAATCATTGAGTATATTTCCGTCCGCATCGGAAATCGTAAGATTTTCGGCAGTAAGCCCTTCAACTGCACTCAAAATAAGTCTTTGAATGCCTAGCACACGTTTCCTATCTACGGTTATATTGCTGTTAGGTGTGGTTTTAAGAATGACACTCGCAGAAACAGGTTTCTGATCGGCGGAAAACAATTCATTTTCAGGTAAAACGATAGTAACAAATGCCGCGCTTATATCTGAAATCGCTTCAAGATGCTGTTTAAGAGACTGTGTAATAGCATTTTTTAACCGTACATTTTGTTCAGCATCCGTAGTTGACCAGCTGCGCTCATAATATCCTGCAAACGGATCAATATTTGACGGAACAAGTCCTTCGCTTATGAGTATACTTCGCATCTTACGCGCAGTATCTCTATCTGCAACAGAAATATACCCGTCATCGGAAACATACGCTTCTACATTCTCTTGAGAAATGCGGTCGAGAATTTGGCTTCGAGATGTTTCATTTGTAACAGGTGCATTGAAAATACGCACCGTCGTTGGAGCGGAAGATACACGCGCCGCAACAACGACTGCGGCAATAACTGCAACCACCACGCCTATAAGAATAACTTTTTTGATGACGGAACTGTTTTTCCAAAAGTCTTGAATCTTACCCGTCATCTTTTTGAGCCATTCGTTCATCTGTTCCCTCCCGTGAACGAACTTATAATATTTTGTTACAAATCTATCATATATAACAAAATATTATAACAAAATATGAAAAGCAAAAAAAACACTTGACTGTATTTGCTTACTTTTCAGCAGTTCAAAACACCGGCAGATTCTGTTTACAACATTTTCCGGCGTTCTCCAATTTTTATCTTGTCGTTGTTATTTCAGACCATCCCTGAACCAAACGGTCGATAACGGTTTTTGCCAAGTTAAGCGACATTCTCGCTTTCGCCATCGCAACCGTAACATCGTGAATATCAACAGATTCCGGTTCCGTTATAAGTTTTTGTTCAATATCTGCAACGTTCATCTGCTGGTCATTCATCTTGTTGACGGCATCAATCAAATAATTGTCAAAAGAGATGCTCGTTTTTTTAATACCGTCTTTAGCGGCATTTTCAAGCCCTGTATCGATACGTTTTGAAGCCGTATCTCCCGCAATTTCTGAAAGAATTTTTGAACTTCCGTAATGTGCGGTATCGCTCCGCGCCATCTGCAATGTTCCGAATTCGGAAATTTTCATATTTTACCGCCTTCTCTTTTATCTCTTTAAACCGCTGATAAATCAGCGTCCTATTTCCAAAGCCGCAGAAAACATGGATTTTGCGCCTTCAATTACCGTAGAATTGGCTTCATAAGCTCTGGATGCCGCAATTAAGTCTACCATTTCGTTTACGATATTTACGTTAGGATATTCCACATATCCTTTGTGCGGCCCTGTCTTAATGGCATCCGGATCGTCCGGCATATACACAAACTTGCCTTCCGAAGTGTCTTTTACGATTTCGCGGACACGTACGCCTTTACCCGGTCCTTGATCCAAATTAGACGGTGTAAAAGGACTTCTCCACTGCACGTTTTTATCGGCAATCGGCTCAAAAATAACGCGCGAACGTTTAAAAGCTCCGCCTTCCTGCGTACGCGTTGTTGAAGCATTCGCAATATTGTCTGAAATTACATCAGAGCGAAGTCTTTCCGCACTCATTCCGCTTGTTGCAATATTTATACTGGTAAAAAGTCCCATTTTACACTCCTATTGAATTATTCCGCGCTTATCCGCAGTCAAAGCTACTTCCGCATTGCAATATCGACTTGCGAAAACTCAAAGCCGGTAAGCTGAGTAAGCAATCTATACTGCATCTGAATCTGGAGAATCGCATTTGCTTCCGTTTCAGCATCAACATTATTTCCGTTAGCTTTTGCGGCTGTCGTATAATCAAGAACACGCCGCGGCTCAACATCGCGGTAATCATGCGGCTCGTTAAGTGCAATATGCCGAGAATCCGTTCGCGTAAGCTGAAAACCGTTTTTCGCTTTTTCTTCCGAGTCGAACGCACGCTTAAGCTCGCTTTCAAAATTGACCGTAGTCCGCTTAAAGTTGGGAACATCCGCGCTTGCAAGATTATTTGCGGTAACTTGATAACGCAGTGCATTTGCATCCATAGTGCGGTGCAACAAATCAACAGATTTCGTAAACGTATTCATACTATAAATTTCGGAAAATTATAAGCAGAGTTTAGAGCTTTTATATGTAAAGACTTGAATTTTAAAGTCTTTCATAAGATAAATATCGCCTCTGCGAAAATCTCATTTATTCCCGTTTTACACTTTTTAAACGGGAAGTTCGATTATATCTACGTTTTTCGCCATACTTTTATCGCAGATAACAACATTGTGCCGTTCAGATATATGCTGAAAAAGTCTTTTTGCAGCGTTTTGCAGATTTTCAGGCGTTACTTCAAGCAGATTTTTGATCTTTTCAAGCCTGTCTCTATCGGAAATACAGTAAATAGTTCTCATAAAGCCGGCATTGCCGCGTCCCAAAGGGGAAAAAGGTTGAACTTCATCGCCGTATGTTCCGGTAATAAAATTTTCACATTCGGTTTTATCGATTAAGGAAGCGGCAGCATCGTTTAAACATTCCGCAAAAACGTCGAGCGATTTAAAAGGAACGGGATCGCGGAACGATGAAAACAGGAATTTTCCCAAAATATTTGCAGAACGTGCGCTTGAACCGTATGCGCCTCCGGTCGTTCTTACCCGTTCCCACAGATACGTACCGGAAAGCAGGTGTGCAAGAACAATATCCGCAGCATTTTCCGTTGTTCCTAAAAAAGTTCCCGGCAAAACGGAAGCGGAATAACCAACCTGCGCGTCTGCGGTAAAAACTTCTGTTTGCGGAATTTCCTTTTCTCTGCCGAGCAAAAGCTGTTTTTTTAAGTCTTCATCATTTAATTCGGAGCGCACAGCCGGTGCTTTTAACTTGGCTTTCACCGCAAAATCGAAAACTTCGGGCATAAGTTTTTCCGCTGTGTCCGAATCCGCCGTAATATGCAAAACCGCTCCGGCATTTTGCAATTCCGTTTTTATTCGCTCAAAATGCGCGGCGAGTGATTCAAGTTTTTCTTTACATATTGAATTGACTGCAAAAACCTGCGTAAGTCCGCGCCATATCTCATTTACGCATGACGAACGGGAATATAAACTTTTCGCACGCGACAGCGCAAAATGCGTACCGCGCGGAATTACATTTGCAAAAATCGCGCTTTTAAACTCTCCGCAAAGATTTTTGAGCCGCTTAAAATCCTTAAACTCAAACTCGGAGACTGCTTCCGAAAAGAGTTTTACCGCATCATGCACTTTTTCGGAAAGCATACGAACGGAAAAAATAATATAATCGCGGCCTGCGCAGTTATATTTTTCAAGTTCTTTACGCATTCTTTCGGAATCTTCAGTGTTTCCGCTTTCTGAAGATACAAGCCGCGCTTCTATTCCGCCCGTGTGAACGGCAGTATCCGCAGCACATTCCGCCCAGTCTTTACCGTTCCGGCCTACATTTGCCGCGCAATAAGCAAACAACGGAAGATAAAGGTATTCTTCAGGGGCAAGATTATCAACAGGAATACACAATTCAAAATATGCAATTCCGTTTGTCTTTTCTATATTTTTAAAAAGCGGTATTTCCTGTCCGCCGTTTTCAATAACCGAAACTTCGGTTTTGATTGAATCAATGTCAATCGCAAGATCGCTTATTTTCAGCTGAGGCATGCAGGCGCAGTCTTCCGCACTTTCTTTTTTCTGCTGATATAAATGCAGAGCATCGAGTTCTTTTTGAATAAACTGAATATCTGCGTTTTCGCTCAGTTTTTTTACAAGAGCGGATTCACGCTTGTTTCTTTCGGTTATATAAGAGCGGGACGGTTTTACGCATACAAAAGAACGCTGATTATTTTCCAAAAGATATTTTTTTATAAGCGATTTAATATATTCTGTGCCGCATTCAGCTTTTTTGCGGATATTTTCAAAAGCCGCCCTATAAAGCAAATGAGATGCAGGGGACGCTCCGTAATTCCACGCCGTAAGGGCGCGTTCCAAAAGCACAAGAGAATAAGGACCGCCGGAACGAATAATTTCCCTGTTCGAAAACTCCGCCGCCATCAATGCGGAATCAATATCGCGCCGGTCAATTCCATCCTTACAGACACGTTCAAGACCGTCGAATATAAGCGTGTAAACTTTATCCTCGTCCCGCGCTTTTACGCCGTGTAGTCCCAACGAAAAGAAAAAAAGTCGCGTTTCCGCAGACGTACCCGACATCGGAGCAAGATCGTCTCCGAGTCGGCTTTCGGTAAGCATTTTTGCAAGCGGAGAACCGTCATGCCCAATAAGAACTTCAGATAAAAACGAACACTCAAGTAAAGAATCAAGACTTTTCGCTTCGCCGCAAAGCCAATTCACCGTAACTGTAGCTCCCGTTGCTCCGCTCGACGGGGCAGTTTCGGAAATTTTTATAGGATTGGAAAGCGGCTGCGGCGTTTCCATGCGGACTGTTTCTTCAAGATTTATAGGAGTTTCGGATTGATTTTTGCTGCCTGAAGCCTTTGCTTCCAACCGGTCAATAATTTTTTCCTGCAAAAAGTCAAGCTGCTCTTCCGTAGGAATATTTCCGTAAAGAAAAACCAAACAGTTATCAGGGCGATAATATTTTTTATGAAACATCTTAAAATCTTCATAAGAAAAGGACGGAACAGCTTCGGGATCGCCGCCGGAATCAAAAGCGTAATTTGTATCGGGAAAAAGACTTCTAAACTGAACATCACCTGCAACCGATTCAAAAGACGAGTAATTGCCTTTCATTTCGTTATAAACAACACCTTGAATCGAAAATTTGCCGTTCTCATCAATTTCCAAACGATGGGCTTCCTGCATAAAAGCTTCTTTTTTTAGAAGCGGAAAAAAAACCGCATCACCGTAAACATCCATCAAGTTGAAATAATCCGCTTTAACCGTCGAACTTGCAGGATATACGGTTTTATCAGGATAAGTCATAGCATTCAAAAAAGTGTGTACGCTTTGATTCATCATGTTTGTAAAAGGTTCTTTCAACGGAAACTTTTCAGAGCCGCAGAAAACGGAATGCTCCAAAATATGTGCCGCTCCTGTTGAATTCTTTACAGGCGTGCGGAAAGCAAATGCAAATAAATTTTCAGTATCGTCATTAAGAAGATGAAAAACCTCAATCCCTGTTTTACGGTGGCGCAAATACACGCCTTCAGCATCGTTATCCGGAACTTGAGTAACGGAAATAAGTTCAAATCCTTTGTATGAATTTGTAATTGTATTTTTGATATCAGACATGGGCGCAGTATACCGAAAAAAATACCCGTATGATAAGAGCACCCGACTGTCCGGCTGCTGCACACCATTGAAAAACTCTAGTGCATTCACTATTGTAGGGACAACTTACTCAAACGGAGCTTTTACTATATGGAAAATAAACGCAAACTGCACAATATTTTGGTTACAGGCGGAGCGGGATTTATCGGCTGCAACTTTATTCATTATTTATTCGGAATGTCGGCATCAGGCGAAACGGGTTTTACGGATTCGGGCTTTGACGGTATTGTCGTAAATGCGGACGCTTTAACTTATGCGGGTAATCTTTCAAGTCTGAAAGACATAGACGAAAAATTCGGCAGCGGGGTAAAAGACGAAAACAGACGTTACTTTTTTGAAAAACTTGATATTTGCGACCGAAAAGCCGTCGAGCGTGTCTTCCGTGAATACAACATTGACACTGTAGTCCACTTTGCGGCGGAAAGTCATGTTGACCGTTCGATATTTGGCCCCGAAGCCTTTATCCGTACAAACGTTATGGGAACGTTTACGCTTTTAGATACGGCACGGAACTTATGGAAAAATGCCGACGGTTCGATTCGGGACGACGTTTTATTCCACCATATTTCTACGGATGAAGTTTACGGTTCTCTGGGGGAAACCGGTTATTTTACCGAAAAAACTCCTTACGACCCGCGAAGTCCGTATTCGGCAAGCAAAGCGTCAAGCGATCACCTTGCGGCGGCATATTTTCACACTTACGGACTTCCGTTGACTCTTTCAAACTGCACGAATAATTACGGCCCCTTCCAGTTCCCCGAAAAACTTATTCCGCTTATGATTATGAATATAAAAGACGGAAAAAATCTTCCGGTTTACGGAGACGGAAAAAATATCCGCGACTGGATTTATGTTGAAGACCACAATCGCGCCGTCTGGCAGATTATGAAAAGCGGTAAAAGCGGAGAAAAATACAATATCGGCGGAGAAAACGAGTGGGAAAATATCCGTCTGCTTGAAAAAATTATTGAAATTACTTCTGAAAAATTGACTGCGGCCGGAATAAGCGGAAAGAGCGTCGATGAAGTCAAAAATACAATAAGCTATGTTAAAGACCGACCGGGACACGACCGCCGCTATGCGATCGACTGCACGAAAATCAAAACGGAATTAGGCTGGCAGCGTAAAATGACTTTTGAACAGGGACTTTCCGCGACAATCCAATGGTATCTTTCAAATCCTGAATGGATTGAAAGCATACGGAGCGGCGATTACCTCAAATGGATCGATAAGAACTATTCAAAAAGATAAAACGTATCTGACATCATCAGATGCC
>CAUUGI010000049.1:0-14812 GCA_963544675.1 uncultured Treponema sp.
TTTATATGTATTTAGATGATATGCGTGCTGTTACCGATCTTTACGATATGGAAAATCATGACGCTGATGATATGAATGACAACTGGTAGAATTCTTCTGTCATTTTAGGTTTATTCGTGCGGAGGGTTTAATACCCCGACGCTTGCGTCGGGGTATGTTGATTATTTAGGCGGTCGGAAAGTAATTAACTTTTAGGTCGCCTCAATATTTTTTTGAATATAAAAATATTTATCTTTCGATTTTGTAAAGCCTGTTTCTTGCTTTTTTATCCGATGATTTTATTAAACCTGCATGGCTTAATACCCACAGCATTATTCCGGCATTATCCGCTGCGGATGAAGGAAATTTACTTCTTTTCAGTAAGGCTTTTTTTAAGTCCGATGCTGAAAACTCTGGAAGAATATCTTCAGGCAAAAGCTTTATGTAGTCTTCTTTTTGTGAAAATGTTATTGTTTCTATAATTGAATCCAGTTTTTTATCCCGCTTTAACCAATTTCGTTTAAATCTTCTTCGTTTATTTTCGGTTTGTACCGCTTTTTCCGTTCTTATCCGCATTTCTGTCATCTTTATTAAAAGAATTTCAAGTGTAAAATTTTCATTAAGCAGAATGTGATGTATGCCGGTAAGTTCTCTAAATACGCTGTATACGCTTCCTTTTTTGGGGCTTTTTCGTTTATTTATAAGATTTCCTGCAAAGTCATAAAGTTCGATCATTTTTTCTACAGGAATTGGATGTACAATTTTAAATTTTTTCCCTGATTCAAGAATGATTTCTGCTTTTTTCAACAATTTTGAAAGATTCTGTGTTTGTATTTCGATTATATTTCCGTTTTTGTCCACAATGTCGTATATTTTTCCGTTTATTTCCGACTCGGTTGTTGAGCCTTCATCCAATGAATAAAGCTGTTTCAGAGATTTATGCAAAGAACTTTCATTTAAAGTATTTATCATTTTCATTCGGTATTGTACTTAAATATTTCAGATTAGGATATGTGCATAAAAGTTGTATGTGTAAAAATTTTGAGATTTGTACCTCAAATGTCGAGTTTTGAAAAATTGCGCTGTGCTTTCGGCTATGTTCCGTCCGCTTAGCCGCAGTCGAGCTTTTCGCTCGAAACGGCACGCAGCCGGAACCTCGCCTGCGCATAAATGGCGTTCATTTCAAAACTTTACATTCTATTGGTGCAGGAAAGAGTTGGAAAATGTCGAGTTTTTTCAAAACTCGACATTCTACCTAATAATATTTTTATGAATGCGGAACAGCGGCGTATAGGAAAAACTTATACCCGTGTCGATATATTTTGCGGAGGTGCCTGAATGATAGCCGTCAAGTATGTAATATTTTGCATACTTTCCCTCCGAGTTTGCAAACGTCTCTCCTTCCAGCGGACGCACATTTGTGAGTGTAAGAAATGTTTTTATTCCGAACATCTTGTTGATATTCAACTTGATGCCCAAATCCAGCTTTTCCGCATGGAAATTGCCGTGCATTTTATCATAGTAATAATTCCCGTTTCCGCTGTTTTTATGGTGGTCAACCGATTGTATGTAGATATAAGGAGATATCGAAGTTCCTATGCTGAATTCAAGCTGCGGCACCGGCGTAAAAAATGCATATAAACCGAGCCATGTAAATGTAGACCACCTGTCGTATGTGATTCCGTAAAGTGTGCCGCTTTTCAGATACGTTGCATCCGGTGAATACCACGGCACATTTTTTCCGGTTTTGCTGAACGGCGGATGACCGTACCACCCGTAACCGTTTTTCGCTTCAAAAGCAAGATATTCGCATTCAAAAGAAAATTTCGGAGACGCCTTGAACCAAGTAAAAAGCGGTACTGTAATTCCCATATTTCCGCCGACAAAAAACGAACCGGCTGTGATTGAGTTTTCATTGACGGAAAAAGTCGTTTTTACATCATCCGTTCCCATCCAGTCGGAATCAAACATTTTTCCGGATTTCTTCGGAACAAAAGCCGCTCCGTAAATATCCGTATCAAACCATTTCCATCCGAAAGAGACTTTTGCGCCGATATAAAAATTATTATCGTGAGTCCACACAAGTTCGCTTTTTTTTGTGTATTTATCACCGTCTTCTTCAAGCAAAAGTTCTATCGCTTCTCCGTTGCGGAATCCTGTAAAATTTTCTACCGAAAACAAAAAATCGTTTTTCCTGCAGAATGCAGAGGCGGTAAGTAAAAATACGGATATGCAGATAAGTTCAGTCTTCATAGTATGCATGGTTTAAGGATTTTCGATTTCTGCGGTTTCCGTCAGCGGCGGCATTTTGAACAGTTTTGTAAATTGCTTATGAGCTGCTTCCATATCTTTAGGGTAAGGTGCTGTAAAAGTCAGTTTTTCTCCGCTTTGCGGGTGCGTAATATTCAATTTGTACGAATGCAATGCGAGACGTTTTATCAGCGGACGTTCTTCCGTTTCATCACCGTTCCACTTGTGTTTTATTTCGCTCAGTCTGAGCGGCTTTGTATTTCCGCCGTAAAGTGAATCGCACACTATGCTGAAGCCTATCGCCGCAAGATGGACACGTATTTGGTGTGTACGTCCGGTTTTAGGCTTTGCTTCAATCCACGAATACTGCGTACAGCCGCCTATAAGTTTGAATTCCGTAGAAGACGGTTTTCCTATGCTTTTATTTACTGTCGTTCTGTGTTTTGCATCTCCGTCCGGCAGCAAAGGCAGATTTACGGCGGTTTCGTTCCAAAGCGGGCGTCCGTATACAATACAATGATATGTTTTTTCAACTTTGCGGTTTTCAAACTGCATGGAAAGATTTTTGTGCGCTTCAGGTGTGCGTGCATAGATTATCAGACCCGAAGTATCTTTATCGATTCTGTGTACGGCGTAAAGTTTCCCGAATTCTTTTTCCGCTTCAATATCCAGTCTGGGAGCGTTTTCATCGTATCTGTCGGCTGCAATTAAAATCCCTGAACGCTTATTTAGGACAACAATACTGTCGTCGGAATAAATTACGGTGTAATCGGGTGTGAATTTCATGTTTTTGAGTATATCAAAGCAGGCGATTCTTGAACAGACAGCTCATTTATATTATTATACGCAACTATCAGACCTGTTTCTGAAACTGAAGTTTCATAATGGGTTCAGTATACATCGATTGCGGCTATAGTATATCGGTATTATGCGACCTTCCCAAGGTTGAGAGGGCGGTTCGACTCCGCTTAGCCGCTTGATTTGACTTTCTTTTATAAGTCCGCATCAAACCCCGCTTAAAATATACATATTTAGGAGTTGATTTAGTGAAATATCCAGTTAATTCTATTAAATCCCGTAAAAAAATCAGTCTTGCAGTCAAAACTTCTTTTGTTCTATGCCTTGTATTTATTCCGTCTGTAGCATTGCTCGGTACTTTTATATTTAAGCGTTTTTCCGATGTTATTGTAGATAATATAAAAACAGGACTTGCAGGAAGACTTGACAACGAAGCTCATGTCATTTATGGAAAAATATTTTCAAAATTCGAAACGGCAGCTTCAAATTACGCATCGATTGTAAGTAATCTTGGCTTTGACGATATGGATACTCTTGCCAACATAAGCAGTACAGTATTGGGATCCGACAGCGCAATTGCAGGAGGCGGTTATTGGCTTGAACCGTATACTGTCAAAAGCAGAAAATTTACAGGTTTATATTGGTTTCGTAATAATTCCGGCAAAATGGAAATGACATGGGACTACAGTAATGAAAAAAATGATTACACAAAATTTGATTGGTATAAAAATGACGGATTTGCGCAAAATCTGTCGGTTGTCTGGAGCGAACTTTATAATGACGAAGTAACAGGTGTTCCTATGATAACGGCTACGTCTGTTTTAACTTCCGGCAGAAATAAAACCGGCGTTGTTACTGTTGATTTGGGACTTATCCCGCTCAGAGAATATTTTTCAACTATAAATTTTCCTGATATAAAGCAATATTCTCTTTCGCTTGTGAACAAAGAAGGCATTTGTTTTGAAAACAAAGATACAAACAACATAGGAAAGCGTATTTTTACTCTTGCAGATATTGCTTCAGGAGAAAGATTTATTAACACGAAAGACAGAATTTTATTCGTTTCTCCTATTGGGTCTACCGGTATATACATCACTTTGAGTATAGAAAAAACATACATATATGCAGAATTCAAAAAAATATTTGCAGTAAATCTTTTAGGCGTATTCATTTTTACTGTATTGCTTGCAGCCGCCTTTAATATTTTTATAAAACTTGTAATGATAAAACCTCTTAACAGGACTGTTTATGCGCTAAAAGATATTGCTCAAGGGGAAGGAGATTTAACAGTACGCCTTCCTGTAAAAGGGAATGATGAAATAACTGAGCTTTCGAAATATTTTAATGAAACGATAGCAAAAATAGGCTTTTCCATAAAATCTGCCGGTTCCGATGTTAAAACTATGCAGAATATCGGAGAAGAACTTAGTGTGAACATGGGAGAGACTGCAAGCTCCATAAACGAGATAAGCATAAATATAGAAAACATAAAAAAACAGATTATGAAACAATCAGCAAGTGTACTTTCAGTAGGCGCATCGTTGCAGGTTATGATGAGGACTATTGAAACTCTTGACGAAAATATTTCAGTTCAAGCATCTACCGTTGGAGATTCATATTCGGAAATTACCAATATGGTAGGCAGCATAAAATCAGTAGCGGATTTTGTAGAAAATAATTTGAAAATGCTTGAAGCATTAAACACTGCGACGAATTCCGGTAAATCCGTTATTGCCGGAACTGTAGAACTAAGTAAATCTGTTGACGGCAGTTCTGAAGTTCTTCTTGAAACAAGTTCGATTATACAAAACATTGCGGACCAAACCAATCTTCTTGCAATGAATGCTGCAATAGAAGCTGCACACGCCGGAGAAGCCGGAAAAGGTTTTGCCGTCGTAGCCGATGAAATCCGTAAACTTGCAGAAGAATCAAACACGCATGGAAAAAATATTACTTCGATTCTTACAACTCTTAAAGAAAAGATACGTAAAGTAAATGAATCTGCGCTTGATGTTGAAAAGCAATTTGACAGTATTTTTGAAATGGTAGAAAAAACTAAAGAGCAGGAAAATAATATTATGAATGCTATGCAGGTTCAGCGTTCCGGAAGTGATAAAATTATGCAGGCGATGAATGTTATAAAGGATATGACGCAAAAAGTGCGTATAAGCTCCGGAGAAATGCTTTCCGGCAGTAATCTTGTCTCTGCAGAAATGGATAAACTAGGTTTGATGTCAGATAATATTGCAGACAGTATGAATGAAATGGCAGCCGGAGCAGCGCAGATAAACCTTGCAATTCATGAAGTGAACGATATTTCGATAATAAATAAGCAGAGTATTGATAATTTATCCGGAGAGATAGAAAAGTTTAAAGTATGATAAAAAATTGACTTCCGTGCCGCCGTTTTTTGCCTTTTTTGCATAGTTTGTGCTATTTAATATTTAGATAGAATGTCGTGTTTTGAAAATGGCAGTAAAATCACGTTGTGCTTTCGTCGAGGTTTTGTCTGCTTAGCCGCAGTCGAGCTTTTCACTCGAAACGGCACGCAGCCGGAGCCTCGCCTTCGCACAAATGATGCTTGTTTCAAAACATTTCATTCTATTGGCGCAAGAGAAAGTTGGAAAAATTCGAGTTTTAAAAAACTCGAATTTTAACCATCATTAGAAAAATCTTTATAAATAAAACGAGGCGATTATGTACGGAAAGTCATCGGTAATTAAAAAGTTTATATTAAAACTGTTGCAGTCAGCCGCTCTGGTCGGTTTGGCGGCATTTTCGTTTATTCCGCTTTCCTGCCGGCCTACAAGAGAAGGAATAAAGCTTATTCATTTGGCGAATTCTCCTGCCGTAATAAAAGATTTTCAGGTTACAGGAAAAGACAGCGCAAGAATTGCTTTCAGCGGCGGTGTTGTATTGAATAAATGCAAACTCATGCCGGAAATTGCAATCAGCGGAATCGAATATTCTGAAAATCATATGCAGTCGGAAGATTGCATAAATTATTTTGCAGATTACCGGTTTGAAAACAAACTTGAAACGGGGAAGCTTTACAAATTAAGCGGAACCGCATCCGACAAGTCCGGCAATACACTGACTTTTTCAATTCCGATTGAAGGATTTAACGATGAAGTTCCCTCACTTGAAATTACCGAAGTGCATAATCGTAAGGGGACTGCAAAAGATAATTCCGTGCCTTATCCTAAGGAAGAATTTATCGAGATTTTTGTAAAATCTGATGGAAATCTTGCCGGTCTTGAAATATTCAGTGCGGATAAAAACAGAACCGTGTATAAATTCCCTGCAATAAAAGTAAAACGTAAAGAAATAATCGTAGTCCATCTTACAAATGAAAATGAATCCGGCAATGTAAACGAAGACGGGGATGCAGTTAATCTTTCTAAAACGCGCTGGTATTCATCTGATAAAGCGCGAGACTTGTGGAACAGCGATAAAAAGACTTGTCTGGGAAAAGACTGCGATGTGATACTTTTGCGTAATCGGCAAAACAAAGTGATTTTAGATGCGTTTGTATATGCGCCTTCAACACTTGAAGATTGGTCTAAAGATTCCGTAAAAATTGCAGCGGAACAGGCAGCTTCTTGTGAAAAATGGTCAGGTGAAGAAATTCGAGACGCAGTAAAAAGCGACGGAATATCTCCTTCAAAATCTTTTATTAAAACCGGAAAAAGCAACAACGCTTCTTCATGGGCTGTAACAAAATCAAGAGGCGAAACTGCGGGAAGAATATAGCAGATAGAATGCCCGGTTTTGAAAAAATCGAAATTGAGCCTATCGGTTTATAGCCGCTTCTGCCGCATTTTTGGCTGCATTTTCACCGTCAATTGCAGATGAAATTATTCCTCCTGAATAGCCGGAACCTTCTCCTGCCGGATAAAGTGATTTTATCGCCGTGCATTCCATAGTTATTTTGTCCCGCAGGATTCTAACCGGCGTACTTGTTCGTGTTTCCGGCGCAACTAAAACCGCACTTGAGCTTATAAATCCCCGCATTGATTTGTCAAAAATTGTAAAACCTTCTTTTAGTCGATTTGTAATATGCTGTGGAAGCCATTCATCCGGTCTTGAGCGGATTAAACCCGGCGTATAGCTCGACGGCGGCAATTCATGATTTTCCGTTCCGTTTATAAAATCAACCATATTCTGTGCAGGTGCCTGTTGATTGCAGCCGTGTAATTTTGCTTCGCGTTCGATATGATTTCTGAAATAAAGTCCTGAAAGGGCAGGGCATGAACGGGATTGTGCCGCTTTATAAAATTCTTGCGGAATGTCTTCGGGACGGATTTCAACTACAATCGCGGAATTCGACCATTTTGAATTTCTGGAAGCGGCAGACATTCCGTTTACAACTATGACGTCATCAGAAGTTGCCGACGGAACAATAAATCCTCCGGGACACATACAAAAAGAATAAACGCCGCGTCCGCCTATTTGCGCGGTCAGTCGGTATTCGGCTGCTCCCAACAGTTTGTTTGAATTATTTTTATATTGAATTTTATCTATCAATTCACGCGGATGCTCAACACGCACTCCTGCGGCAAAAGTTTTCGCCTCAAGTGCCGCCGGTGCGATTTTTGAAAGCATTTCATATATATTTATTGATGAATGCCCTGCGGCAAGAATGATTGCATCGGCATATATTGTGTCTTCTGTCTGTGTCCGGACATTTTTTACATTTATGCCAACGGCTTTACCGTCTTTTAGAATGATATTTTCGCATCGCGTATTAAAATAAAATTCTCCTCCGAGTTCTTTTATTTTATTTTTTATTGCACTTATGATTGTTGGAAGTTTGTCTGTTCCTATGTGAGGGTGAGAATCTGTGAGAATTTTTTTATCTGCGCCGAAAAATGCGAGTATTTTGAGAATCTTTGCGTTATTTCCGCGTTTGCTGCTCCGTGTAAAGAGTTTTCCGTCCGAAAAGGTTCCTGCGCCTCCTTCGCCAAAGCAATAATTGGAATCGTTGTCTAAAATTCCAAGTGTACTGATTTTTGCGATGCGCCTTTTACGTTCAAATGTTTCTTCTCCGCGTTCGATTAGAATCGGTTTTATTCCGTATTCAAGCAATTTTAACGCAGCGAACAGTCCTGCAGGCCCTGAACCGATTATCATAATTTTTTTCCGATTATCTGCTTGTTTCCATATCGGCAGTTCCGTTTTTTCATCGTTGCATTGTTTTTCCCCGATAAAAACTTTACACCTCAAATGAATCTTGATTTGACCGTGCCGCGCATCAATTGAACGCTTTACTGTGATATATGAAAAATCTTTTTCTATGTTTATGTTTTTATGGGCAAGTTCCGATTTAATTTTGTTTTGAATAAAATTGTTATTTTCTTCATCCGGTTTTATCGTAATTGTAATTTCCGCAGTCATGATTTTATTTTAGCAAAATGATTTAAAGGCGTAAATCGTTTTGAATTTTGCGCCGGCTTTACCATGCGCTAGAGCGCATGAGTACAAAAACTACTATGCAACACCGGCGCAAAGCTGCGAGCGGTGGTGTGCTACCGCACCCTGAGTGGAGGGTACATCTCACTCCGAGCGATACGAGCTGTTAGTACCGAGCGATACGAGCTGTTAGTACCGAGCGATACGAGCTGTTAGTATCGAACGATACGAGCTGTTAGTATCGAGCGATACGAGCTGTTAGTACCGAACGATATGAGATGTTGGTTCCGAGCGTGGCGGACAGGTCAGTCTGATTTTACAAGAGCAATTTGGTTTACTGTCCGCATGAATCAAGTTTTTCTTACCGGAAAACTTGATTCATGCGGAGGGTTTAATACCCCGACGCTTGCGTCGTGGTTGTTGATTCTTCCCGTAGTAAGAAAGTGTTTTTTATGATAAATTTTTGTGAAGTAAAATAATTTGCGAGGTTTTATGCTGTATATTTTTGATATGGGCGGCGTTGTTACGACTACGGCTGTAGTGGTGGAAAAAATTGCTTTGATACTTGGAATAACGGAAGCGGAATTTATGAGTATTTGCGGATGTCCTGAAGGGAACAGGAGTTACGGAAAACCTCATGAAAGAGCTGCGGGTGATAACGGATTTAATTTGATTACGATGTACAGTAACGGTTTGCTTTCCGCAAAAGAATTTTGGAGACTTTTTTCTGCGCGCTCAGGGATTGCTGTAACGACGGATTGGTGGCATTTTCTTTTTCATCCCGAACCGAATGAAAATATACGACAGTTGATAGGCGGGCTTAAAAAACGCGGAGAGCGGGTCGTTTGCGGTACAAATACAATCGAAAGTCATTATTTAAATCATCTGGAACGCGGCGATTATTCGATTTTTGACCAAACTTATGCCTCTTGTTTTATGGGAGTGTCGAAACCGGATGTGAATTTTTGGAAAATTATTCTTACAGCGGAAAATGTTGATGCAAAAGATGCGTTTTTTGTTGATGACAGAATTGAAAATTGCGAAGCGGCTGCTTCACTGGGCATAAATACATTTCATTTTGATTTTGCAGACGGTAAAAATGGGAGCGACTGTATCAGCGCATTAAAAAAAGCTGTAGGACTTGGCTAAAACTGTCCTGAAACGGAAGTTATTGAACAGGTCTAATGATTTTGATGCGAGCTTGTGAAAGTTTTTCCGTAAATTCACAAGAGGGGGAGAACGAAGATATTTTCGCCCTCTCCCTTTTAAATTAAACTAGTTTTTTATAAAATCTACTGCGGAACTTCCGGCAGTTCTTCCGTAAATACAAATGTCGGCTACAGCGTTTCCACCCAATCTGTTTGCTCCGTGAACACCGCCGGTAACTTCTCCGGCTGCAAAAAGTCCCGGAATTACATCACCGGAATTGTTCAGAACTTCCGACTTGGTATTTATCTTTATTCCGCCCATAGTATGATGAACAGCGGGCGCAACCTCTACCGCATAATACGGAGATTTTACAAGCGGGCGAACCATATCGCTTGCAGCTCTGCCGAATTCATCGTCTTTCCCTGCCGCTTGGTAGCCGTTGTAGTTCTTTACCGTATTTTCAAGTTCTGCGGCAGGAATATTCAATTTTTCTGCAAGTTCTGAAAGCGTTGCTCCTTCGGTCAATAAACCTTTTTTTGCATAACCTTCAATCGCTTTTAAGGATTCGCGTACGCCCTGATCAAAAAGCAAAAACGCCGTTTTTCCTTTTTGATTTAAAATTGCGGCGGACATTACATCGCGCGTAGCCATTTCGTTGTTAAAGCGTTTGCCGTCGCGGTTTATCATTATTGCGCCGTTTCCGCGCACAGCTTCCGTTATCATAATTCCTTTGCCCGGTACAACGGTCGGGTGCGTCTGAATCTGCTCCATTTGTGAAAGCGCGATGTCAAGTTTTTTCGCCCATGCAAAAGCATCCCCTGTTGCACCGCTTTGATTTGTAGTGCCGAAATCTTTGAATTCAGGACGGTACTGTGCGACCATCGTTTTGTTGGCTCCGAATCCGCCTGTCGCTATAACGACAGCTTTTGCAGTTACGGTATAATTTTTTCCTTGCGATTCGACTTTTACACCTGTAACTTTGCCGTTTTTTGTAACAAGGTCTACAACTTTGCTGTCATAACGTATTTCGACACCGGCGGATTCCGCAGCTTTTTTTAATACGCCTACAAGATGTCCGCCGACAGCGGCTCCGCCTTGAGGTCGGTGAGTGCGCGGATTTGTTGAACCTGCCATTTTGCCTACATCGGATAAATCCGCTCCAATCGATATAAGCCAATCTACCGTTTCTGCAGAAAGTTCCACCATATTGCGTAGAAGAGCAGGATCGTTCATGTTTTTTCCGCCTTTCATAGTGTCTTGGTAGAATTGTTCGTTTGAATCTTTGATTCCAAGTTTTTTCTGTACGCTTGTTTCCGAAGCGTTTAAGCCGCCCGTTGCAAAATTCGTGTTTCCGCCTGCAAGACCGCGTTTTTCAAGAACAATGACTTTTGCACCTTTAGAAGCCGCTTCGACTGCGGCAGAAAGACCTGCTCCTCCGGCTCCGATTACGGCAATATCACAGGAAGCGTTTTTATATGCTTTTGGTGCAGCGGCTTTTTCGCCGTTTGCAAGTGCAAGAGCATTTTTAATCGCTTCAATAGTTCCCTTTGATGTAAATGTTGCGCCGGAAACCGTATCGACTTTTTTAATATTGCCGGTTTTTACAAATTTATCGATAGAGTCCTTTATTACGGGTTTTGCAAAATCCGTTTCATTTTCTGAAAGAACTTTGCCTTCAACAACCTTACCGTCTTTTACCGTCAGTGAAAGTTTTATCGGCCCGTTTAATCCCGGTGCGGAACCTTCCCATTCTCCGTCAGTGAGAACTGTCGGCGCAGAATTTGCACGGGCTTTCGATACTCCGAATACAATTGCAGCAGCTGCAATTACCAAAAATAAAGCGGATGTTATAACTAATGCACGCTTTTTCATACTTCCTCCAAGTATATTATTTATTTACGGCAGCACTTAAAATATTGAATTTTATAGCCGTCCATATAACATTTTGTTTACCGCATTATAGAGATTTCAGAAGATTTTTTAAATGCTGCGGAAACTGCTTCTATGATCGAATTTCTAAATCCGAAGCGTTCCAGCGCAGCAATTCCTTCTATCGTAGTTCCGCCGGGCGAACATACAGAATCTTTCAGAACGGCAGGAGAGTCTCCGCCAGACAAAACCATTTCTGCCGCCCCTTTTAATGTTTGAGAGGCATAAATATATGCTTCTTTTCTGGGCATACCGAATCTTACCGCAGCATCCGCGAGAGCTTCGATAAATACGAATGCATAAGCTGGACCCGAACCGCTTACAGCCGTAACACAGCTCATAAGTTTTTCGTCTACCGTTTCTACTTTTCCGGCAGCGGCAAGAATTTCTTTTACACCGTTTAAATCTTCTTTAGAAACTTCCTCCGAATAGGCAAGTGCCGTCATTGATTGCGAGACTTTTGCGCCTACATTCGGCATAATTCTTACGTACGGCGCGTCATATTTTTCCGAAAGCTCTTTTAGAGTAATTCCCGGAGCCATAGAAATTAAAACCGCGTCGTCGGGAATATTTTTTTTGATTTCGTCTATTATTTCTTTTATGTGAACCGGTTTTACAGCTAAAAAAATATATTTTGATCCGTTCGCAGCTTCCGCGTTTGACGCGGCGGCGATGCAGTTTTCCGCATCTGCGACCTTTTTTGCGTGTTCAAAATGCTTTGCGCTGATTTTTATATTTTGAGGATTAAACTTTTTGCACACCGCATGAATTATTGCACTCCCCATAGAACCGCACCCGATAAAGCCGATTTTGGTATTTTCCGTATCCATTGAAATTCCTCCATAATATTTAACTATCTAAAATAATTATCGTTTTGATTTTAATCTTTTGCTTTTTTAGAGTTTGATTTTGTATGAGTGAAAAGCACGTCTGCGGCTAAGAGAGCGACTTTGAGGTGCAAACTGGGTAGTGAGTGCAGCGAACGAAGTTACCACCGAAAGTCCGGCTCGCTCTATTTCTTTTCCCAAAATTCGACATTTGATCTAATTCATAATATTGTGTTTAAAACATTTTAATAAGCGCAGCTGTCAAGCCAATAACATTTAAATATAGACCAAAAGTTTTTACAATCACTCCGATTTTAAGCGTGCAGACTGTCAAGACTGTCAAAAAATCGACAGTTTTTAGATAATTTGATTTTCGAGTTAAATCAAACTCTGTGCATGGCACTGAAAACTCTTTCATTCATTATGTTGATTTCGACCGAAAGTTCTTCCGCTTTTTTTGCAAGCGAGGTTCTTAGCTCCTCTATTGAAATAGCCGCTTCTTCAAGATTGACCATCATCATCATAACAAAATTACCTGACAAAATTGTCTGTGTAATATCAATAATATTCACTTTATGCTCAGCAAGATATGTCGTTACATTTGCAATAATTCCGACTTTATCGGTGCCCACAACAGTTATGATCGCATTCATGCCGTCATATTATAAAGTTTTTCCGTGAAATACAAGGCACTTGCGGACAGTGAAAATAGATTTGAGCTACGTATTCGGTTTATTGCCCGATTAAAGACTTGCTGCCGCAGCTAAACCGCACCTTCGGTAAAATCGTGAATTTAAAATAAAAGATTTTGACTTAGAGAAGTTTTTTCTATTCGAGCCATTGTATAAAAGCCGTTTTATCCGTGCAATTATATCCGGCATTTTTGTAGAAACTTAATGTGCTATCTTTCTTTGAACCTGTTAAGAGCATTATCTTGTAACAATTGTTTTTGATTGCCAGCTTTTTTGCATATTCAAGACATTCCGTTGCATATCCTTTGTGCCGATATTCTGCGTGAGTAACGACATTTTCTATAAATGCATAAGGTCGCACGTTTCTTGTCAGATTCGGAATAATAATACAAATGCAAGATGATATTATTCTGCCGTCTATTTCATTGACAATAATATGGTGATTGGAATCTTCAATAATTGTATTCCAGACATTGTTCAGATGATGCCCGTCTTCAGGAACAGTTTCTTCATGCAAAAACAAATACAAACTCAATAAATCATGTAAATCTTTTTTAACCGCTTCTCTTACCATAATTCCATTTCCAAGTTTGATTACGATTCAGTAAAACATATCGATTGTTTTTCATTTTTGCTGGATAGCCCAAATTTCTAAATTTACAAAAAAAGGCGTAATTCATTAAAATTTTAATCACCACAAAAAAATTAAAAGGAATTACGCGTATGTATGATCAAATTTATAACACATCTAACGAAGTTGTGAAATCACTTAAAGCCGACAAAAACTATTCTTTTCTTGTGAAAAATTGGAACGGTAATTGAGGTACTAAAAGGCGGCTTACGTTTGAAAAAATCATCGCCCTTAATCTGCTGCGATTTTTTCTTCATGTAAAAGATTTGAAAAGTTTTCCGATTTTAGCTTTGTTCATGCAGATTTTATTCGTGCGGACGGTTTATTACCCCGATGCTCTGCGTCGTGGTTGTTGATTGTTACAAAACCGAATGGAAAATTAAAACGGTATATATTTTATAGATTCTACACCCGTTTCAACCTGCCTGAACCGACGATTTTACAGCCATAAAGTTACATCCGCCTCCGCTCCAAGAGGAAAATCAAAGAAAGTATGGTTTTACGGCTTCAAACTTCACTGAGTCTATTCTGAAAAAGGTATTTTGGAATCTGTCATTTTCACAAGTGGAAATATCAATGACAGCAAGATGATAGAAAAGGTTACTGAAAATATGAAAGGCTGGTTTTATTGTAATGTAGGATATCTGAAAAAATCCAAAGACCTTATCAGTTTTGCAGAATCATGTCGATTTATAGGGGCTGCGACAAGACAGAATATGAACAGACTTATTTGAACCGTTATCATAAAAGTACAGACCTAAAAACCCGAAAAATAGAGGAAGGGAAACTATGGTCAAGTACAGTAAAGAATTTAAGAAACAGGCACTGCTATTGTCAGATGAGATAGGAGTGAAAAAGGCAGCCGAGCAGTTGGGAATCAATTATTCGACGCTTGCAGATTGGAGAAAAACGAGGAACCGCAAAGCAAAGGAAGAACGCATAACGTCGGATAAAACGCCGTTGAACGAGCGGGAGCTTGCCATGTAGCGAGAAATACAGGAGCTGAAAAAAACGAATGAAATCCTCAAGTATGCACTCGGTTTTTTCGTTGTAGACCGGAAGAAGTAAGCACACAAAGGCTATTCGGCTACATCTTCGAAAAGAAACAGCAAAGTAAGTGGTCAATCGAGAAGATGTGCAAAGTC
>CAUUGI010000050.1:0-14458 GCA_963544675.1 uncultured Treponema sp.
ATGCCCGGGTTCCGCTGAATCACTTCAGCGTATCACATTACCGCTTGTTCGTTTACCTTTTATCATGCCTCCTTTATTTATTATCCTTGCAATTTCACTTTTGCTTTTTATGCCTATCCGTACAACGCTCATATTTTGGAGGCGGGGTTATTTTACTCTGTTGTCTAATTTTAATCTCGCCGTAAAGATTAAGCTGAAATGTGTTAAGCTATTACAAACTTTACATATTTCAGTTAGCACCTTTCTTAATACAACGCTAGTACACTTAACCGATTTTCTCCATTCGTAATGAAAGCTTGATAGATATCGCACTTTAGACTCTTCCAGCAACTATATGCAGTTCCCGCTTTAATTCATAGATTCCATCCATATTTTTTTAGGACTTCTACCACCTTTTTATCTGTATCTGCAGCCTTTCTAAACCATCTCAGTGCCTCAATTTCATCTTTTTTTAAACCACCTTTTCCATTTTCATAATAAACACCAAGACAAATTATAGCCCATGCATTCCCAGCATCTGCAGCCTTTCTAAACCATCTCAGTGCCTCAACTTCATCTTTTCTTAAACCACATTGCCCATTTTCATAAAAAATACCGATACCCGTCATAGCCCGTGCATCTCCAGCATCTGCAGCCTTTCTAAACCATCTCAGTGCCTCAACTTCATCTTTTCTTAAACCACCTTGCCCATTTGCATAAGAAAAACCAATATTCGTCATAGCCCGTGCATTCCCAGCGTCTGCAGCCTTTCTATACCATCTCAGTGCCTCAACTTCATCTTTTCTTAAACCTCCAAACCCATTGTCATAATAGACACCGATACTCGTCATAGCCTGTGTGTTTCCAGCATTTGCAGCCTTTCTATACCACCTCAGTGCTTCAACTTCATTTTCTTTTAAACCACAGAGTCCCTTACTATAATAATCGCCCAGAGTGTTCATGGCATCTACATCCCCTGCATCTGCGGACGTCCAAACTTTCATTAGAAGATTCATTGCTTCATCTTTTTTTATGTCATGTCTATCTATGCTTGTGTTTTCTTCTGCTATCATTTCCTTCTCCTTGATAATTCTATTAATATCTCATTTTGAAAACCTCCAGACAGATTTGTCTGGAGGACATAAGTTTTTTCATGTTTTCAGCACATAAAACTGTACTTTACCATGACCTACCGCCATAGCGATCGATAATTGTCTGTACTGCTCTTGCCGTCTCTGAAGAAGATTTACTTAACTCATCCAAATCAAGTGTAATTGAAGATGAGGCATAGCCCCCACTTGCAGGCAAGCCATTACTTATTTTGTTTATCTCCTCTCTGGCTTTATACGCATCATCAAGATTTCTAAATTCAAAATGCACTTCATTACTCATAAATAGACTCCTGTAAAATTTTTTAGCCAAAAATTTATAGGTATGATTTTTACTTCTTTTTCCTCCATCCAAAAGAATAATCATATTTACGGATTCTTTTTTCTCTCCAGACTTATTCTTTTTTAAGTACCACGATAGTGGCATCAACCTAACATAAATTATCAAGTTTTTTACACAATTGAGTCAAGTACGGCGGACGGGATAAGTTTAGTTTTACATATAGGCAGATTTTCCGCCGGTGTCGGACAGAAAAATGGAGTTATTATTTTTCCTGCGCGGAGGACAGTTTCGCAATTTATGATATTGACTTTGGCAGCTCTGCTTCTTAGGAGTCTATGAACAGGTTGTAAGCAGAATGACAGGTTTTTAATGCGGGTTATTTCGAATCGCTGCCTTCCGGCTCTTTAAGTATTATTCCGGCGTTTTCCAACTCTTTATCCGCGCGCTTAAAATATTTGTAATACAAAAGCCTGTATAAACCTTTCAGGTTTTCATCGAAATACGGAAAACGCAGTGATTTGTCTGAAGCGGTTTGTTTTATTCTGTAGCTTCCGTTGACTCTCCAGCCGTTCAGAAGTCCTATGCTTATTGCGCAAGTCGGACAATTAAAAGAGCATCTTACGCACAGCGCACAATTTGTTCCGAATTTAAACTTTCCGTCTGTAAACGTAATATTATTGAGCGGACAATTGTTTACGCATTTCATACATTTTACGCATTTTTTCATGTCCACTTTCATAAAAGGTGCTTGAAGCCGCGCATAAATCCATTCAATGCGGATAATGGGAACAAACCATGCTTTAAGCGGATTAAAATGCATGTTTTCTCTAAATCCGTTTTGCAAATCCCGGCAATTTAGGCGCACTAAAGCGTCGGCGTAGATGTATTCGCTTTTTACCATCTCAGGAGAGTGTCTGAAAATCATGTTGTAGGGCATGACATAATGTCGCTCGCATAAAATGTCGAAACCTTTTTTTTCAAGAATCTTAATCATCAAGCCGCTTGAATAATCATTTAGAAAATGACCTTCACCGCTCGACTTAAATATGAACGTTTTTTTCACCGTCGCGCCGTCATAGCTGTCGGAAGATTTTGCCGCATCGGTCATGTTTGGAAGAGATTTGCAGAAATTCACCATTATTTCAGGCGCGTTAAATCCGTGAACGGGATAGCCGAAACCTGCAAGGTCGAATTCAAGCGGATTAGGAGGCGGCAAAAAATCATCAGCGGAATCTTTTTGAATCTTAATGTCGTAGATAACAGTCTCGTAATTCGTCAAATATTTTTTATACAAGTCAGCGACAAGCCTTGTGTTGCCCGTCCCCGAAAACACATATAAAACAGCTTTCATTTTTTAATTCCTTGATAACCGAATTTTTTTATCGATACACTCGTCAAAATATTGGGCAAGAAATTTACAGAACTTAATCTTTTCCCGTAATTAAATCGTCATCTTCATGCTCATCATACGGATATACGTGCGACTCTTCCTCTTTTGAATGTGTGTCGTACCAAATCTGAGCATAAAACGGAACATGCGCGGCTTCTTTATCAAACGACCATGGAAGAGCCTCGCAGCATACGGGACACCAAAAGCCGGCTTTGAGAATCGTAAACGGGTTTGCGGAAAAAACGTGTCCGTTTCGGCATTTCCAGTCGAGTTTTTCAAATAACGCGCCTTTAGTCATATTTTGAGAAACTACGGAACCTCCGCGAAATGCGGCGGCGTTTTTCATGTCTTCAATGTCAAGTTCGGCGTCAGGTTTTGACTCATCATAACCGTGGTCAAGCATAAAACGAGTCGATTTGGATTCATCTTTTAAGTCTTCGTAATCTGTCTCTCCGTCGGGGGAACGATTTTTTGCAAGCAGCGGAAAGTCGTTCCACTTGCGAGGAATTTTATTAAATGCGTCGATTCCGCCCCAAAACGCGTCGATTCGTCCTTTTTTGTTTAAGCGAATCCAGTTCATCGGTGCGTTGCTGTTTTTTAAAAGACGCTCGATTGCAAATTTTTTAATCAGAGCGGCAGGAACGATGCGACCAAGTTTGTAATACCAAAGCGATTTTGACATTCTTTTCCAAAAATCGGCGGATGATTCTCGGCGGAAATTAAAAAGTTCTTCAAGAATATGAGAATCGGAAAACCAAACACCGTGAAAGTTTCGCGGAATATTCCAATGCGGCTCAAAAAACGCTTCCGCGATTGCACCCATCAGTCCGAATCCGTGATTGAAAGTTTCGTATCCTGTTTCGCGGCAAGATTTTCCCCCTCCGATATTGTAAACATTGCGCCACAATCCGTCTGCCTTTCCGTCAATATCGCAGTCGACAATATTTTTTATCAAACGTCCGCTGTCGCTGTCGGTAACCCATTCAAGAGGTGCGTTCCAGCACGTATGGAACATAAGACCGTCATTCATATTGTTTGCAAGAAAATATTTGTGATAAACGGCGGTCTGGCGCAAAACCGCCCAATTTGGAAGTCCGCTTTCAAGGACGCTGCGTTCGCCTTTTATTTTTGCCGCGGAATAATAATCGTATGCGCTCGATATAATTGGGTCTCCCACTCGCGCCCACGGATGGCGGTGATTGCGGTTCCCGTACACGGCGACTGTTGAAATATGCACAAGTTTTATTGAGTCCGCGCGCCCTGAATTTTTTATCGCTTCTATGATGTTTTTCGTTCCGCCGTAATTGACTGCAAACGTGTTTGAAGGATTGTGGTCGGCACGCGGAGGAATAACAGCTCCGCAGTGGATAACGTAATCCGCGCCGGATATAAGCCGTTCAACAGTTTTGTAATCCGCAAGACTTCCGTAGACCAAATCAATGCGATCTTTGCCTCTTTTAAGCAGCTTCTTAAAAAAACGGCGCGTATGATTTGTATGATGAATTAAAACTTTGATTTCATAGTTTTTTTCCGAATCTAAAAGATGCGATAAAACTTCTCCGCCCATCGCGCCGGCAGCTCCTGTCAACGCGATAATACATTTTCTTTCACTCATAAGCGACACCTATCCGTCTATTTGGATTTTGACCGGACAATGATCGGAACCTGAAACCGTATCAAGGATTTCGGACGAAATCACCTTATCTGTAAAACCGTTGTTCACGCATTGATAGTCGATACGCCACCCGATATTTTTATCTCTTGCATGAAAGCGATAACTCCACCAAGTATATTTTTTAGGCTCCGTGCAGAATTTCCTGAATGTATCGCAGTAACCGTTTTCCGTAAATTTTGTCATCCATTCACGTTCTTCCGGTAAGTAGCCTGCGTTGTGTTCATTTGATTTAGGATTTGCAAGATCTATAGGTTTATGCGCAATATTGTAATCGCCGTTCAAAACTATATTGAATCCTTCTGAAACGAGTTTGTTGCAATAATCAAACATTGCATTGCAGAAAGCAAGTTTATAATCAAGGCGGGCACCTGCATCCTGACTGTTGGGAAAATACGCGGAAATGACGGCAAGATTTCCGTATTTTGCGGTTGTAACTCTCCCTTCGTCGTCAAACAACGGGTCTCCGATATTTTCTATTGAATCGGGCTGTTTAAGCGAATATATTGCCGTTCCGGAATAGCCCGCCTTTTTTGCGCTTGAAAAGTATGAATAATATTTTTCCCCGTTAATGTTTACAGGGCTGAGCAATTCGCTTGAAAGCTGAGACGGATTTGCCTTTGTCTCTTGAATGCAGATTATGTCCGCCCCGCTTTGTTTAATCCAGTCGATAAAACCTTTTTTTTCTACGGCACGGATGCCGTTTACGTTCCATGAAATTATTTTAAGCATGGGCGATTTTACCAATGCAAATGTTTTTATGGAAGACGGCAGCTCCATTTTACGAAGTCTCTATAATTATGTGTTTTCCGCGCATTCAGTTGAACAGTCTGCGGCATTCCATATAGAAACGTTTTTCGTCGGCTTCGCCCATGGAAAAACTTTTACGTGGCAATGCGCCGTGTTCGGCAATCGTTGTAAAAAAGCTTTCTTTTGCAATCGGAGGTAACAGAATTCCGACCGCATCTTTTTGTTTTCCTAGAGCAACAGTTTCTTTTGACCCGTGAATGTAATCAATCTCAATGCCGCTGTGAGAACTTATAAAATCATCTGCCGAAGGCTGGAATCGTGATACTGCAAGAGTTTCTATCTTTGTTGAAACCAGCTTGTATGCGGTTTTTCCGTTATCGGTTGTATAAATAAATCCGAAATCCGCTTTTGAATTTTTTACGGCACTTTCCAATTTTTCCGCACTGTCTAAGACGGATATTGTACCGTTCAAGGTTTGTGCAATAAATTCAATAAGTTTTTGCGGGTCCGCACCGAACATAACGCGGTGAATCGGCTCAAAAGTAAGTCCGGTATCGTAAAGATTTACGATTTCTACAAGTGCGTAGCGCACGGAATCTGTTTTAAGCGCATTTTCATCCGCACCGGAAGATTTAAGTTCAGCTTTACGTTCCTCCCAGACAGCCTTTGCCGTTGCAAGCGAATGGTTTCCGTCTCCGACCGCAAAAAGAAACGTGCTCCCGTCCGTTTGTGTATTTTCCGAAAACAGCGTTTCAAGAGAGGCGCGCAGATATTCAATATCGGCTTTGCCGGAAACGCTCCATCCGCTTATGCTGCCGCCGTTTTGCATAAGCCTGCCTGAATAAAGCGGCGTATTGCTTTTTATACGCTCTCCTGTTCCTTCAACAAAACCGCATTTAGGGTCGTTTGCCAAAAGCATTATATGCGGACTTTCAAGCGGCGCGCCGGAGCGTATCTTCATTCGCGGCGGAATGCGTTCTTTTATCGTCGCTTCCGTTGCTCGTATAAGTTCTTTCGTTCCGGGCTTCCAGTCGTAACGTTCAAGATCAATTTGGGCAATAATACCGCGACGCATTCTTCCAAATGCGGTTGTTCTTTCTATATAGATAAATTCCTTGCGCCCTTTATCGAAAATTCCGTTTTTAATGTAAGAAGTCATGTTTTCGTGGATTTTTTTTATGCGCTCGTTCGTATTATCGTTCAAATAGATTTCCGGCAAAATTATATTTAATGCGGAGGGACTTCCGGAAACGAGTTTTTCCGCTTGAATCCAATAATTTTTATCCTGTGTATATTGGTCGCAGGCAATTACCGCCCATTTTTCCGTATCAAGATTTTTTGGTAATAGAATTTCGGGGATTTTTATGCCCATTTCGTCAAAACTTTTCATGCCGTGAATATAACCGATTAACATTATTTGTGCTATAATTTTCCCATGTCAGGCATATCGGTCAATCAGCAGCAAAAACATTCTCAGCTTCAATCTATGCGTCTTACGCAGCACCAAATTTTTGCGCTCAAGCTGCTTGCGATGGGGGCGATGGAATTAAGGAGTGAAATTTATAAGCAGGCGGAAGACAATCCTGCTTTGGAAATTACATCCGACCCTCTGCTGGACGAATCTGAAGTTACAGAAAAGACTATGCCTCAGGATTCCGTCAGATTGGGTGCAGTTTCATCTTCCGGTGAAAGTGATTCCGACGCTTTTCAAAAGTTTATAGAAAATTCTCCCGACTCAAGAGAGACGCTGCAACTTCACCTTGAACGCCAGTTGAATCTGCTGAAACTTTCTTCTGCCGAGAGGGAATTATGTCTTGCATTGATAAATAATCTTGATTCAAACGGATATCATATTTTGGCTCCGATAACTCTTGTGAGCGGAAAAAATCTCAGCGAGGAAGAAAAAAACGCTTTACTGGAAAAATGCCTTAATATCGTTCAGCATTTTGACCCTGCCGGAATATGCTGTTCAAATGTACAGGAAAGTCTTGAACTTCAAGCGTCTTTTCGTTCCGATACACCGTTTCTTGCGCGGTTTATTCTGCACGGTCATCTTGAATTTATAAATCCTCCGATAACAGCAAGGATTCACAAAAAACTTTTGAATTGGATTTCCGACAGAAAATCTCTTGCTTTTGTGGAAAATACCGAAGGATTTCCTGAAATTACGCGCAAAGATATTTCCGATTCAAAAATCGAAGAATCCGTGAATTTTATACGCTCTCTTAATCCTTATCCCGCACGGGAATTCGGCGTTTCCGAATCTGCAAATTATGCACGCGCCGATGTTTTTGTAACTCGCTGTAAAGGCCGCACGGACTCGGATGATTTTGAAGCTGGAATTGTTTTAGACACGGACGATTTGTATTTCAAAATTACATTTGACCAAAATTTACTGCCGAAGCTTAGGCTTGCTCCGGAGTTCTTAAAATCCGGAGATGATGAATTTGTGAAAAATCAAACCTGTGCGGCAAAAGATTTTATTTCATCTGTCGTGTACCGCGAATCATCTTTGGTAAAAATATGCAGCGTGCTTGTAAAAGTTCAGATTGATTTTTTTAGAAACGGTATCGGGCATCTTGCTCCTCTTACGCAAAAAAAACTTGCTTCGCTGGCAGGCGTTCACGAATCTACAGTTTCCAGAATGGCGGACGATAAATTTATTCGCTGCGAATGGGGCGTTTTTCCTATAAAATACTTTTTTTCAACTGCGGTTTCTTTGCGCATTCCTGCTTCAGAAAAAATATTAAAAAACTATTCGGCTGATAAAAAAACTTCGGAAAACGCTGCCGATTCAAAAGCTAAAGAAAATATGGAAGCGGAGATAAAAACGGAAGTTTCAAGCGATACGGTACGTCTTGAAATCTTAAAGATTTTGAACAACTCTCCGCCTGAACAAAAGCGTCTTTCCGACCAAAAAATTGCAGACATATTGACCGAACGCGGTTACAAAATAGCACGCAGAACAGTAGCAAAATACAGAAAACAGCTTAATATCGAATCTTCTTACGAGCGCAGTTGATTCTTCTTTTGTCTCGCGCATTATTGTTCAATAAAAGAAAATAACGTATTCTGTGCAGGAAAATCGCGTTTTAAGGAATCTTAAATCAATATGAATAAAACTTTTCCGTTAGCACATAACAAACTTGCAGAGTTCATAAAATCTTATCCGACACCTGTTTATCTTTATGATGAAAAGGGAATACGTGAAAATATGCGGGAATTTACTAAGGCGTTCAGTATATTTCCCGTATTCCGCGAACATTTTGCGGTAAAAGCTCTGCCCAACCCGTACATACTGAAAATTCTTGCGGAAGAGGGCGCGGGTGCGGATTGTTCAAGCCTTGCGGAACTTATTTTAGCGGAAAAAGCGGGAATTACCGGTGAAAAAGTGATTTTTACTTCAAACGAAACGCCTGCCGAAGAATACAAATATGCGTTTGAGCGCGGAAATATAATAAATCTTGATGATATTACGCATATCGATTATTTAAAAAATGCGCTTGGAAAACTGCCTGACACAATCTGCTTTCGTTACAATCCCGGCAATCTTAAAAGAGGCGGCAATGAAATAATCGGTAAGCCCGAAGAAGCGAAATACGGACTTACGCGCAGCCAGATTTTTGAAGCCTACGAAATTTGCCGCCGTGAAGGAGTAAAGCATTTCGGCTTGCACACTATGGTTGCGTCGAATGAGCTTAATATCGATTTTTTTGCCGATACCGCAAAGATTGTATTCGAATTATGTGCGGAAATTAAAGATAAACTCGGCATTCGCATTGAATTTGCGGATTTGGGCGGCGGACTTGGTATTCCTTATAAGCCTGAACAAAAGAAAGTTGACTATTTTACACTTGCCGAAAGTATCCGACGTCTGTATGACAAAATAATTGTTCCTGCGGGGCTTGATCCTCTTGCGATTTATTGGGAATGCGGTCGTCCTGTTACAGGCCCTTTCGGCTGGCTTATTGCATCCGCTTTACATCACAAGCATATTTACCGCGAATACGTCGGATTGGATGCTTGTATGGCGGATTTAATGCGTCCCGGAATGTACGGCACCTATCACGAAATTTCTGTAAGCGGCAAAGAAAACGCTCCTAAAGATTGTGTTTACGATGTAGTCGGCTCTCTTTGTGAAAACTGCGATAAGTTTGCCGTTCAACGTGCACTTCCTAAAATAGACGCGGGTGATTTGATTATAATTCATGATGCGGGTGCTCACGGGCGCGCGATGGGATTTAATTACAACGGCAAACTCCGCGCCGGAGAAGTGCTTTTGCGCTGCGACGGAACTTTTAAGCAGATTCGCCGCCGCGAAACTTTGGACGACTATTTTGCAACGCTCGATATGGACGGACTTGCAGATTTTTCCTAATGCTTCCTGCGCTCGGAGGAACCGAGCTCCTTCGCCCGAAGGAAGTATGTTCTCTCGTACGGGGGAAGACAGTTCCTTCGCTCGGAGGAAGTAAGTTCCTTCGGTCGGATGAAGCAAGCTCCTTCGCCCGAAAGAAGTATGTTCTCTCGTACGGGGGAAGACAGTTCCTTCAGTCGGATGAAGTAAGTTCCTTCGGTCGGATGAACTGAGTTCCTTCAAGCGATGGAGAGCTTTGAAAAAAATCGACATTTGACCTAATATTTTTACTATGAGATTCAGACGAGCAATTTTATTTATTCTGCCTTTAATATTCTCTTCATGCGTAAAACGTTCGGTTTTGCTGCAAACGCGGCACGAAAACGCTTTACGAAGTTCTGTGCGTGAAATTCAAAAAGAAGTTTCGTCAATTCAAAAGGCTCAAAACTCCGCGCTTGATTCGTTTATATCAAATATGAGGATTGAAGAAAAGATTTCTCAACTGTTTATGACGAACCTTGTGGGAAATGATGTTTTTATTCCGATTGAGCACGCAGGGGATTTATACGGACGGCGAGGGGAGGGGAGTGCGCTGATTGCGGGCGGATATTTGTTTTTTTCGTACAATATTGCAGATATGCCGGAAAAGCTGATGTGTTTTACCGATTCGATTTTGCAGTATTGTGTTGAAAATAACATTGTTCCGCCGTTGATTGCTGCGGATCAGGAAGGCGGTGCCGTAAGTCGCCTGCGTTCGCTGAATGCGCCTTTGCCGCCTGCGCGGAAAGTGTCTTTGCAGCTTGACGTTTCGGAAGCGTATAAACTGTATTCGATGCAGGCGCGACAGATGAAACTGCTTGGATTCAACATGAATGTATCCCCCGTTGCGGAAATTCTTACCGATGAAAACCGCTCATTTTTGGATGACAGAACTTTCGGTTCCGCTAAAGAAGTGATGATGTTCGGGGCAGCCGCTGTCAATGCTTTTGAAAACAATAATATTGCGGCGGTGCTGAAACATTTTCCGGGAAATACGAATACGGATCCTCATTCCGGCTTGCCGGAAATACGCATGGAACTTTCGGAGCTTGAAAAACTGATTCTTCCGTTCAAAAAACTTTGCGTGTTAAAACCGTCTGCCGTTTTGATGTCTCATGCGCGTACTCTTGCAGTTGATGACGGTAAATCCGCCTGTTTTTCCGAATATTGGATTTCGCAAAGGCTGCGTCGTGATTTTTGTTTTGCCGGCGTAATTTTTTTCCGATGATATTTTTATGGCGGCTCTTTCGGAAAACGGTTATCCGCCGGAAAAAGCTGCCGTTACTGCCGTAGATGCCGGTGTTGACTGCATTATGATTTCCGAAAAGCGTTTTGCGCTTCCTGCCTCAAGTCTTATTAAAAAAATGCAGGACGACAACAGTTTTGCGCAAAAAGTAAATGATTCGGTAAAGCGGATTTTGCAGCTTAAAATAAAACTCGGGCTGCTCGAATTTCAAACCGACGGGAATAATACGGTTCTTGTTATTGCCCGCAAAAAGCCTGAGAGTATCGAAGAGCGCATTGCACGGTTTAATTCCGTGCGCGATGAAAATATCGATTTTGTGCGCAAGCATTTTAATTAGGTCGAATGTCGAGTTTTGAAAGACTTTGCTGTGCTTTCGGAGAAGTTACGTCCGCTTAGCCGCAGTCGAGCTTTTCGCTCGAAACGGCACGCTGCCGGAACCTCGCCTGCGCAAAAACGATGCTTATTTCAAAACCCGAAATTAAGGCTAATTAGGATTTTTTATGTCTAAGCAAGAAAAAATAAAATATAAAGGTGAAGAAGGATTTAACTCGTATTATGCGGAAGTTTTCGGTGAACGCTGGGACCGTCTGAAAAATTCGATGAAGAATGAAAATGTTTATGCGGAACTTAATTGCGGTGGAGAAAAGCCGTATTTTCTTGATACTGCCAGCGTTTTTGCGGCGGCTCATCTTCCTGTTGAAGGTGCAAAAAAGATTTTGGACCTGTGTGCAGCTCCGGGCGGAAAAACGCTTGTGCTTGCCTCATTGATGGATGAAGATGCGGAACTTTACAGTAACGAGCGTTCTTTTGAAAGGAAAAAACGTCTTGTAAATGTATGTGATTCTTGCTTGCCGGAATCAGTCCGCCGCCGTGTATATATTTCATGCAGCGACGGCGCAAAATGGTGCAAAACAAAATCCGAAACTTATGAGAGTATTTTACTTGATGTGCCTTGTTCAAGCGAACGTCATGTTTTGAGCAGTCCTGCATATCTTTGTAAATGGTCTGCATACCGCATAAAATCTCTTGCCGTAGAGCAATGGGCATTATTATCCGGCGCGTATAGAATGCTTTCTGACGGCGGGTATATTTTATATTCCACTTGTGCACTCTGCTGCGATGAAAATGATAATGTTGTTTCGCGCCTTTTTAAGAAATTTCCCGATGCAAAAAAAATTGATATTTCTGCGGAAGATTTTCCGGCGCAAAAAATCAGCCGCTTTTGCTCTCTCCCTTTTACGCCGCAAACGGAACGTACCGAATACGGTTATCACATTCTTCCTGATATACAAAACGGTGCAGGACCAATCTGGTTTTCATTGATAAAAAAAGGCTGAAGTCCGTCTAATTAGCATTTGTGTATAATTGCACTTTTTATTTGATAAACTGTATAATCCGCGTGTCTGTATTTTAATTTTGCAGATTCTATCAGGAGATTGAAATGATATTACGTTTGATTACAACAATTATTTCTTTGGTTGTGCTGGCATTCTTTGTAGGTTTTAATCTTGATAATAAATGCGATGTAAACCTCTTATTCCATACGTTTCGCCAAACGCCGGTCTTTTTTACAATTATAATTTCATTTGTAATCGGAATAATTTTTACTTTACCGTTTGCATTTATCCACAAATCGACAGTAAAAAATAAAGAAAAAAAACTTTCTAAAACGAAAGAATTAAAAATAAAAGGATCGGCTGCTTCCGAAAAAGAAAACAATGAGGTTGATTCGATAAAAACTTCCGCAGATGAACTTTCGAATTCTACCGATTAGGATTTAAAACAATAATGAATAAAACCGTATTTATATTTTTTTCGATTTTAAGCGGATTCAGTCTTTATGCGCAAAGTCTTACCGCAAAGCAGGTAAAAGATGCTGCTGTTTCCCAAAAGAGCGCACAGGAATCTTTAGAATATGTGCAATCGAAACTGCCTGAAATTCAAGATAAGTCAGAACGTCGGGCAATCTATTCGTTTTTGGGCTCTCTGCAAGAAGATCTTTCAATGTATAAAGAGGCTGCTGCTTCCTATTCGGCTGCGGCAGGGATTGCAGGCTCCGATGCTGCCGGAATGCCTAAAAAATCAAATCAACAGCTTGTGATAGACGCTGTGCGCTGTTCGCTGAATTCCGGTGATTGGGAAACTGCCGACGGCTATTTGAACTCTTCCGTGCGAAATTCAAAAAATTCTTCGATACAGGCTTATATAAAACTTTATGAACAGTGGGGTGCTTTGTGCCGCTGCGAAAAAATTGAAGAAACCGAAGAATCGGCAGCTATGCTTAAAGCATATTTAGAGCTTCCTTCGATGAAAGAAGTAAAATCTTCCGTGCTTTTTACTTTATGGTATCTTACGGCGGATTCAAAATATGCTTTAATGCTTAATAAAGAATTTCCGAAATCGCCTGAGACCGGAATTGTAAACGGAAAAGTTCAGCTTTTGCCGTCGCCGTTTTGGTTTTTTGTCCCGCACAAAGAAAATGCTTCGATAAATTTTGTATCTGCGGCTTATGAAAACAATCAAAGCACAACTGTGGAAAAATCAACCGGTCAGCCGCAAATCAAAGAGACTTCTTCAACGGAAGAAACGGTAAAAGCAAAAAAATATCAGCTTGGGCTTTTCCGCAAAAAAGAGAATGCGCAGGGATTTTCCGATACGCTTAAACAAGGCGGATTTAATGCTTATGTAGAAGAAGAAACGCGCTCAAGCGGAACGAAGTATTTTCTTGTTATTATAGACGAAAACGCAGACGGTACTGTTGCAGATAAGCTCCGTACCGCAGGATATGAATGTTATCCTGTATTTTAGTATTTTTATGCGTGTGTCGGATTTTTTTTTGTAATATGAGCGAGGGTATTTGCCGGTAAAATATTTTTTAGTAAAAAATGTGGCCGTTGTAAGGAAGTAAGAATCTATTAGGTTGGATTTAGAGAATTAAAAACCGGAGATTCGAGTTAAAAATTCAAATAATTATGAAAAAAGCGAGAAAAAAGAAGATAAATGTATTGACAGGAAGTGGAGAGATAAAGTAATATCCTGCTTACCGCGACGCAGTAAAGCCGAGCGCAAACAGTTCTTTGACAGCAAAGGGAAGGAAAGAAAGAGAATCGCAAGGTTCGTACAACGTTGTAATGAATAATAAGTTATAACGAGAATAAAAACAATGCAAAGATTTTGAAAGCTCAGAAAAAGAGTGAGTATAGGTCTTAAAGCAAAGTTAATGAAAACAATAAGAGCGAAACAGCTTCAAAAGTTTTCTGTGGAAAGAATATCAGATGCCTTCGGGCATATGAGAATAATCACGGAGAGTTTGATCCTGGCTCAGAACGAACGCTGGCGGCGCGTCTTAAGCATGCAAGTCGAACGGCAAGATACCTTCGGGTATCCTAGAGTGGCGGACTGGTGAGTAACGCGTGGATGACGTACCCTCGTGACGGGGATAGCCGGTAGAAATACCGGGTAATACCGGATAAGGTCTCACGGAATAAAGGCGTGAGAGGAAAGCAGCGTATGCTGCGCAGGAGGAACGGTCTGCGGCCTATCAGCTAGTTGGCAGGGTAAAGGCCTACCAAGGCGACGACGGGTATCCGGCCTGAGAGGGTGAACGGACACATTGGGACTGAGATACGGCCCAGA
>CAUUGI010000051.1:0-14059 GCA_963544675.1 uncultured Treponema sp.
CGGTAGTGAGCGCAGCGAACGAAGTTATCGTTCGTGTCTGATAATTTTCAACCTAAAGGATTGTCTTAAAATCGAATCAAGCCAGCTCCGCCTTATACGAGACATTCGTATCGCTCTATGCGAGATGTTCGATTCGTTCTATGCGAGATGTTCGCATCGCCTTATGCGAGACATTCGTTCCGCTCGAATCGAGATGTCGGTTACGGTCGGGATAAGCATTTTATCCAATGTTGGAGAGACTCCTTATACAAGGCTGGATAAACACTTTATCCAATACTGGAGAGACCCATTATCCAAGTCGGACGATAAGACGCAAAGTGTAAGTTGATTCAAAATAAACAATGTGCGCTCCGGCAACAATCTTACGTTTTATGCCGAAACGCACATCTTAAATAGGTGCAATTTCGAGTTTTTTCAAAACTCTACATTCGACCTGACATTTTTCGTGTTGTCCGTTCTGCAAAAATCTGTGTCGTAAATCTGTTGTAGACATCTGAAATTATATGAACTATACTTTCAAAGGTTGATATTGATGTTGACCAAAACATATAACTTCGGATGGATAAAATGAAAAAAGTATTTTCAATTTTTCTTTTGCTGATTTTGGGCGGGATGATTTTTGCTCAATCGGCAGATTTTGTTACAGAGCTTTTGAAGACGGAGAAAGCAACATACGGGCAGGTATGTTATCTTACTGCCGTCTATAGGGACTTAATTGATGAAAAGGCATCTCCGGAAGATGCTGTGAATGCGTTGGCAAAAATCAATGAACTTCCTAAGAATGCCGTGCCTAATATGCACATTAATTATGAAAATTCTGCGGCGTTATTTGCACGGATATGGGAAGTAAAAGGTCATTTGCTGTTTAAGATTACAAACGGAAACAAACGATATGCTTTTAAGAAATTCAAAAAAGATAAGATTGTACCGGCAAATGCAGATCCGCAGATGATTCCGAGCGGTATTGATATATTAAACATTTTTACGGCGGCTAATGCGAAGTATTCGCAGCAGGACGAAATAGACGGTGTATCGGGAGCGACAAGAAAATGAGAAGAATAATAAAAAACGTAATCGTATTTCTTTTTTCTACAGTTACGCTTTCCGCAACGGAGTGGGGCGGGAAAATCAGCGATAATACTTCATTTTCCGATAATTCCCCCGCATCGCTGAAATTAAAACAGATAAACACTGTTGCATTCTGGCTTTCCGTTCCAATGAATAAAAAAAATACCGATTATTTTTCGACGGAAGCGCAATATAAATTCAAATACGATAAGACAGATTCCGTAGATAAGACGGTAGAAAACATACTTGACTTGAACTTGTTGAAGTTTTCAATAAATAGAAACATAAACGGCAAAACACTTTCATTCAACGTCGGTCGCTATTTTATTGCGGACAACACTTTAATAATATTCTCGCAACCGTCCGACGGTATTATGGCAAAATATGAGGATTCCAATTTTTCTGTTTCCGCTTATGCGGGCTTTACGGGACTTTTAAACTCAAAGAATGTATCTATAATAAATTCGCCGGTAACAGAATATAAAGAGAATGCGGACAGCCCTTACTCGCTTGCGGCAAAATATATTCCGTTTGGAGCGGCATTTACAATGCCTAATGTCTTTGCCAATCAACAGCTGAATGTTCAAACTTGGGGATTTGCGGATTTGAACGGTGATGAATTCAGTCGTTGTTACATAAGTGCCGGACTTGACGGATATCTGCTCAAAAATCTTTCATATAATTTTGTTACCGCATTAGGAACGAAAAATTTTGAAAATGTTTCCAATCTTTCAAAATTATATTTTAGATTCTACCCGATGAAATTTCTTGCTGTAAATGCAGGAGCCGTATACGCTTCCGGCAAACACGCAGGGCTTTCCCCGTTTACGGGCTTTACCTCACAGACGGCGGATTTGTCGTCTACGGATGCACAGTATTCGGCAATGACGAAATTTGATGCGGGCGCAGGTCTTTCTTTATTCAACAAAGCGTACATATCTACAAATGCGGCTCTTGTACTGTCTGTTCCTGAAGAAAAGCTGTACTACAAAGGAATTCAATACAGAGCAGACTGTATGTGGAATATATTTGATGATGTTCAAGTAGGGGCGTCATTCTCACAATTCTTCGGAAAAGCCAATGCCGATAACAAAACATCGATTTCTTTCAACGCGGCTTTGGTATTCTAGAAATTATTTTATGGAGGTTTCTATGAAAAAAAATCTCAACATCTTGTTCGGAGTTCTTGTTTTATCGGCGGCTGCATATGCCTTTGCAGACAATGCATCGGTCATGTCCGTAACAGGCAAAGTTGAAGTCAACAGAAACGGCGAATGGATTGCGCTTGGTAAAGATTCTGTAATTTCGGAAGGTGAAATCATTTCCACGGGATTCAAATCTGAAGCGGTAATAAAATACCACGATTCGGTGATGAAACTTGGGCCGCTTACACGTGTTACGCTTGAAAAACTTGCATCTTCGGAGCAAAAGGATAATGTTGCGGTGTATTTGAATACGGGCGACATCCATTCAACGGTAAGCAGGGCACAGAATAAACGTATAGGCTATACTGTAAGAAATTCGGTTGCAGTCGCTTCCGTGCGCGGAACACAGTTTTCTTTTGACGGCATGGGAAATATAGTCTGCACGGAAGGCGGCGTAAGCGTAAATTCTGCAGCGAATTTTGATCCCGCAATGTTCGGCATTATGAATCCGGCAGACGGAAGAGCAGGTGCAACAAGACAGCAGGCTCAAGAAGCGGAAAATTCTGTTCCGGCGGAAGGTACTACAACCGTATTTACATCTCCTAATGATATTGCGCCTTCGGGAGGCGTTGTTGTTCCTGCAGGGCAAACTGTAGCTTTTACGAATCCGGTAACTGCCGCGCCTGCACGCCCTGCCGCAGAGGGAGCAAAGATTCAGTCTTCAGCAGGAAGCGGTATGGCTACAGCCGCCGATAATGAAGCCGTTGTTATGGGCGGAGAAATAGCGGGAGGAGCTTCCGTAAATACGGAACGAGAGCCGGCAGCTTCGTCAGGTGCAGGACCGGTGAGCGGCTTTGTTGAAGTAAATGTATCATTCGGTCAAGGTACTTCAGGACGATAGAAGTTATTCTGCAAAAAGTAAAAAAGCTGCCTATAAAATTTTTCAAAAAGGCAGCTTTTTTTTATAAAATATCATTTTTTACGGAATTAAATATTGAGCTTTATTTTTCCGATAATATTGTGAAAAACTTGTACTGATATTATATGTGTGATCTTATACTATCTTTTTACAAGCTACAGGCGGCGGATTTTAAATGAAAAAAGCATTGGCAATTATTTTAGATTATTTCGTTATTTTAGCGGCATCTTGTATTGCAGGAATACTGATATATACAGCTTTTTTTAATTGCACAACTTTGATTGCAGGAGAAACTGTAAATTTTACAAAAGAAATTCTTATTTACGGTTTTTTTGAAAGTTTTCCTATAGTTTTAATGCTTATGAATCTTGTGCTTATAATTTATAAAATTCGGCATAAAGCGAGTCCGATTGCAAGTGCAATCACGTACATCATTCTTACAGCAATAACATGGCTGCTTTTTTATCCACTCTCCCTCACAATGGAACGTAAAATATATTCAAGGATTTTGTCGCCGGCGCAGGTTCAATCCAAAAAAGATTTAAGTTCCGGTTATTTTAGAACAAATGGCGGAAGCCTATATTATTTTATCGACAATGAAGATAATACGGCACAATGTCTCACTCTACGCGGTAAAGATTCTTCCGAGCCGTTTTTCGAATCTCTGGACGTTTCTCCGCTTTCGGATTTTGCCGGTGCCGCACTTCCGTTCAGAGAGCCTCTTATCAAAGACGCAATGTCCGATATACCTTACGGTCTTATAAATATCATACACAACATAAAACTTCGTGCCGCCCTCTCATGGAGAACGGGGTATTTTTCGTGGATTCTTTTTTGTTCATTAGGACTTTTACTGGCAAGCGTATATATGTTTATCCGCATAAGCGAATGGCGGCTGGTTACCACATTTTTTACGGTGATTTTCTATACTTCGATAATTATTTTTAATGTCGTTTATTTTTTGCCGCAGCTCAGTTTTCTTTCCGAAAATGTCAATTCGGTTATCATCGGAACAAAACTGCAAAAATACTTTATAGAACAAAATCAAGATTTTTTACTCACTTTTATAAATACCGCATCGGCTGTTTTGATTTTATTAACAGGGACGATTATAAATATAATACGAGGCAGGAAAAACTAGGATGAAGTTAAAAAAGACATATTTGATTTCCTTTGTCTTTATGATTTTTGTATTCATTGCGTGCTTAATCTACACGTTTATTTTTTTTAATGAACCGTCACTCATAAATTCTACCGTAAAGACTTATAAATTTTTAACAAGCTTAAAATTGTTTTTTTCTTTTGTTCCTGCCGCAATTGGAACCGGCTGTTTAATCGGATGGACAATTGATTTTGGAAATAATGCACAAGGAAGTCTAAATCGTTTTTCAACTGCGATGTTTGCGCGGTTTCAGCAACTTGTAATAACGGGGCTTGTTTTTGTATTCGCTCTTACGGCGGTAAATGAAATCGTCCTTCCGATTATCAATGCACGGTTAAGGCATTTTCAGGCAATGCCTGCCCTATTAAAAGAATACAACAGCATGGCGGAAAAACTTTATGAATCGGAAAGGTTTTCTTTGGCTTATGACTATGCCAAGCAGGCATCTGAAATTGATTCGGGAAATAAAGATACAAAGCATTTGCTTTATCTTACAGAGCTTTCGCTCCGCAATCAGAAAAAAATTACAGACGAATTAAAAAAGACGACAGGAGAACTTACATTCAATGAAGATTTGTCTAATCTTTCGGAAAAAAATGAAATAATCCGTCTTCATGAACCGTTTGAAACTTTTGCGCTCTTAAAAGCTGCCCGCGAATGTTACGAAATGCATGATTATTTTGGAGCACATTATTATGCTGACACTGCCGTCCATTCGGCAGACCCGAAAGATATAAACATAAAAGAATTGAAGGAGCTTGCAGCCGCTGCATGGAATCAGCTTGGCAGCGCAAGATTGGAAGGCACAACGGAGGAGCAAAAACTTTTTCAGAAGAAATATGAGGGATATGTCCGCTTAATCAACGGCGATAATTTAAAAGCGTATTACATTTTTAAAACTTTGTCGCTCCAATCAAAAAAATTATCTATAGATCCGGATATAGTGCGCTATCTTGCAGTAGCGGAAGCAAGAATTGAAAAGCAATATTTCTTTTCGGATGAAACATTTAATCTTCAAGCTTTTGAAAGCACGGAAAATGTACGATTTAAAATAAAAAAAGATGACGGAACTACGGATGTCATTTTTATAAAAGGAATAACCCAAACTACAGGTGCCGAAGAAATGGCGCAATATTTACGCGGATTATATATTTTTACGCTTGATGAAAATAATTCATATAAAAGCGGAATGTATACCGCATACGCAAAAATGCAGAGTCTTTCAACGGAATATTTTGATGATGCCGTACAAGATTCCGATATAGTAATCGAAAATATAAAGGATTATAAAAGCGTTCCCTATATCATATTGAATTCTATAGACAGGGATTTGGAAAAAACAGTAAACAAACCGGAAATTACAGGCGGATATGCGGAAACGAAACCTGCAAATTTTGTGATATTACCTATGGAATACAGCGATTTTGAGCTGATAAAAGAAATATCGTCCGGCTTCGACACGATGAAACTTAGTTCTCTTTTTAGATTTGTAGAAACTTCTGAAAAATACGGCTACAGTGCGGAAATATTTGCTCAAATCGTATTGAACAGACTTTTGTATCCGCTGTTTATATTGAATCTATTTATAATATTAGGATGGATAGCATGGCGATGCAGAACGCCCGCAGGCGTGCAATTCAAATTTTTATGGATATTTTTGTTTCCGTTTATAGGAATTGCAATGCACTATCTTTACGTTATCGGGCTTGGATTGTTCAAGCTGCTCAACTACGGAATTATAGCTCTTGCAGGAAAATCCGCTTCATTGCTTGCCGGATTGATTTTATATGCTTTGCTGCTCATTGTGCTGTCGATGTCTTTTCTTGCCTGTAGAAATACATCAGACGAACGTAAATGAATAAAATGCCGCATACTTTCTCGAATGCGGTTGGAACTGTGCAAGCTATCAGGTACTTTTATAAATTCAAGCAAATATTTTGCCGGTTGCAGATTTTCATTAAATACATGCGTTATCTATATTTATATTCACTTTCATGCTAAAATGCGGCAAATCTTCGGAGTGCAGATTTAAGCCTGTTCTGAAACCGAACTTTCCGAACAGATTTAATATCCGGGCTTTATAGCTTTACATATAGATCTCTTCCGAAAAGAAAGTTCCCCAATAAGATTACTATTAAAAAATTTAAAATAGGGAGGAAAATATGAAAACAGTTGTGATATACGGAGGGCGTTCAGGCGAACACGAGATTTCGCTTGTGTCGGCGGCGGCGATTGTGCGTGCGCTTGCAAAAAATCATGCAGTTGCCCTTATCGGTATTACAAAAGACGGACGATGGTTTTTGCAGCCGGAAAGTGAACTTGAACGCATCAAGCACGATGAAAAGTCGGCTCTTACAATTACGGAAAGTGACACGGCGCAGGTTTTTGTTGCTCCCGGCGGGAAAACTCATGCTTTTAAAACCGCCGCTAAAACAATCGAAGCGGACATTATTTTCCCTGTCCTGCACGGCAGTTATGGAGAAGACGGAACCGTTCAAGGTCTTTTTGAAATGGCTGATATTCCTTATGTCGGTTGTTCAACACTTGCAAGTGCGCTTACAATGGATAAAGAAAAGACAAAACAGATTCTTTCTGCGGCAGGCATTCCTGTCGTCCCATATATTTGTATAAAACGGAGCGATTTGCTGGATTCATGCAGATATGACGAATTATTTAAAAAGGCGGAGGAAACTCTGGGTTATCCGCTTTTTGTAAAACCGTGCTGTGCCGGCTCTTCCAACGGAGCTTCAAAAGCGGGCACGGCAAAAGAGTTCTCCTATGCTTTGATGCAGGCATTTTTGTGGGACGACAAAGTTTTGGTGGAAAAAGCCGTTAATGCTCGCGAAATAGAATGCAGCGTAACCGGAAATGCGGCAACAGCTCCTGCATCAGATGAAACGGAAGGTGTAAAAGCATATATGCCCGGCGAAATTATTCCCACACACGCATTTTACGATTACGACGCAAAATATAACGATCCTGACGGAGCGTCTCTCCATATACCGGCAGATATTACAGTCGGAATGACGGAAGCGGTACGTTTAATGGCAATCAATGCGTACAAAGCGTTGGATTGTTCGGGATTAAGCAGAGTTGACTTTCTTGTAGACAAAACTTCCGGCGAAATATATTTAAATGAAGTGAATTCAATGCCGGGCTTTACGCCGATAAGTATGTTTCCTAAAATGTGCGAAAAGGCGGGACTTGGATTTGACTCTCTGGTTGAACTTTTGATTCGGGAAGCTCTTGCAAGATACGAAGCAAAATCAAATATTCAAACTTCCAGAAATTAGCCGTAACAAAATTCTGTTTGAAGGAAAATATTATGGAGAAACACCCTCATTTTTACCCGAAAGGCTGCGTTTTTTCTTCGCTAAGCGATATTGAAGGTAAGCGGATTACAGTTATGGGATTGGGATTAAACGGCGGTGGAGAGGCTTCTGCGCGTTTTTTCCTGCGGCACGGTGCATTCATAACCGTAACCGACATGAAATCTGAAAAAGAACTGCAATCCGGCGTTGAAAGTCTCTTAAAAGATACTTCAATCGACAAAAGCAAACTTGAATTTCATCTTGGCGGACACAAAATAGAAGACTTTAAAGATGCAGACTGTGTTATAAAAAATCCCGGTGTAAAAATTGAGGGGAATAAATTTCTTGCCGCCGCAAAAGCTGTCGAAACGGATATAAGCATATTCCTGTCATTTGCGAAAGCCGAAATAATCGCTGTTACGGGCAGTAAAGGAAAATCTTCAACGGTGAGCGCGCTGTATTACGGACTAAAAGAAGCGGGATTCAAAGTATTTTTAGGCGGCAACATAACCGTAAGTCCGTTAAATTTTCTTGAGCGGACTGATGAGCACTCTATAGTGATTCTTGAACTTTCGAGCTGGCAGCTTGCCGATTTGCGGGGGCGCGGTGTATTAAAGCCGCATATTGCGATAATTACAAAAATTGTACCCGACCATCAAAATTGGTACGGCAATATGGAAGATTATGTTGCAGATAAGCGGCTTATTTACCAAGACCAAAACGCGGAAGATTTTGCAATTTTTGATGCAGACAGCGATGAAATCGGCTCCGGCCCCAAGACGGGCGGAACATGGGGGGATTTATTTGCGGCGGAAGCAAAATCCCATGTCCTGCGTTATTCAAAAGAGCCGCTTAAAGACGGAATTTGCGGCGCATGGCTTGAAGCAAATTTACAGCAAGACGGAAATGTCAGGCTTTTTGAAGATTCTGCTAACGATTCCTGCGGCAACAAATATAAAGAAGAAACTGTTTTGCGTTCCCTTTTGGTGCCGGGCAGCCACCTTAGACAAAATGTTTTGAACGCCGCATTGGTTATGCGAATTATGGGGATTCCGGCTGATAAAATTGCGGACATTTTTTCCAAATGGCAGGGAATTGAACACAGACTGCAATATTTTCACTGTTACAAAAATTTTATAAAATTTTATAACGATTCATGTGCAACTGTTCCCGAAGCGGCGGCAGCGGCGATAAAATCTTTTAAAGACAAAATAATTTTAATCACCGGCGGCACTGATAAATCACTTGATTTTACGCCGCTTACAGAAGCGTTGGCAAAAAACAAATCTCCCGTAAAATCGTTGTATATGCTGGCAGGAAGCGGCACTGACAAACTAAAAATACAGATTGACGCGCGCGGCATCCCTTACAAAGGTGTATACGCAAATCTTGATTCACTGCTGTGCGCTCTAAAAACGGAGTTGGACGCGGAGACGGGACAAATCGGTAATGTCGTCTTTTCTCCCGGCGCAACGTCATTCGGAATGTTCAATAATGAATTTGATCGCGGCAGACAATTTATGGAAAAAGTAAAAACAATGTTTTGTGTAAGTGCCGGCATCAACTAAAACCTGTGTTTGAAATTTTTTTTATCTTTTCCTCCTCCTGAATCGAAGTTGTTGACGGCTAACTATGATTTGACTATCATTTGGAAGCACTGCGGATGCATGGAGGTGTATTGTGTCCATAAAAAAAATCAATGAATGGTTCGGAAAGGCAGGTGCTTTTCAGATAAAATACAGATTTTTATTTTTGGTAGCTGTTTTAATTTTCACTGTTGCCGGATTTGCGGGATTATCGCGTTTTCACATGGACAGCGATGAATCTTCATGGTTTGACGACAGTGATGAAATTAAACGGAGCGAAGACCGCTTTAAAGAACTTTTCGGAAACGAAGATTCCGTGATGGTTCTTGTTGAAGCGGAAGATGTTTTTGCGCCGGAAGTTCTTGACGCTATTGACAGGCTTGGGAAGAGACTTGAGTCGGAAGTCCCTTTTGCAGATAAAATTACATCACTTATGAATCTTTCTGTTGCAAAAGGGACTGAAGAAGGAATGGAAATGGTTAATCCGTTTGAAGACGGAATTCCCGGCGGAGGCAAACCTTTAAGCCAAATGACTGAAGATGAAAAGTCGGATTTGGCACAAAAAAAAGAATTCATTATGAGCCGCACTTCGCTTGTGAACAATCTTGTTTCCGATGATGCGACTGAAACATGGGTAATACTTTCTTTAACGCCTTATGGAGATGAAACGGAACGCGCCGATATGCTTACAGTTGGACGGGCGGCAATTCCGATTGTAGAAAGCGATGAATTCAAAAGCGATTTATACACATTAAAAGGAACGGGACTTGGGTATACAGAGGCGGAAGAAGACATAACTGTTTCAAAAGAGACAAGACTGCGCATTATGTCGGGATTTGTTGTCATGCTGTTATGTCTAATCTTTTTGGTGCGTTCGTTCAGAGGCGTTATTGTTCCGATAATAGCAATTGTCGGCGGAATCGCTGTTGTACTTGGATATTCTTCATGGCTGGGAATACAAGCGGATTCGGATATGATTACGCTTCCGGTCATGCTGGGAATGGCACTTGCGGTGGGATATTCTATTCATTATATCAACGCATTCCGATTGGAATTCAGAAATTGCGGCAAACGCAAACAAGCGGTAATCGATGCGGTCAAGGCTTCCGGCTGGCCGATTTTATTCACTGTTGCAACTACGGTTGCTTCTTTAATTTCTTTTATGGGCGTTGGAATCGGACCTCTTAAATGGGTAGGAGGCACAAGTTCATGCATAGTTCTCACGGTTTATATCTACACAATTGTGCTTCTCCCAATCTTTTACAGCTTCGGAAAAGACGCTCCGTCAAAATCTCAAAATGTAAATGCAAAATCCGTAGAAAGGGAACAGAAAAAGAAAGCCCGTCAGGAAAAAGTTGATGCAATCTACGGAGCTTTCGGTGAGAGAGTTCTTAAACATAAAGTTTTGATTGTTGTTGTGAGTGCGGTAATTACGGTTGTGTCGATTTTCGGAATCATGCGCATAAAAGTAAACATGGACTACACCGGTATGATGGGTGAAAAAATTCCTTACGTTGCGCGTCTTGTTCAAATTATGAAGTCAAAACTCGGAAGTCAATACAGTTATAACGTTATGATAGAAATGCCGGATGCGGACGCATTTAAAGAGCCTTCCGCAATGCTTGCTTTGGATGACTGCTCAAAGGAATTCGGAAAGTTTAAACTTACAAAAATTTCCGGCAATAAGCCGCGTGTAACTTCCGTTACCGATCTTATTAAAGAAATGTATAAAACTCTTAACGGCGATAACGATGATTATTATAAAATCCCGGAAGATTCCGATATGTTGACGCAGCTTTTGTTCTTATACGAGATTTCCGACAGCAAGGCTTTATTTTCATGGCTTAGTGAAGACTGTTCGACGGCTTACATTCATGTTGAATTGTCGAAATATTCTGCACAGGATATGGTGGACGATATAAACGCCGCCAAAAGGATTGCTCAGTCGGCATTCCCAAATGCTAAAGTCAATATTGTAGGTGAAGTTGCAAAAATGGCGGATTTAAATAGAAAACTTGTAACAGGTGAATTAAAGTCCTTTGCAGGTTCATTTATAATAATTGCGATTATGCTTATGGTCGCCTTTGGAAGCGTAAAAACCGGACTGATCGCCATGATTCCTAACGTTGCGCCGGTATTTTTGGTCGGCGGCGTAATGGGTTTCTGCGGTTACACGCTTGATATGCTTACGATGACTGTCATGCCGATGATTTTGGGAATCGCTGTTGATGATACGATTCATTTTACAAACCATGTAAAATATGAACATGAAATCGGCGACAATTATCACACTGCCGTAATCGACTCTTTCAAAAAAATCGGACGGTCAATGGCATCTTCTACGCTTATTTTATGCGCGATGTTCTTTATGTATACATTCAGCGATATGAGTATGCTTTTTAGAATCGGTATGCTTTCGATTATAGGACTTACCGCAGCTCTTGCCGCCGATTATACGGTAACACCTGCACTTTTGTTTTTGACAAAACCGTTCGACAAGTCCTCAAAAAACAACGATTAAGAACAGGTCTGACTTTTAGATAATTAAAAGCCTGAATAAAGGCAAATTTTTCGGAGGTTATATGATTAAGTTTGATTTTTCAAAAATGTACGGTGCGGCACTTTTGGCAGGAGCTGTTTTGCTTTCTTCCGCATTTTCTCAAGAAAGTGCTCTTTCCATAATGGAAAAAAACAGAGATGCGGATGTAAGCAGCACAAGCAGTTCTACCGCCGTGATGACTCTTACAAATAAAAACGGCGGTGTACGTGTAAGAGAAGTTGCATCGTTTAAGAAAAAATTCGGCGATACTACTAAAACCGTTATTGTATTTAGAACGCCGAAAGACGTTGCAGGCGTAGGCTATCTTATGTGGGAATATGAAGAATCCGGAGGCGTAAAAAAAGACAGCGATAATTGGCTTTATATGCCGGCTATGAAAAAAGTCCGCAGAATTTCAGGTTCGGAAAGCGGCGGAGATTTTATGGGTACGGATTTTACTTACGACGACATGGGCGACAGAGCACTTTCCAAAGATAATTTTACTTTGCTTGGGGACGAAACTGTTGACGGTGAAGCCTGTTGGAAAATCGAATGTAATTCAAAATCCGCAACCGAAAAAGATCCGCGTAGAATCGTCTGGATAAGGAAAGATAATTATCTTATGCAGAAAGCGGAATTTTATGACAAGCAGAATAAACTTCACAGGCTGTTTACGGCTTCCGATATTAAAAAAATCGACGGAATATGGACAACCTGTAAAATGAAGATGGAAAATGTTCAAACCGGACACTTTACGGTAATCGAGACAAAAGATGTAATGTATAATCAAACCGTAAACGATTCCGTTTTTACGGTTTCTGCGCTTGAAAGAGGGGCTGTAAAATGAATGCCGCAGGTATCAGCGGCGGACGGCGGACAAAATCTGATGCGTTTATGAAACGCTTACGTATTTTATGTGCTGCCGCGCTTGTGTTCCAATTTACCGTCGTTTTAGGTGCACAGCAGTTCGATTTTTCCGGAAACGTAAAAAGCGTTATAGGTGCTTATCTTTACGGCGGCAATGCCGGTAAATTTTCTGCGGCAAAACAAAGCGTATCCGGCGTACTTGATGCTTCGGCGGGCAACTGCGCGGCATATATTGATGGTTCGATAGTATTTGACGGAATAAAAGCCGCCTATGAAGAGCCGTTCTCCGTAAAAGCGGGACTTTCCGCCGCTCTGAAAGAGGCTTGGTTTTCGTGGAATGTTACAAACGCTTCGGGAACTTTTACCGCCGGAATAAAAGCCGGTCGCCAAATAAGCGCATGGGGCAAAGCTGACGGAGTTGCAGTTGCCGATGTTCTGTGTCCGAAAGACATAACAAACCTATATTCTTCAACTTACAGCGAATCCCGGCTTGGTATTGACGCACTTAAATTAAATCTGTCAGGTACTTATGTATCTTCCGACTTTTACTGGATACCGATTTTTAGACCGTCCGCGCTTCCTCTTGGAAAATCAGATTCTCTTAGAAAGATTTTCGTCCCTGAGTCAATGTTTATTCCTGTATTGGGTAAAACGCTTCCGGTAAATATCGGGACAATCGAAACTCCTGAAACGAAGCTTGAAAATTCGTCTTATGCCGCAAAAATAAGTTTTTGGCTTCCTCTGCTTGATTTTTCGTTTTACGGGTATTACGGATTTTCAGACACGCCGGTTTTGACAACAAAAATGTCGGCAACAGAAATTACGTTAAACGGTGAATATAAAAGATTCGGAATGGCGGCTTTTGACGCGGCAATTCCGATTAAATCTTTTGTACTGCGTGCCGAAACAGCATTCTTTATTGATAAAGCGTATTCCGTAGTGAATGACAGCTCTGCCGCCAAGAACGGATTAAAAGCTCTTGCCGGATTGGATTGGACTCATTCTTCATGGATGCTGACTGCCCAATATTTTGAAAACATAATATTCGACTTTGACGAAAACATAACGGATGCAAAAGAACGCGCCAACGGCACAACATTCAGTTTGAGCCGCTCGTTCTTTGCAGAAACACTGAAATTATCGTTTACATCCGGAATAAATTGGCAGGATTTCGACAGTTTCGCATCATTAACCGCCGAATATTCGGTTACGGATCAGCTTTCAGTGCTTGCATCTGCCGAAGGATATTTTGAAGGAAAATCTTTAGGCGAATACGGAAAATATAAAGAACTAAGCAGCGTGCGTCTGGAAGGAATCTATCGATTTTAAGCAAAATCGCAAAATTTTATTATAAATCTGTAACCATTTCGGCGCAGTTTGTTTGTATAAGCATAATACAACTGACGAAGCGAATGTTTTTATGACCGCGGGTTTTCCTCCTTTACCTGCGGTCATTTTTTTG
>CAUUGI010000052.1:0-13503 GCA_963544675.1 uncultured Treponema sp.
GTGCCGTTTCGAGCGAAAAGCTCGACTGCGGCTAAGCGGATGGGTTCTCGTCGAATGCACAGCTTTATTTAACTGCTATTTCCAAAACTCGGAGTTAAGGCTAATATTCTATAATCGGCAAAGTGGAAGCTGCGGTTTTATAAACTGAAAAATCTATGCTGCTTTTTGCTTTATCACCGGAAAGAAAAGAGCAGCCGTGTTTTGCGGCGGATACGGCTCCTGCAATATTCACTCCGTTGCCAAGACGAATATTTTTTACGGCGGAATACGGAAAATATTTTACCGCCCTGTAATTTTCTGCAATTTCCGCGAAAAAATCTTTATAAAGTTTTTCATCGGCGAAATAAGATGACCTTTTTACGATAAGAACGCTTAAAGCAGGCAAAGTTTTGCTGTTCTTGGAAAAAGAATATTCATCGCCTAGATTGAACACTGTTCGAGCCTGCTTAAAATCATTCAGGAGCGAATGCAAATATATTCCTCCCAGCACGGCAAGTTTTATTTTTCCCGCCCGCATTCCCGAAAGGATTTTCGCATTATCGGAAACATATTCGATTTCCACACCGCCGCTTGTGCCGCCTGTTGATATTCCGTTCATTTTAAAAAAACTTAAAAGCAGTTCTGAATAAATGCCCCTGTCCGAAACAAATATTTTCTTTCCAAGCAAGTCCGACAAAGAATTTACTCCGTACTCGCTGCTTATAATCGCAACATCGCACACGGAAGTTACCGCAGCGGCACAAATATCCTGCCCGAAGCCGGAATACAATTTTTCAGCCGTAACAAGCGGAATATTTATTGCATCGATTTTTCCTGAAACAAAATCATTTATAAGCTCGCGCTCGGATTCAAAGCGGACAGGCGTATAATTTTCCCCATCCGTTTTAACTGCAAACGGAAGAGAAGATATTTCAGGCAAAAATCCGGCATTTATTTTTTCCGAAAAACATAAATACCGTAAGCAGAAAAGCGCGATAAATACGAATATGCGGCACAAAAAAGAACAATTCATGAGCTTCACAAATTATTCTCCGACTATTCCGCGCTGTCCGATTCGTATTTTCCGGCAGGAGGCAATGCAGCCTGAACAGAAACCGCGCCGCTTTCACTTTCTGTAAAAGAGACTTTAAGCGCACCTTCGGCAAAATCGATTTCTATTTCGCCGCCGTTTTTTGCTTTTCCGTCAAGCACAGCGATTGAAATCGGATCTTCAATTTCGCGCTGCAAAAGACGACGCATAGGACGCGCGCCCATGGAAGGTTCATAGCCATGCTTAACAAGATATTCGCGCGCGTCCTCCGTCAAACGGATTTTCATACCGCGCTCTTCAAGGCGCACTGAAAGTTCGTCCATCTGAATATCGAGAATCTCGGAAATCTGCTCGTAAGTCAGCGCATTGAATACGATAACATCATCGATTCTGTTGAGAAGCTCAGGACTTAACAGTTTTTTAAGCTCATTAAGTGCGCCGGCTTTTATTTCACCGTATTCGATGATTCCGCTGCCTGCATTGGAAAAACCTACGCGCCCCTCGTTGGTAATTTGACGCGCACCGGCATTGCTGGTCATTATTATTACGGTATTGCGGAAATTAACGGTATGCCCGAGATTATCGCTCAACTCACCTTCTTCAAGCAGCTGAAGCAAAAGATTAAATACATCGGGATGCGCTTTTTCAATTTCGTCAAGCAATACAACGGAATAAGGATGCCGGCGAACTTTTTCTGTCAACACACCGCCGTCTTCATACCCCACATATCCCGGAGGTGCTCCGACCAAGCGGCTTGCATTGTGCTTTTCCATATAATCGGACATATCGATTCTAATAAGCTGCTCTTCACTTCCGAAAAGAAATTTTGCAAGAGCCTTTGCAAGCTGTGTTTTACCCACTCCGGTAGGGCCTAAAAATATAAACGAGCCTATCGGGCGGTTGGGAGATGAAATTCCCGCACGGCTCCGCCTTATAGCACCTGCAATAAGATGAACGGCTTCATCCTGCCCTACTACGCTTTTGTGCATTTCATTTTCCATAGAGACGAGACGTTCCGTTTCCGACACGTCAAGTCTGTCTACAGGAATTCCTGTCATTGATGCAATGATTTGACATATATCACGGGACGTAACATGGCGGCGGTTTTCAGAAGTATTTGCATTCCAATACGTTTTGAATGCCTCAAGCCGATTTTTCATCTCTACAACTTTATCCCGTACACGTGCCGCCTTTTCATAATCCTGACTGTTGACCAAACGAATCTTTTCTTCGTCAAGTTCTTCTATTTCGGATTCAAGCTCTATAAGTTCGGCAGGCTTTTCGCTTTCCTGAATTTTCTTTCTTGCGCCGGCTTCATCAAGAATATCGATTGCCTTATCGGGGAGAAAACGCTCCGGCACATATCGGCGCGACATTTTCACAATAGAGGGAATAACATCTTCATCGTAAAATACGTTGTGAAAGTCCTCATACTGCTTTTTTATTCCCTTCAAAATATCGATTGTCTCGGAATCCGTAGGCTCATCAACTTTTACCGGCTGAAAACGCCGCTCAAGCGCGGAATCTTTTTCGATATATCGGGTATATTCTTTTGTAGTCGACGCTCCGATAATTTGAATCTCGCCGCGGCTTAAAGCAGGCTTCAACATATTGGACGCATCCAGAGTTCCTTCCGGTCCGCCCGCACCGATTATCGTATGAAGCTCATCTATAAACAAAATAAGTCCGGATTCTTTTGCTTCATTCATCATGCGCTTCATGCGGTCTTCAAACTCGCCGCGGTATTTTGTTCCGGCGACAAGCGCACCCAAGTCAAGCGAAAGAATACGTTTTTTCATAAGCCCGTGCGGAACGGCTCCCTTTGCAACGCGGGCGGCAAGTCCTTCTACAATCGCGGTTTTTCCGACTCCCGGTTCTCCTACAAGCACGGGATTATTTTTTGTCCGACGCGACAAAATCTGAATAAGCCGCTCAATTTCTTTACCGCGTCCGATAACAGGATCGTTTTTTTCTTCAAGAGAAAGGCGGGTCAAATCTCGCGTAAATTCATCAAGAAACGATTTCTTTGCAGGTTTAGCTTCATTAACCTGCGCATTTTTAGGGGGATTTCCCATACCGAATAAATCTTGAAAGACATGATTTAAGATTCTTTGCTCGGTATGATTTTCAATAGAAGATTTTCGCTTCGACTGAACTTTTTTTACTGCCGTCCGCACTTCGGCAAGATCAATTCCGGCTTTTTCAAAATACCGAGCGGTAACGCTGTCAACTTCTCTAACGGCCGAAAGTACAAAATGTTCCGTTCCGATATATTCATTTCCGAGAGATTGGGATTCAATTCCTGCAAGATCGATAAACATATTCATCCGACGGCTCTGCGGAATTTCATCGGAATCAACTGTAATTCCGTCCGCGGAAGAAGTTATATTTTGTTCCAGAGAAAGCCGAAATGTCAAAATATTTATTCTAAGCAGTTTAAGAAGTTCAAAACCCAATCCGTCTTCGCTTTTTACCATCGCAAGTAAGACGTGTTCGGGATTTATCCGTGAACAACCTGTTCTGCGCGCTTCGTCCTGACAAAGAGCATAAATAAGACGGGAGGCCCGCTGTGAAAAATTCTTCATATATTCCTCAATGAAACATTAGAAAGTTCTTCCTGAATGACTATCGCCCTAAGTCTGTCGAGTTTAAGACGATTATTCACTGAAACATCGCTTTCAAATGTAAAATTTCCATTATCCATAAGATATGTAAGATGACCGTCTTGTACACGATACAAAAGTCCGCAAAAAGTATTGTCTTCAATCCCCTGCAGAAGTCCTATTTTTCTTCCGAATTTCAAATCCGAAATCATACCTAAAGCCTCCGGATAAGATATAAGAAGACTTGTCTTTGCGGCAGAATATGAGCGGATTACTGAATTCCGCACAACAATAGATTTATTGTCGGCAAAATCCGCAGAAATCTTTCTTTCGCTTTCAACGATAGACCTGCATGCAGCTTCGAAAGAAGCGATTTGATCTATTTCCGTTCCGTTCATGGCGGACATTGTAAAAATCGTAAAAAACGAAGGAGCGGGATTTTGCTGCGCGGAAAAGTGATAAAGAGGATTTAAAGCAATTCCGTTTTCAAAAAGCGTATCGGAAAGAGATGAGATGCGTCCTGCGCGCAAAAGCGACGGAATATGAATCCTTGCACTAAGTCTCATTCCGCTTCCGGTATTGCAGAAAAAAGATGTAAGATAGCCGAAATCCGCGGACGAAACAAATTGAAGTTTATCCTGTAATTCATCATCAACTTTTGCGCATTCAAAGTGAGCAGAACGGACGGAAAGTCCCGCTGAAAAACAGCTTAATCGCAGATGGTCTCCCGAATTTACGGCACAGGCAATGCGTCCATCAGTACTCATAATAAGTCCGGTTTCGCTTCCCGCAGCCTGATTTTCCAATTCACTTTGAGTTTTTAAAACGCCGCGCTCTTCCAAAATGCGCCGCCCTTTTTCATCCAGCAGACGGCAGTCAATTAAGTGGTAGCCCAAAGATTTTCGCATATTTGAAAAAGCATCGAACACAAGTGCCTGCACGCGCATTGAATCGTCGGATTTAAAATGCGACGGAAACGGAAAATTCGCCAAATTGCGCGCAAGACGGACTCTGGAAGAAACGACTACATCGTCGCATTCGCCAGTTTCCGAGTACCACGGCACAATATTCACTTCACGTTCATCCATTAAGTTTATTCTCCGGATAAAGTGCTGTCGGAAGCGTCGGCAACGCTGCCTTTTTCCAACGCACGAAGGTAATCGCGGTAAACTGCGGCTTTTTCGTAATTTTCTTCGCGGACAGCTTCATCAAGTTTTGCCTGCAAATCATTGCGGTCGGTAAGTGCATTTCTGAAGCCGGAAAGCCGCTTGGGAAAAGAACCGGTATACGTTACGGTGATTCCGTGCTCACGCATAGAAGTTTTTATTTCGTCTTTAAAAACTTCGTAGCATTCAGGGCAGCCGGCAACACCGGCTTTCTTTATAAATGCAAGATTGCTGCCGCAAACGGGGCAAAGAGTTCTTAAATCGGGATTAGAAGCTGCCGTCTTATCATCAAGTTCTTTAAAAACCGCATCAATGTTGATTTTTTGAGGAGAAGAGGAAAAATTTGAAATTCCACGTTCGTTGGCGCATTTTAAACATAAATTGATTTTGCGCGTTTTTTCATCGGAACCGATTTGTTCAATAAAAACTACTGCTTCTTCGTTATGACATAAATCACACTTCATTATGATTTCCTGAATATTTCAAGCGGATTCTCTTTTCCCGCTTTGACGGCAGGGAGAATTGAAACGGCAAGAGACAGAAGCATAACTGCTCCGCACATAAAAAACAGCTCCGCAAACGGAACTGAAACCGGTATTTCCGTAAGGTAGTAATCGGGATTAAGCAGGCGGAACGAATCAAACCCAGTACTGCCGCCGCCTATAATATATACAATTTTTAAAATTAAATTCAAAGCATTTTCAATAAAAGATATGATTTTATTTATGTTTACTGAAACAAGCAGCCCGAACGGCAGACCGATTAGAAGTCCCGCGCAACCGGCAGCAAGTCCTGTGAGCAAAAACGAAAGCGTAATGCCGTTCGGAGTGCCGCCGAGACTTTTCAGAATTGCAATCTCCCTCCGACGTTCCATAACGAGCATAATGAGCGCGGAAGAGATATTAACCGCCGCAACAAGGACGATGAGCGTCATAATGAAGACAAGCATGAGTTTTGTTGAAGAAAAATTTTGCAGTTGAGACGCGTTTAATTCATCCCACCGAAAGACGGTCGCTTCTCCGTTTAAGATTGACGAACACTCGGATTGCACACCGTAAAGTGACGGCGAAAAAGCGTCCGCGCATTCCATCATCACCGAGACGATTGCAGAATCTTTTGGGATTATCGAAAAACCCGTTTCAATCGGAATGAAAAACCACAGCGCGTCGAGTTCCTGATAACCGGAAGAAACGACTGCGGCGACGGTAAACGACGTTAAACGCGGTGCAATTATTCCTGAAGGCAGGCGTTTGGTCGTGATGAGGCGGACGGTGTCTCCGGCGCGGACGGAAAGCAGATTCGCCGCTTTTTCTCCGATAACCGCGCTTTTGGGATTATTCACAAAATCTTCTATAGTGCCATCAACCGTTTTTATAAACTTTGCAAAATACGCGTTCCGCGTAAAAATATCCGGCTCCACCGCGCGGACAGACGCTCCGGTGCGGTAATTTTTTCCTGCCGCAAGCGCGTCGCAGTCGATTTCCATAAAAGCATTCGTAACGCCGTTTACGCTCGTAAGTGAGGTCTTATACGCCGTTAATCCGTCAAGCGTCGCCGCCGCGTCCGCATTCCGCCTGACAACCGAGCGCAGGTGCAGCGAAGATAAGCCGATAAGCCGTTCCGTCATGCCGCTTATCATCGCGTCTGCAATACTGATAACAGCGGTGAGCGGCACAATGCTGATTGCAATACACGCAACGGCTCCCAAAATGCTTCTTCGCGCGGAAGATTTTTTGAGCGTGCGAGGAAAAATGAGCCGTTTTGCAAATAAAATTGATGCCGCCGCCGTCATAGTTTCTCCAGTTTGCCGTCCGCGATGGTGTAGCGGTCGGCGCATTTTTCCGCGATTTTTAAGTCGTGCGTAACCAAAATCAAAGTTTTTTTGTACTTGTCCGCCATAGAAAAAAGCAGTTCGCTGATTAAAACCGCGTTTGCAGGGTCGAGGTTGCCCGTCGGTTCGTCGGCAAGAATAAGCGGCGGATCGTTTATGAGTGCGCGCGCAACCGCAACCCTCTGCCGCTCGCCGCCTGAAAGTTCGCTAGGAAGGTGCGAAATGCGCTTGGAAAGTCCGACGTCGTCAAGCAGGGCGCGCGCTTTTTCTTCGGCGGTTTTGCGCGGAACGCCCGCCATAAACGCGGGCATGAACACGTTTTCAAGCGCGGTGAAATCCTTGAGCAGATAATGAAACTGGAACACCAGCCCCAAAAACGACGAACGGTATTCGGATTTTTCGCGCTCGGAAAGAGACGTAAGATTCCACTTGCCCGCCTGCACGGTTCCGCCCGTCGCCGTGTCGATACTGCCGATGATGTTCAAGAGCGTGCTTTTTCCGCTTCCGCTTTCGCCGACAATCGCAGTTTTGCTTCCTTCGAGCGCTTCAAAATTCAAGTTTTTTAAGACCGTAAGCGTTTCGATGTCGGTTTTATATGTTTTTTCAAGATTTTTTACCGTCAAAATTTTATTCATCGTGCAAGACCTCCGCAACATTCATTTTTAATACGTTTTTACTTGCCTGCAATGCCGCAAAAAGCGGAGCTGCCAATCCAAAGAGACTGACCGCCAGCACTTCCGAAAAATAAAAGCGCGCGGGAATGGAAGCGTAGATTCGATACATGGGATTTTCGTAGATGAACGCGGCGTTTTGCGGAGAAAAAAGTAAGGCGGCGACGTACTCTGCAAAAAACATGACGTGCGAAATGCCCATAAAAACCGTGCCGATGTTGACGCACAAAAAAAGCCCCGCCGCCGTGCCCGCAAGCGAGCCGATAAATCCGCCCGTAAAGCCGCGCATGATAAAAATCGACTTTATCTCTTTTTCCGACGCTCCAAGCGCGGACAAAACCGAAATTTCTTCCGCCCGCTCAAAGACGAGCCGCCGCATTCCGTTGTAGATGTTTATACCGACGACAACGAAAATCAAAAATACAAGAAGCATAAGAATATTTTTTTCGATGCGGAGCGTGCCGAAAAACGAACGGTTGAACTCGCGCCACGACTGCGCTTTGACGTTCGGGAAAGCGGCTTCGATGTCTGCGGCGGCTTTGATGTCGGAATTCCTGCGGAAAAGTTTTATTCCGTATTTTAATTGACTTCCGGAGCCGAAATTCGCCTTTGCCGCCGCGTCGCTGATAAAGGCGAACGAGCTGTTTATATCGGCGTAACCGCATTCAAAAATTCCCATTACGCGGAATTCGCGGTTTTGCGAAATAAGAGCAACGTCGTTTCCGCCGCTCATCGCAAGTAGATTCACCGTACCGCCGATATTTACACCTAGCGACTGCGCAAGATACGAGCCGAGCACGATGAAGTCCGCCTCCGTTAAGTCGAACGCGCCGCTTACGATGTGAAGCTCTCGCGCAAAGCCTTTGTCGCACTCCATAATGCCGCTTTCTACGCCGCGTATAATCGCGCTTGCTTCCCGTCCCCGCGCTCCTGTGATAAGAGCCTGTGATTCGTAAAACCTGCCTGTCGCAGCGATATTTTTATGTTTTTCGCAAAAATGCAAAAAATCCGCCTCGTTTGCACCGTCAATTCCTGAAACTTGTATGTGATAGCTTGAAATTTCCATGATTGCGTCTACAAAACTCATTTGAAAGCCGTTCATAACGCCCAAAACCGTGATGAGCGTCATCACGCCGAGCGCAATACCGAGCGCGGCAAGAAATCCTGTTACGGCGGAGCGTCCTTTGCGGTCAACGGAAGAAAAACGCCGCGACACAAAATAAATCCATGTCCACGAAGAAAAAATATTTTTTTTATTCATAATTCCGGCTCCTGACAAGTTTACCGTACAAAAAGAACAAATCCCGCACGCGTTTGCCGTTTTCGTACACCGTTTCGGAAGAGTATCCGCCGTCAAAATACATATATGCCGTATATGCGTCAACGCTGCGGTAAATTCTTTTCATGCGGAGCACGCCGTTTTCGTAAAAATAGTAGTCCGGCTCGCCGTCTTCAGTCTTATGCTCGTAAACTTCGCGCTTTGTTTCCGTATCGGTTAATTTTCCGCGCCGATAATCGTAAGACTCGTAATAACGCTCCATCAGTTTGCCGCTTTCGCCGTAAGAAAAACGCGTCATGCTTTTCAGATTAAACTTTATTTCGACGGCAGCATTTTGGTCAGCCGATTTTTCGGAAGATTCATTTTCAGCGGCAAAAACTTTTGAAATAATAATGCGTCCGCTTTCATCATAAGAAATTTCCATCCGCTTTTTCGGCTCCGTAATAACTGCGAAAACAGGTTTTGCACCGTCCGCATAAATATAATTTTCCGTTTTTGCCGCCCCTAAAGTTTCCGCGCCGCCGCTTAAATTCCAAAACTCGCGTTTGTAAAGACGAAAAGCATTATCATAAAATTTTCTTACGGCGGTTTTATTGTCCGAACTTATTGCGGTATATCCTGCTTGAGTTTTTTGAAGCGATAAAACTTCATCATTAAAAGAATAAAATCTCAATTTTTTTTCGGTATCGGTAAAACGACTTTCACGTATTTTATTTTCCGCCGCAACAGTTTTTTCAAAGATTTCTTTTCGAATTTCATTCAATTCTTTCGGTTCTTCGACTGTAAATATATCCGATTCGGAAAAATCGATTGAGTCAATCAAGTCTCCGTCGTCTGAAGTTTCATCATACAAAATAGAAACATCGAAGACACCGATATAATCCTGCATAAAAAAATCGACTATTCTGGAAGCTCCGCGTCTTAAAGTCCATTTTGTTCCCGCCATGATAAATGCCGGAGCTTTTGAAACACCGGAATATTTTTCGATTCCCGAATAATCGGACACGCCTGTATATTCGTAACGCCAAAGCTCAAAGAAAAAAGAGCGATATTCAAAATCGTAATCTTTTGCCGTTAGAGAAGAACAGATGAAAATAAACACAAAAAAAAACGGACGGCGTAAAAAAGAATTCAATCTAAAGTCCCAAAAACTCCGATATGTATTTTTCGGAATCAAATAAACTCATATCGGAATATTTTTCACCGGTACACACAAATGCGGCAGGAATTCCAAATTCTTTTCCGATAGAAATTGCAATGCCGCCTTTTGCGGTAGAATCATATTTTGTAAGAATAAGCGCGTCTATGCCGACGGCTTCATTGAACGCTTCCGCCTGCCGTAAAGCATTCTGCCCTGTAGTTGCGTCTACAACCAAAAGTTTTTTATAACAGCCGTCATCGGATTTTTCGCGGCATATACGGTCGATTTTTTGCAGCTCGCGCACAAGATTTTCTTTATTGTGAAGCCGTCCTGCCGTATCGGCAATGACAAGTCCGCCGCCGTGCGCCTGAACCGCAGAAGCCGCGTCAAAAACAACGGCTGCCGGATCGGCTCCGTGCTGATGGCTCACAACCCGCACACCGATTTTTTCCGCATGAAGAGCAAGCTGCTCTATTGCGGCAGCCCTGAACGTATCCGACGAGGCAAGCACAAGATTCTCCGTTGCGGACTTAAAATGATATGCGAGCTTCGCGGCGGTAGTCGTTTTTCCGACTCCGTTTACGCCCAAAAGCATCCAAATATTCGTCTTACCGGACACGGCAGAAAGTTCGACGCTCTGAACATACGTCAAAAGAATATTTTTTAATTCAAGTAAAATATCATTTTCGCCTGAAATATGTTGCTTTAAGCAATTTTTTTCCAAAAGTTCAGTGATTTCGAAGGCTGTTTTTGCGCCTACATCGCCTTCAATGAGCGCATCGGTCAAATCATCGTAAAATTCCGTATTTTCTTTGCGGACAAATAAACTGCGCAGTTTTTGCGCAAAAGAAATCTTTCCCATATTTTTTATCATACCGTTTTTTCGTTTTTTGTACTAACACAAAAAATTAAGCAACTTGCAAACACATTTTAAGACGGAAGTTTCCGAACGGTTTCAATCTCCTGCAGCCTCTGTTTTTTCCGGAGCACTTATTTTGGATTCTTCGGTATTTAATTCTTCAGTATTTTCTTTTTTTTCCGAATCCGCGTTTTCTGCAAGAGCGCGCGCTTTTTCTTCCTGCGCACGGATTTTAGCCTCTCTGCGGGGATTCATCTTTTTTGCCTCCGCCGGGAGGACGGTATTTGCAGCAAGCAAATATCTTGTCAATTCATAAGTAAAAAACACACCGCACGCAATGCTGATGCCGCTAGTTACGTTATATGCCGTCTGCCATTTTAATGCTTCATCATAGGAAAAATCGTAGCGTTTATTGTAGGCGGAGGCGGAAGAAAAATAATTTCCGTAGCAGTAGAACGTCGGAATGAGCGAAACAATCAACGCACTGTAAGACGAATACATCCATTTACGACGTTTTTCTATGTACTTACTGCGGTCGAACGGCTTGGCGTTAAGAACAAGTTTTGCACCGTCTTCTACAAGCGAATCTTTGATAAAATAATCTGCGCCGCTGCCGTCTTCCGAGATGAAACGCCCCAAAATGTTGCCGTCATTTATCTTAATAGACGCAAAACGCTCTTCGGCTTTTAGAGCTGCGGCAAGCTCGCCGTCGGCAAAGAGGTCGCCTGCAAAATCTTTTTTAAGCGCAAGCGTAAATACTCCGTCTTTTTTTTCGCGCATTTCAATTTCGACTGAAAAACGTCGGTTTCCCGTAAACGAATACGAAGTTGAAGCAGACGCATAGCCTTCCGCCTCAAAACTGAGCGTATGAACGCCGCTTCCGAACGTAAGAGTTTCCGGAATCGAGCGGAAAACCGAATCGTCAACGGTGAGAACGGCTTTTGCGGCGGCATCTTCCGGTTTTACGGAGACGCGTAGTTCAACCGGCATACTGTCGGAAATCTTAGGAATAAGGGAAGACGCAAGCCTTCGCGCAAGAAAACTTATTTCGTCAATGCCGCCTACTTCCGCCGCGTGTCCGATTTCCCTCGCGCCGGGATATTCATACAAGGTTACGGCAGCGGAAATATATTCGCCGTACACGGTGATTTTACCGGTCAAAAGTCCCTGTATGCCGCCGTCTACACAAGATTTTTCAAATTCAAAACTTGCATAGCCCTTTTTACGCGTTTCTTCCGCCACTTCAAACAGCTTTGAAAAATCGTTTTGGTAAATGACGACTTGTTCAAGCACCGGCTCTTGGGTTTTACTATTTTTTGTTAGATCTTTAAAAAGCACGATAAGCGCATTTTCTTTTTTTTGCTCATCGTTTACAACATCGCCTTCTTCAAGCCGTTTTTGACGTTCAATATCCGCTTGGATTTGCGCTTCAAAATACGCTTCCTGTTCGGCGGCGGCTTTTAAGTTTTCATCTATCTTTTTTTGAATATCCGCGATTTTTGCATTCTGCTTTTTGATTTCGTACGCCGTTTTGCGCTTTGAATAGCCGTTCAAAAAAATCGAATCGCGCGTGCGGACTTCATTTGAAAGCTGCAAGAAAAGCGAAAGCCGCTCCTTTTGCAGTTCGTAGAGCTTCCGATCAAGCTGCTCCTGTGCGCGCGGCATACGGTTCATGTTTTTGGTGATTTGCTCAAGCATGATGGACGGAATTGCAGACGCGGCGGCTTTTAAAGCGGGCGTTTCCGCATTTTTTTGCGTAAACGTAAACGCTTCCGCCGCTAAAGTCCATTTTTTTGCCTCCGCAGAAAACAGTCGCCCGCCGGCAGCAAACAGACAGAGCGCAAATACCGTCTTTTGCAGGAAAAATCTAAACTTCTTCACTGCCGTCCGCATCCATCGGAAGTCCCTTCCACTTTGCAACAAGGTACGCGTCCATAAATTGGTCTATATCGCCGTCCATCACCGCCTGAATGTTGCCCGATTCGCACTTTGTTCGGTGGTCTTTTACCATAGTATACGGCTGGAAAACGTAAGAACGTATCTGGTTTCCCCACGAAATATCTTTTTTTTCACCGTTGAACTTGGAGTTTTCCTCTTCCTTTTTTTGACGGTAATACTCGTACAGTTTTGATTTAAGAATACTCATCGCGGAAGCGCGGTTCATCAGCTGACTGCGCTCGCTCTGACAGGCAACGACGATTCCCGTCGGAATGTGCGTAAAACGCACGGCGGATTCCGTTTTATTGACGTGCTGACCGCCTTTTCCGCCGGCGCGGTAGGTATCGACGCGTAAATCATCCGGCTTTATATCGACTTCAATAGAATCATCGAGCAAGGGATAGACATACACGCTTGAAAAAGACGTGTGCCGCCGAGCGTTCGAGTCGAACGGACTGATTCGCACCAGACGGTGGATGCCCGCTTCGCATTTTAAGTAACCGTAAACATAATCGCCTGAAATCTGCATTGTAATCGATTTTAAGCCGCCTTCAGCTTCCAGCTGGTCGACAATTTCGATTTTGTAGTCATGCCGTTCAGCCCAGCGCGTATACATGCGGCTGAGCATCGCAGTCCAGTCTTCGGCTTCCGTACCGCCCGCCCCCGCATGAATCGAAATAAACGCGTCGTTTTGGTCAACTTCGCCGGATAAAAGATTCAATATGTTGAGTTTTTCAAACTTTGCTTTTGCGGCGTCAAACATTTTACGAGTTTCGTCTTCGTCAGCAGTATCTCCGCTTTCTTCGGCAAGCTCGAACATCGCTTCCAAATCTGAAAGCTCGGAAAGCATTTCTTTCCAAGGTTCAATACGATTTTTCAATTTTCGAACATCGGACATAATGCGCTCGGCTTTTTCGTGGTCATCCCAAAACGCAGGATTTTCCGTAAGCGCCATCTTTTCGGCAATCTTTTTTTCTATGGAAGC
>CAUUGI010000053.1:0-12876 GCA_963544675.1 uncultured Treponema sp.
ACGTTTGCTTCACGAGTTTTTGCATAGTAAAAACTCGCAGCATAAGACGCGTAGCTGCTGCCCTTTGGAATCCCGGATTGATTCTGCGTAACGAGTGTTTTTTCAAAGTTTTTACGCAAGTTTGCATTCCGCAAACCTGGAGCTGGCAGAAGACCAAGTTATATCCGTAAGTCTCAATTTCTTCTGTCCGCCTCTCCCTTCCGCTCCGTTAGTCGAAATCTGTTCAGTTTCGGCTGTGCGGGAGCTATATAACAGTTATGGAAGATACGCTTCAGATAAGCTGCGAAAATCTTTATTCGTGCGGAGCCTTTAATACCCTGACGCTCTGCATCGCAACAAAGAGTATTAATTGCTGATTATAAATGCGACTGTATCGCCGATTTCTTTTTGGTAATAAAGAAAAGCATACATCGCGGCAGCAGAAATAAGTTTTCTGCCGTATTCTCTGGTTTCCGCATACGGAACAGTTTCTAAAAATATGTCGTAACTTACGGGATTTTTCCGTCCGAATTCTATCTCCGAACTTTTTATCCATCTGCGAACACGTTGAATTCCCGCATTATATGCAAAAAACGCATGAAGCCATTTGCTGTCAAGCCGCGATACAAGTTCTGAAATATAATATGTTCCGAATTCGATATTGTCTGCCGCGTTTTTAAGAGAATATTCGGGACGATTAAGTTTTTTTGCGACATCGGCAGCTGTAAATTCCATAAGCTGTGTAAGCCCCACAGCACCTGCCGAACTTTTTATTTCCGAATCAAAAAAACTTTCGCTTCGCACAAGCGCGTACATAAATTCTTCAGGTACGCAATACTTTTTACAAGAATCGGAAATTAAACTGCTGTAGTCGCGCGGATAAAGTAGTTCAAGTTCGGTCAGAGTCGGCGGTCTTGCTGTAATAGCAAGTGCCTTTGCTGCGATACGGAGACTTTGCGTATAATATTCGTTTTTCTTATGTCCGCACTCTCTAAGGAAAGATGCAAGTTTTATCGACGTATCAAGACTGATTTTTACACCGCGCGATATAAATTTCTGCCATTCCGGATATATCTTTTCAGGCAGTCCGAATGCGGCAAAACCCAATAAATAATTTTCCGCATTTATATTCCTCTCGTCATTGTTAAAACCTGCTTTAGAATTTAAGAGCAACTGCTCCGCATCTGTTCCGTTAATACCGAGTGCGGTTATCGCCATAATTTTATAATAAACGCTGCTGCCGCTTTTTAAGGCACGTGAAAAGGCTTTATAAGATTCGCTTTTTGCATCTGATTCTTTAGGCAATGCTATTTTTTCTTCTAAAAGCCGCCCGTAAATATAAGCAAACTTTGCAGTAACCGAATCGGAAGCAAAGCCGTCAATGTTATTGTATAAATCATAAAATGCATCCCATTTGCTTTCCGACAAAAGCCGCGGAGACAGAGTCTCAAAAAAATCATCAAAATATTCGGGATTGTGCCAAAGTCTGCAATACTTTTTTACAGCATCTGTTGCTTTTTGCGTAGATTGTGCAAGATTCAAATTAAGGAGATACCACAGAGCATTGTCGTAATCATCCCCATTTTCCGCACATTCCATTGCTGACATATAGCGTTTTTCCGCAATAGAAGTATGATTCCCGGCTTTTTCATAAAGTCTGCCTGAATAAAAATAATCAAAAAATTTTTCATCATTTGTATTGTGAAGCACGGCAAGGGAATCAAAATATTGTGCATTTTTTAAGAAATCTTTGCTGCCGTATAAAGCCGCTTTTCCAATATCAGACAAAAAATTTTTATCGGAAGATATTCGATCTCTTAAAATATTGAGTTTTTCATAAGCCGCCGTATAATTTCTTCTATATATCTCAAGTCTAAAGTCTGCAATTTCAAAAAGACGTATAAATGTTTCATCTTGTAAAATAAGCGGCTTTTCAGAACTTATTGATGATACGGCTTGCAGATAGTCATCTTTTATATTTTTAAAAAATTTATAATGCTCTGCCGATATTTTGGATTTTGAAAACCATTTAAGAGCTTCCGAGCAGTATCTGCTGTCGTTTTTCTTTTTAAGTGATTCAAGCCGCAATCGCGCAAGAATATCATTTCCGGTTTCATAGTTAAATCCCGCTGTAGCAGATATGAGTTGTGCATATTCATTTTCTTCAAAAAGTTCTGCGGCGGCGATAATCAGCGCATCTTCATCTTTATATAATGAAATCAGATTCATGCACGCTGTTTGTCTTTCTTGAACATTTCCAAGCCGCGTAAGCTCTTCTGCACTTTTTCTCGCACAATAAAAAGAAGATTTTTTTAGTGCTCTTGTAAAAAGTCGAATTGCCTGTGCCGTATTTCCTTCGTCAAGGTTTCTGAGAGCCATATAATAATCGCTGTCGGATTTAAACTCTTTTTGCGGCGTATAAATATTCTTTTGTGCGCAGCCGCCGCATAAAAAGATGCAGACAAGAGCCGCGCAAAAAATTATTTTTTTTGTATTCATGTTTTGCAGTTTCAAACGCAGTATAAAATATTTTGCAGGGAAAACAAAACGTCGGCACTTCAAAAAGTTAAAACTACATCAAATTTTCGATTTTCGGACGTTTTTACTACTATGTTCAATTTCGAATTCTGTAAAAACTCGAAATTTTCCAACTCTTTCCTGCACCAATAGAATGAAAGTTTTGAGATTTGCATTATTTGTGCGCAGGCGAGGTCATGCCTGTGTGCCGTTTCGAGCGAAAAGCTCGCCTGCGGCTAAGCGACCGGAACCGCTCCGAAAGCACATCCATATTTAGCAAATGCTCTCAAAACTCTACATTCGACATACTCAATTATTTTGCAGGCAGTTTTATTGTTGTGCCGGAGATAATATAATCAGGGTCGCGTATGTTGTTGTAACGCGCAATCATCTTGTACTGCCAAGGATTTTTGTAATAAGTATCGGCAATATCCCAAAGTGTGTCGCCCCATTTAATTTTGTATATTTTATCTTCCGGCTTTTTAGGCGGTTCTTTTGGCGGCTCCGGAATAACTTGTTCCGGTTCCGGTGCTATAACAATTTCTTCTTCCTTTGCTTGAATAACAGGCGGAATTTCCGGCTCCGGCTCGGACGGTTCAGGCTTTGTCTCAGTGATTTCATTTACCTCTTCTGTATTATGAGCTTTTGTCAAAATATTATATTTTGAAGGCACAACGAACAGAATCAGCAAAGTTGTGATTATACAGATTATTGCGCAGATTATGCAGATAATGACGGGCGTTTTTGTTTTTTTCTTAATTTCATCATCGTCATGATATGAATTCCCTTCCATCGTTTCCTTATCGTACAGCCCGTCAAAATTGAGTCCGGTCGGCGTGCTGTCCTCTTTAGAATGTTTTGAATTCATCGTATCGCTTTTCTCCATAAAGTCATCGTTATAAGATGAAGTGCTGCGGGTATTTTGCAATTCCGTTTCGTCAAAATCCGGTAAATTAAAATCCGGGAAGGTTTCTTCCGAATCTTGGGTAATCTTTTCGTTTGCCGCCGCTAAAAGACCGTCGCCCGTAAGGGTTTCGTCTGCCGGAGTTTTTTGTGTATTATTTTTATCGTTTTCGGAAAAATCAAAAGTATCTTCAAGGGCGGGTTCATCGGAAAAAAGAACATCATCGTTTTCGGATTCATCTGCAATATCATTTGCTGCGGATGTCTGCGGCGTGATTTCATCAAAATCAGGAAGCGCAAAATCGTCGGCAAATATATCGTCGGAATCGCTTGTTACGGTTTTATCGGAATTCTCCGCATCGCTCAAGATTGTGTCATCGCTTTCGGAAGGTGCGGTATTGTCTTCAATATCGCTAAAATCCGGTAAATCAAAGTTTTCAGTGTCGGAGCTAAACTCTTCGGTTTTATCCGAATTGGTATCCGACTCGTCTTTGCCTAAAATATCATCCTCCGTGTTCTCCGGCACATCGAATTCGGTATCATCAAAGTCAGGCATATCAAAATCGTAGTCCTCTTTTGTTTCTTCAGAGGATTTTTTATCGGTCTCCGTACCGGCAGATTCATCGAAATCAGGAAGTGCAAAATCATCAAATCGGTCGTCTTGTATATTTTCCTGCAAATCCGTTTCAACTTCCTTGTTGGCGGAATCTTCATCTACCTGCGTAGTATTCGGATCTGTGTCTTCAATATTATTTTCACCGAAATCGGAAGACATAATATCAGCGGCATCTGTATTATCCGCATTATCATCGGGAAGATTTACATCAGCAGACAATTCCGTATCGGAAGTTTCATCACCCTCAAATTCCGTATCATCAAAATCGGGTAGCGCAAAATCATCTGAATCCGAGCTGCCGCTATCAGCAACGGTTTTATCTTCTGAAGAATCTTTTCTTGCCGCCGCTGCTGCTGCCAAAAGTCCGCCTGCGGCAAGTCCCGCACCGGCAGCTAAAATCTTTTCTCCTTTATTGTCGTCAGATTCATTATTTTGTAATTCGGTTTCTTCAGGATTTACAGAGTGTTCTTCATATTCTTCATCGTCTTTTGGAGAATCTACAATATCATAATTTGCAGGTGCAAGTCGTTCTTCCAATGTCCTGGAAATCAAAGTTACATTTGAATTACTGGTTGCTCCTGTTTCGGGGTCTCGCATAAAAGCGGATAATTTACCGTTTTCATCAAGCGTAATAGTAAGAGAAATATTTGCGCTTCCGTTCGGGTGAGCAACAAGATTATCTATTTGCAACGAATCGACATATTCTGCATCTTCAATGGAATCCGTATCGGTGCGGTATAAATCAACAATTACTCTGGTTTGGTTGTCTTTGACGGTTGTAAGTACAAGTTCTTTTTCCGACGGTTCTGCGTCGCCAATTATCGGGTAAAAAGTACCGTCCGCAAGTTTTATTCCAATTGCCTTCATAAATTCCTCCGTACACTGATGTACAAAACGGAAGCGGTTTATATCCGCGCGCTGTTATATAAGTTTATTATCGGATTTATTTTTTTATTCCTAAAAATAAAATCATAATGGGATAATAACTGAATTTTCGAGTTTTATAAAGTAGACGACATTTTTGTCGTTCAGCAATTTGAATCGGTTAAAATAAAAAGCCTCGTAAGAAAACATTTGTGCCGTTCCTTACGAGGCTTGCGGTTGGCAGGTAAATTTGCCCGCCGGATTCAGTGTTTAATTTTCTGTAAACGGCACATAGCGTTTTTCAGGATTATATGTACCCTGCCGTTCTTCGCCTCTAAGAGACGGGATTTCAAGAATTTGTCCCGGAACGATAAGGTGCGGGTTTGAACTTTGAACAAAATTGTTTTTGTTCAATTCATATATGCGCCGCCATTCGTTTCTATCGCCGTAAACAAAATTCATTGCCGCAATACGCCACATACAATCGGTAATCGGCATTTGTTTGCGTACAACATAATATTTAGGCAGAACGGTTACACGTCCCGATTCATCAATAGGAAGACCGTCCGCATCAAAGCGTTGGTCTGTCGTTATTTCTGTTTTTGTCTCCGTGTCAGCAGTGGAATTATTTTGCGCTTCCGATGAATTATCCGTATTTTCCGTTTCAGCCAAATCACTGAGCATCTTTTCAAGATAGTCCATCTTTGCATTTGCCGCATTAACCGCTTCAGATGCTTTATTCCAATCGCCGCTGTTCAAAGCTTTTTCCGCATTTTCCAAATCTTCGATTATGGAAACATTATCGGAATCCTCATCCGCCAGATTGTAAGTTTTCGCCAATTCCGCATGACGCTGTTTTGCTTTATTTAGAAGATCTTTTGCATTCTTCAGACCGTCGGCAGCTTCTTTTTCGGCATTATCCATAATCTGCCGCGCTTTTTCAGCATTTGCAGACGCTTCCTTAAAATCGTTCTTGGCGAATGCATCCCGCGCAAGTCCCAGAAGTTTTGAAACTTCCTTGTCATTGTCGCTTCCCTGCACAAGAGTGTTGCTTGCATTTAATTTTTTCTGCCGCGCGGCAAGGTCGTCCAACAATTTCTTAGCATTTGCAGAGGCTGTTTTATATTCCGATTCAACCGAATTCATTTTACTTACAGCATTGCTTATTGAAGTCTGCGCATTCTGCAAGTTACCGGAATTAAGCGCAGAAGAAGCATCCGACAACAGTTTGGTAATATTTTTATCATCCGCGCTTCCGCCTGAAATAATTTTTCCGCTTTTAAGCTGTGAGAATCTCTTTTGTGCGTCATCCAACTGTTTTTTGACCTTTGCAGATTCTGCGGCAAATGTTTTTTCAGAATTATTCATTGCATCAAGTGCCGATTTTATGTTTGATGAAACGCCGTTGAAATCATTTGCCGAAAGTGCTTTTTGTGCCGATTGCAAAAAGCCGTCAATTCTTTTGCCGTCAGCACCGTTTTTGGATATTACGCCCTTACCGGTCAAGGTGGAATATTTTGCCTGTGCATCTTTTATTGCTTTGTCCGCTTCCGCACGTTTTTGGGAAATGTATTGATCATTTGCGGACTTTGCGTTTTTTTCCGCCTTATTGTATTCCGCAATTGCAGCATCGTATGCTTTTGTAATTTCTTCGTCGGAACTGCGTTCTTCGGCAGCTTTTTGCAAAAGAGAATCACCGTTGCTGATATTTACTTTCATTTCTTGGAAAGACTGCTTCAGCTTGGAATCCGTAAGCGCGCCGGATTTTTCCAGCGTATTAATCTGCGACTGCGCATTGTCCCGCGAAATACTCGCCTTTTTTTGCAGTAAAAGGTGAAGCGCGTCGATAAACGCTTCATCCATTGCTGTATTCGCATCTTTTGCTTTTTCCATACTTGGGTCGTATTGACCGTCATTTTGAAGCTGCTCGGCTTCCGCTGTGTAGTCAACAGCATTTTTAAACGCTTCGTTGTTGCGTAAATTCGTTTCCGCATTTAATACGGCTGCGGAAACAATTAAAAATATAAAAATATTTTTTAACGTCTTCATATTCATCCCTCAAAATTTGATATGCATCCGGCTTTTATTTCTTTGAGCCGCGCATATTCTCGATTTCTTTAGCCATATCCTCAAGTTTTTTAAGTCTGATTCTAAGCTCTTCAACAGATTTTAAACTTTCGTCATGCTTTACTTTGACTTCTTCATATATCGAATCGAATTCTTTTTTTGCATTTTCAAGTTTTGCAAGCCCGTTGTCATAATCCGATTCCGAAACGGCAGATACTGCATCATTGTATAATTCCGACGCAGCCTGATATCTTTCTTTGAGCGCAACTTGAGCTTTTAGATTGTCCGCTTCTTTTACAGTTTTATCGATGTCGGTTTTCAAATCGGACGCATAAGCCGGCATTCCGTTGTCGATAACTTTTTGATAGTTTTCCGATGCGGTTAACAAGGCGGTTTTTGCATCCGGCCATTCTTTTTTTCTTTTCTCCTTTATAATGTCATCCGCTTTTGTGTAATTTTCTTCTGCAACATTAAAACTTTCGTTTTCATACGTTTTAACCTGCTCGTAGCGTGATGCACGTTTTCTTAAAGCCGTAGCATCATCAAATTCCTTTTGAGGAACACTCGCGCAAGAAACCAGCAGCGCAGCCGCTGCCAAAGATGAAATAAGATATTTCATTCTAAACCTCCCAAACATTCAATCTGCCTGCATTATGATAAAATCATACGTGCGGCAAAACTGTGTAACATAGCCGTATTTTACCGAAAGTGAATTCAAATTGAAATAGCACACATTGAAAAATCAAACACAGTATTATGGAAAGACTCGACCTGACCGCCAACTTTTTGTCGAACAATTTCATTATATCTCAGCGCAAATTGTGCTTAAAAACCATATAGCATGACTTTATGCAGTGTGCTACAAATATAAAATCGCGCTCGCATTTACCGGAATCAGGCTTTTCCACCACTGAGAACGCCTATAAACGCAATCCGAGAGAGGCTATGTGCAATAATCTCTGACTTGCAGGAAATATTTTGATAAAAAAGCTGAAATGCAAAAATCAATTCGTATGGAGGAGGGGCTATTGGATAGTAAAAATGTTATTTACATACGGATTGTAAATCTTCAATAAGCAGCTGCAAATGTGCTATTTGCGTGTCGGAAAGATTTTCTACGCTTAATGTACGCCGGTTGTCTAACCCTAAAAGATAATCCGTAGACACAGAGAAAAACGCGGCAAGTTTTACAAGCATATCGACAGATGGCAGAATATTATCGTTTTCCCAATTTGAAATGCTTTGTTTGGTAACTCCCAATTTATTTGCAAGTTGAATTTGATTTATGCCTTTGGTGATCCGCAGTGCTCTAATTCTTTCGTTTAACATCATAATGTCTTGTGGTCAAAAATTACTTGTCAAGTATATAAATTTCACTTGACTAGGTATAAATACTAAAGTATTGTAGAAATTGACCTCAAACCTATTTCATGGGTGCGGCATGATATTTTTATTGATAAGGAGTATGTATGAAGAAAACAGTCTTTTTATGTTTGCTCGGATGCTTGACATTTATGTATGGCTGCAAAATGCAGGATGACCCGAAACCTCAAAGCGGAGGAACAAAACCGCAGCAGGAGCATGAGACGGAAACAGATGGGATAAATTGGAGTAACGAACCTTCAGGCACGTTGACGGTCGCTAACGATACTGCAAAAGACATGATTATATTTCAGGGACAATCGCCGTCTAAGAGTAATATTCTTGGTGGGGTGCTTGCCGGAAAAACGAAAACCTTTGACATATCCGACAAAGTGGATGACTTTAGCGTAGGCGGCTACATGATACTCCGCGCTGTTTCAAAAGACGAGTATGAAAAACATTCCGCAAATCTTTCAGCGGCAAAAATAGAATATTCGGCAATGGCGACATACGGGCAGGGAAAAAAATTCCGCACGGAGATACGTCCCGATTACATCGGCGAATACTATTTTAAAGTAACGAATGCAGGCAGAATAGGAATGGAATTAAGAAAAAACAGTCCTGATGGAGAAAAAATAGGATACCTTCCGGCTCTTGCAACAAATTATGCACTCTACAGCAAAAACAGCGATGATTTGACGATTTTTCCGGTATATGTTTACTACGATTCTTTAAAGAAAACAGTTACAACTATCCGTTCAACTTCTTTTCTGGAGTCTGTCAGTATCGGTCCGCGTCCCGTTACGGATTCATCAGTTGCAACAACAATATTGCCGAATAACCCCTCAATCACATGGAATCAAATCGTATCGCACATTGCATATCCGGTCGCGTTTATTACGGTTACTAATAACGTTGCAAACCAAAGCTGCCGTGTTCAGACTGCATCGACGCGTAAAAAAGCTCAGAACGGCTACGATTCTCTGAATTCAGGTGAAACCGCTACATTTGAAATAAAATCTACCGACACGGGAACATCCATTTCTTTGAATTGCGCCTTGTATGGAGGAACTGTAACAGTTCCGATGAAGCTGAATAACGGGACTTCCATAATTAAAAACGGTTACGACTATACCGTTACGCTCGATTATATCGGCGGCGACCTTGATAAGCCGGCAAGTTATAAAGCCGTTTTGACTGAAGGTGTGAAACGAGATATTTCCGATTCGATTTCTTCCTTGTGATGTAGAAAAAAATCCGCCGTTTTGCTGATTTTACGCTTCGGCGGATTTTTTCAGAGAGCGAGATTATAGTATGCAAACGAAGAATGTTTTATTTTTTGCAGCAATCTGCCTGTTTTTTTTACAAAACTGTGCGCAGAACACAAGTGAACGGCATACGCATTCGCCGAATGGCTCCGTACAAAATCCTAAAGAAACACAGCCGTCAGAGATTCTGCCCATATATGCAAAGGTTTCATTTTTTAATGAGTCTGCTTATACGGTGTCCGTTCATAAAGATGCTTTTTCCGGTGTTGTTATTGCGGAAGTGCCGTCGGGTGGGTCGAAAATTACTGATGTTGCCCCAAGTGAAAATCATGGAATTGGAACAACATTTTGCATTAAATACCGTTGCAAGATTACCGATGAGCCTGACCTTGATTGCGGCGACGTATGGGCAGAGGGAATTGACCCAAATATACAGATGAATATTGTTTTGGAATCGAACAAAAATTATACCGTCCAGATTCCACAGCCGACACGTCTTGTTTTTGAAACGGCATTCTTAAAACTTACAAACGCATCAAGTCGTCCCTGTGAGCTAAAAAAGGGTGGACTGTCGCTCAAGCAAACCGGAAATGGCAATCTTTCGGTGCAGCCGTATAAAATCGGCGTGTACAAAATTCCTGCAAGTGCGGTGGGAAGCGTTTTTAGCGGTTATTCCGTAAACTCGGTATTTGCAAACACCGTAGTTCCGGAGTTCGGTGCAGAATTCAACAGCATTTATTCATGTGTATATGACGGTTCGAAAATAAGTCAACCGATACGCTCTGCAATCGTTTATGACTGAAGCGTACATATCTACGAAGTCAGAAGTCAGGCTTAGAAAGCGTATATTCTGCAGTGAATAAGTGAAAATATATTTTAGGAGGTTTTATATGAAGACGCATGGCATAGGATTTATTGCACTCGTTGCACTTGTTATTTTGGGGTGCAGCAATCACCCTGAAGACAAAAAAAATAATGATTATACACCACCGCCATCCCCGCAAGAGGAGGAGCCGACACCGGAGGAGGAGCCGACACCGGCTGTAACATCTCTTACAATAAAAAATCAATCTTTTACAGATTTAACGGAGATAACATGGAATGGCTATCAATTTAGTACATATTCATCGGAAAATGAAATTGCAATAGGTGAGGAAAAACGCAGTACGATTCAAGCCGGCTCAGGGTATATCTTCTTCAAACGAAAATCCCATCCAATGCAGGCGCGGACAAAGCAGATCGTTTCTGTCAACAAAAATGAAGAAATTGTTTTTACCTTTACCGATAACACGCTTATCGTTGAAAAGCATAACAAAAAGAATACCGGAATGTTATCAACGTTGGAAAGCACCGTTGTGTTTTTTGACGATATGGAAGGGGAAATGCAGCCGTATAAAAGCATAACCGGATATGCAGGATATTATGCTGACACAAGCGATTTGAAAAGAATAAACTACAGTAGTTATGCTCATTATTTTCATTATCCGATACATGGAAAACGTGCACTGGCATTCAGCGGTAGTGGTGCCAATGCAAATGAGTCCAACATTATTTTAACGGCGGTTTTGCAAAAACCTGCATCCTTATCGTTTTGGTATGCCGCAAAAGATGTTGATGATTTTAAGTTTTCTATAAAAAAGAATGAGGCTGCGGCGGAAGAAAAAATTGCGCTTTCCAGCACCATCCAATGGTCAAAAGAAAAATTTGAACTTGAAGCCGGTTCTTATGAATTTGTATGGAGTACACACGCTTCCAATACTTATAGTTATAGTTATTGGGCTTCCCTGGACGATATTCAACTCATCTATAAATAAGTCTCCGCCGTTGTATTCGCGCCGGACACTCAATTGATGTCCGGCAATTCTAATTTTACCTCTTTAATTTTCAATCGACTTTTAAAATCTTATCTTTTTGTAAGCCGAGCGTTTCCGGTCATATAGCATGACTTTATGCAGCGTGCTACTATGCGCCTGCCGGATTAAATCGGTGTATGTAAGGAGATTTTTATGAATATTGAAACAAAATGCCTGCACGCAGGATATGAGCCGAAGAACGGGGAGCCGTGCGCGCTGCCGATTGTGCAGAGTACGACGTATAAGTTCGATTCGTGCGAACATTTGGCGGGACTTTTTGACAAGCCGACGGAATTTTTATATTCCCGTTTTGCCAATCCTACGTGCGACGCGGTGGAAAAAAAGATTGCCGCGCTTGAAGGCGGCGTTGGTTGTATGCTTACGTCAAGCGGACAGGCGGCGACGCTGCTTTCGATTTTGAATGTCTGTAATGCGGGCGACAGTTTTATCGCAAGCTCATCGATTTACGGCGGCTCAGTAAATCTTTTCGGCGTTACGCTCAAGAAATTTGGAATTGAGTGCATTTGGGTCGATGTTGACGCTTCTTACGAAGAATTATCCGCGACGTTCAAGCCGAATACCAAATGCGTCTTCGGCGAAACGCTGGCGAACCCTGCGCTTTCGGTTTTCAATTTTGAAGTTTGGTCAAAAGCCGCGCACGACCAGCACGTGCCGCTTATCATCGACAATACCTTTGCAACGCCGATTTTATGCCGTCCCTTTGAGTGGGGCGCGGACATAGTTGTGCATTCGACGACAAAATACATGGACGGACACGCATTGCAAGGCGGCGGGGCGATTGTGGACAGCGGGAATTTCGACTGGACGCGCGCGCATGAAGCGACCGGCGCATTTTCGGACTTTGTAGAGCCGGACGAAAGCTATCACGGCTTGAATTATGTAAAAGACTTCGGCAAGGCGGCGTATATAGTCAAAGCGCGGACGCAGTTGATGCGCGACTTCGGCTGTTATCCGGCGGCGCACAGCGCGTTCTTGCTGAACATCGGACTTGAAACGCTCCACGTGCGGATGCCGCAATACTGCAAAAATGCGCTTGCCGTCGCCGAATACTTTGCACACAGCCCGAAAATCACCCGCGTATCTTATCCCGGGCTTGAAGAAGATCCGTACCGCGAGCGCGCAAAAAAATATTTTCCTGCCGGAACGAGCGGCGTCATTTCCGTCAATATAAAAGGAGGGCGTGAAGCTGCAATCCGCTTTATGAGCGCACTTAAACTTGCAACGCTTGAAGTACACGTCGCCGACATACGCACCTGCGTTTTGCACCCCGCGAGCACTACTCACCGCCAGCTTACCGACGAGCAACTTGCCGCCGCCGGAATTGACAGCGGACTTGTTAGATTCAGCTGCGGCTTGGAAAACGTGAACGATATTATCGCAGATGTTGATAAAGCATTGGCAGCGGTATAACGACGGGGCGGAGCGG
>CAUUGI010000054.1:0-12600 GCA_963544675.1 uncultured Treponema sp.
AATCTGGAAAACGCCGTCAAATACGCGGAAAACCGCATGGAAAGCGAAGCGCAGGGGCAGGCGGACTTATTCGGCGATACGGAAGAACAAACTTTCGTCGACTTTGTGTACGAGGAAATGCCTAATCTTCCGCCGATGGAGCAGCTCAATCAGGAAAAAGAGTGCATCGGCTGTTATGTCAGCGGTCATCCGCTCGACGAATACGAAAAAGTCATTAAAAATTCGATAACGCTCACTTCAAAAACGATTGACCGCGCGGCAAAAGAAGCCAAAGCGGAAAAAGACGCAGCTGCCGCAGCGGGCGCAAAATATAGACGTGCAGGAGACAGCGGTAAAACGTATACGGTATTGGGTTTTCTTGAATCGATACGGGCAATCCGCACAAAAGCGGGAAAAGACATGGCGTTCGGAAAACTGCAGGACTACAGCGGCGTGATCGAATTGACGTTTTTTCCGAAAATCTGGGAATCGTTGGCACCGCGCATACATGAAGGCGAAATCTGCGCGTTCAAGGGAAAGGTTGACGGAAGCCGCGAGCCGCCTTCGTTCCTCGTAGAAAGCCTCGAAGACCCGCGCACGCTTAAAGAGCATTCGACAAAAGAAGTTCACATTGAACTTGACTCAAGCTTTACCGGCGAAGCGCACATTGCCCAGCTTAAGGATTTTTTATTCGGTAAAACCGGCTCATGCAGTATATTTTTTCATATTGATGTCGGCAACGAAACTTATATCGTACGCGCAAATCAACAGCTCACCGTTCTGCCAGACAAAGAAACTGTTGCCGCCCTTACTGATATGCCGTATGTAAAAGATGTTTGGACGGAATAGGTGAGGGCTGTTGTAACGGGGTTGTAAGTGCTTATGGAGTTCGGGCAAGAGGTGCCATTAACAAGAAGTAAAAGTCGTTTTATGCAGGTTTGCGGCGAGCAAACCTGTGCAGACAGCAGTCATATTAAGTCTGTCAAACGAAGTTCTTTGCTGTCTGCCGCAATGTCGGTGTGGAGTCTTTCAAAAATTCGACATTCGAGCTGATGTATTTTTATACGAAATAGGACAGTTTCAATTTTTTTCAAAACTTTCTATTAGACCTAATATTTTTAATTGACACGTTATTATTTTATCATTATATTCGCGTTTATCAGTTTAATTGTTTGAACATTTGAACATTCGATATTCTTTTCAAAATTATTCTGACTTATAAGTTTTCATGGAGTTCGTAAAATGAAAAAAAATCTTAAAGCGTTTTTTAAACATCCTTGGCTGATTATAATTTCCTGTATAGCCGTTTCAGGCGCACTGGGATTTTTCATCAAGGATTTGACTTTGGACAACTCGCTGCGTCAGTTTTTTCCGCAGAAAGACATTTCCTATGTACGGCTTCAAAAGACGGAAGAGCAGTTCGGAAGTATGCTCGCTCTTGGAATAAGTCTTGATGCAGGAAGTTCTACGATTCTTACGCCTGAATATATCGATGTAGTAAGAAAAATTTCCGACAGAGTTCTTGAAATTCCGGATGTAGAAGAACTTGATTCTCTTACACACATAGATTTTGTGTGCGACCAAGACGGCTCAATAACTGCAACGCAGCTCATCCCTGAAACATACACCGGCTCCGCAGAGGATATTGCACAGCTTAAACAAAGACTTTCCGAATGGAGCGATATGTATAACCGCGTCATAATCAATGACGATAACAGTGCAACTCAAATGCAGATTTCACTCAAACCGAAAAGCGATGTTCAAGCTGAATTCGACACTGCCGCAGAAGCTTTAAACGAAGCCAAAGCGGCTCTTAAAAATGCAACGTCTTCTTCTGTGAGTGCGGAGGATTTAGAAGTAATCAAACAGAACTTAACTGATGCAAAAGCCGCTATGAAAGCCGCAAAAAAAGATTTAAGAAATTCTGCGCCGGATTCAGTCCGGCTCCAAAAGATTCTTGATGAAGTGCGAAAAATTACAGAAGAAGAATGCGCCGGACACAGCTTAAAGTACAAACTTTTTGGGGAGCCGGTAATTTCTGAAAACGGAAGAACATATATGCTTTCCGATCTTATGCGGCTTATCCCGCTTGTAGGTATAGTTGTTTTGATTTCCTTGTATTTCAGCTTTAAAACTTTGGACGGAACGCTTTTACCGCTTTTGACGGTATTTATGTCTGCTGCAATGACTTGCGGAATTATGGGACTTTTAGGGATAACATTCACGTTGGTTTCAAGCGTTATTCCGGTCGCCCTTATAGCGGTAGGTTCGGCGTACGGAATCCACGTACTTACGCATTACTATGTTGCGCTGGATTCCGTTGAAGGAGAAATGACAAAAGAATTATACGAAGATGCGATTTTCAGCGGTCTTGAAGAAGTTTTTTTTGCCGTAATGCTTGCAGGACTTACGACTGTGGTAGGATTTATTTCACTTGTTACAAGTCCTATCGGACCGCTTCACAGTTTTTCGATTTTTGCCGCACTCGGAGTTTTATTCTCTCTGATTCTTTCCGTAACGTTTATTCCGGCTGTTCTGCTTGTTCGCCCATACAAAAATAGAGGAAAAAAAGCCCGCCTTGAACACATGACCGAAAAGGTAAAAGAAAAAATTGCAAAAACACTTAAAAGACGCGGCGGAAAATCTATTGATGAAGCAAGCGGAGATACGTTATATCTAATATATAAATTCTTCTGCGGAACAGTAGCGCGTCTTGCAGTTACGTCAATCGTAATTGTCGTCTTATCTGTCTGGGGATTGCGCTGCTTAAAAATCGACACGGCACTTATAAGTTATTTCCCTAAAGACAGTAAAATGCGGCAGGACATTGAATATGTAGACAACGCATTTGCCGGCACGAACAGCATTTTCTTTTTAATAAGCGGCAAAGAAAGAGGCAGTATAACAAATCCGGAACTCTTGGAAGCCGTTGATAATATGCAATCCTACCTGCAAAATAAATATGAGGGCATAGGAAAAATCGTTTCACTCACGACATTTATCAAACGCATAAATCAAGTTTGGCACGTTCCCGGCTCATCGCAAAGTTTAGCCGCCGCAGCACAGAACGATTCGGATTCGATAGGAGAATTTTCAAGTTTCGACACAGATTCTTTCGGCAGCTTCGGAGACGAATCTTTTTCGAGCTTTGGAGATGAAACGGACGGCGCGGATAACGGCACAAGCGAAGCCGACGTTTCCGCAACTTCTTCGGAAAGTTTTACCGACCCAAATATAATTTATTCCGCGCGCCTTGCAGAAACTATGACGACGGAGCAAATGCTCGACTGGCTCTCGCAAGCATACATAGCGGCTGGAGGAAAATATGCCACCGTCGAAAAAGTTGTAGACTACCTTATGAAGCAGATAAACTACAACGGCGCCGCATATTATGAGATTCCTTACGATCCTGCAAAATATCCTGTAGCAACAAGACAGGAATTAAGCGGAGTTGTAAACGGCTACCTTACATTACTAAGCGGCTCTTTAGGCCGCTTTATCGATGACGATTTAAGCCCGTCAACCATGCGCGTTACTTGCCAGCTCCGAAACCATTCTACAGAAATCTCAGGCGAAATCATTAACGACGTAAAAAAATACGCGGCGGAACATTTTCCGGAAGGCTACACGATTGAACTCACCGGCTCCGGAGAAATGGAATACACAATGTCGGACATGATTGTTACAAGTCAATTTACAAGCCTCATAGTTTCGATTGCCTCAGTATTCATAATCATCACGGTATCATTTAAGTCCGTAAAAGCGGGACTACTCGGCGCAATCCCTCTGATATTCGCAATCTTAATCAACTATATGATAATGGGTTTTGCAGGAATCAATCTCGACTTTATAACAAGCATAATCGCATCCCTTGCCGTCGGAGTCGGAATCGATTATACGATTCACTTCCTTTCGACATACAAAGAAGAACGCTCCAAAACCGATGACCTTATAAGAGTTACGCGCCAGACATTCCGCAAAAGCGGGCACGGAATCGTAACGAATGCTCTTGCTGTCGGATTGGGCTTCCTTGTGCTGGCTCTTTCCAAATTTATCGTATTGCGCTACATAGGAATTCTCGTTGCAATCGTAATGTTTACGTCAAGTTTCCTTGCAATGACGATTATTCCCGGAATATTAAACGCATCCGATCCTAAGTTTATAAGACCGAAAGAAGAACGGGAGAATTTATAGCACAAAGGGGGATGTCTCCCCCTCGCTTCAAAACCTGAAGGTTTTTCAGCTGCCCCCTCTGCGGGGACACCCCGCAACGCCCCGTGCAGCTTTTAAACAGCAAACTTTAAGCTTAGCAAAATCGAAGTTTTTTGCAGCTTATAGAATATTTTATGCGTAATTCGCATGGAGGAAATGTATGAAGTCGATAAACAAAAAGATTAAGTTTTTTGTTGTATTGGGAACGGCTTTTTGTCTTGCAGGTTTGAATGCTTTTGCAGACGAAAAAGGAACGGAAATTATCCAAAAAGCACGGGATTTGAAAAAGCCTAAGTTTTCCGAATCGATAGTTGAAATGACTCTTGTCGACAAATCCGGAACAAAAGAAGTGCGACAAATCCATGAGTTCGGACGTAACAGCGACGGTCTTACGGATGCCGTCATGATTTTTATGTCCCCTGCAAACGTCAAAGATACCCGCTTTTTGCTTAAAGAGAACAAAAACCGTGCAGATGACAAGTGGATTTATCTTCCCGCCCTTAAAAATACCAGACGTGTTAATTCAAGCGAAGGCGGCAAATCTTTTATGGGAACCGATGCCACTTATGACGATCTTTCAACCCGAGAAGTTTCGGAAGATGAACATCAGTATCTTGGCGACGAAAAGAAAAATGTAGGCGGAACCGAATTCGACTGCTACAAGGTAAAAGAAATTCCTGTCGATGCAAAAGCAAGTCAGTATAAATTTCGCATCACATGGGTGGATAAAGCGACATATATTCCTGTCTATACGGAACTCTACGACAAAAACGAAAAGCTTTTAAAAGTTCTTACCGTGCCGTCAATCAAAAATGAAAGCGGCTATACGATTACTTACGAAAGTAAACTTGAAAATGTGCAGACGGGACATTCCACATCAATAAAGATTTTAAAACTTGCGCTTGATAAACCTCTTCCCGACCGCGTATTTACATCAAACTTTCTTAATACCGGAAAATAATTTTTATTCGTGCGGACGGTTTAATACCCCGGTGCTCTGCATCGCAATCAAGGGTATTAAGAGTATTAAACCCGACTGCAAAAACCTTATGAGATCAACAACCCCGGCACTCTGCGCCGGGGTTGTTGATCGAATCGCTTAATTTTATGGACTGCCCTGAAAGTTTAAGAACACAAAGGGCAGTCTTTTTTTCAAGTTTATCTTACACCATTCGTTCTACTTTCTAATCGAATAGTAATATCTGGCCCACTCTTTATCGTCTATCAATATATGATTAAAAAGCCAGTCTCTAAGAAAGCGCACAAAAGAATTCGGAACCAGCTGTTTTCCGTTAGTGTATGCGCTTACGGAACTGAGCATTTCTTTTATAAATCCTTCATGAGTCTGCTTGTGCTCCTTTAGATTCGGATAATTGATAGCTTCCATTATTTTTTCTTCATCTTTAAAATGCACCATCACATAGTCGACAAGCTCTTTCATAACATCTTTGAATTTTTGATCCAGTTCCAACCTTTCTCCGATACAGGCATCATATAAATCATTCATCAAATCGACTAAATGTCTGTGCTGCTTGTCTACGGCTTCAACTCCCACGTCATATTTTGAATCCCATTCAATAAACCTCGCCATATTTCCTCCTCGATTTCTGTCCGTAATAAAACAAAAAATATTTTCGGCTCCAAAATTCAGTTTGCCGAATGCCTATTTTTAATAAAGTTGTTCGGAACTTTAAGTTTCAGAACAAGCTAAATTCAAACGCGATATTTTAAGTCATGCTGTTTCAATGACTTAAAACCGGGCAACCTGAGCGATAAGGAAATTATCGGGCAGGTATAATTATAACAAGTTGTTTATAATAGTATTTTATACAAAAAAAACAAGTTTGTCAGCAGTCAGTAGATTGTAAAAAAACTTTGAAGACGGTTTTAGCGCACTTGTTGCAGGCACTAACGGCGGAATATTAAACTTTCCGTATAAACGAAAATATCTTGCCTTTGTAAATTATCTTAAAAGCTAGCGTGCCAGCAAACAGGTACACCATGCTTCTATTGCATTTCCTTTACCAACGCTGTCCATTTTTTCGCCGGTTTTTGCTTTTACGAATATTTGGTCGGAATCCGCTTCAAGAATATCTGTAATTGAATTGATTACAGCTTCACGGAACGGGAGCAGTTTGGGCTGTTCAAGTTTTATTATGCAGTCAAGATTTATCAGTTTCCAACCTTTAACACGAACCTGATTCCATACTTTTTTAAGAAGCTCTCCGGATTTTGCGTCTTTCCATTTATCGTCGGTATCAGGAAAGATGCTTCCGATGTCTCCTAATCCGCTTGCCCCTAAAAGAGCATCGGTTATAGCATGAAGAAGAACGTCTCCGTCTGAATGTCCGTCCTCTCCCTTGCTATAAGGAATTTCTATTCCTCCTATTACAAGACTGCGTTCTTTTACGAGTTTATGAATATCGTAACCGATTCCCGTTCTTAAATTCGATATTTTTTCGATTGTCATAGAATTATCATAATCCGATTTGTATGTAATTTTTCCGTTTGAAGGATCGCCTTCTACGGTTTTTACCTGCCCAACGTATTTTCCCCATATTTCGGTGTCGTCGGTGCATTGTAAATTATCTTTTTCCGCTTTGCGGTGTGCTTCAAGCAGTTTTGAAAAAACAAACCCCTGAGGCGTTTGAATTGCACTCACGGACGAACGATTTAAATGTTCGGAAATAAAACCGTGAATGTCGATTAGCTTTTGTGTGTCGACAGGCTGAAATCCCGGCGCAGCGGCTCCGAATTCCTCTGCGGCATAAAGCGTATCGGAAATTATCTGCTTTGAAACAAAAGGGCGCGCACCGTCATGGATAAGGACGTAATCGGGACAAGGATTTAATCGGGAAAGAGTTTCAAGCGCATTATGCACGCTTTCCTGTCTGGTTTTTCCGCCTTCCACAAAAAACGGTTCTGTGGATTTTAGAAGCATTTTTATTTCCGGATCGCTGAAAAGAGCGTTCTGCGCGCCCGCAACATTATATTTCGGAACTGTAATAACAAGACTGTAAATATTTATTGTTTTTAAGAACTTTTTTACGGCTTCAGAAAGAACGGTACCGCCGCCAAGAGTAAGATACTCTTTCTTGTCGCCGCCCATTCTTTTGGAAGAACCTGCTGCAGTAACAACAAGTGCTATGCGCTCCGATTTATCAGAAGTCATCACCGTCGTCCATGTCGTTATCGTCATCTTTTAAATCCGAAGAATCGCCTGCATCATCGCTTTCGTTGTCGTCATCTGTTGAATCGGATTTTTCGTCGTCCAAAGCACCCATAAGATCGTCGTCTTCATCTTCCTCTTCTTCAATAATATGCTTGACTTTGGGTGCCGCTCCCGGCGGTTCAAGTTTTATATGGATTGTCTGTTCAATTTCTTTTTCAGTTTTACCCATAGCAAACGCAGCTTCATCTTCCAAGAGTTTCTTTGCAGAATCATATAGTTTCCGTTCAAGAATCGGCAGTTCTTTTACTTTACTTCGGTTATAAAGACACCGCACAATCGCAGCAATATCTGCAATACTTCCTTTTTTTAGCAAATCAAGATTCATCTGATAACGCAATTTCCAATCGGAAGTGATAGGTTCAAATTCATCGGAGAGCAAATCAAGAGCTGCTTGAGCTTCTTCGGCAGAAACAATAGCACGTATTCCAAGTTCTTCCGCACGCTCTACCGGTACCATAACAACCATATCCGAAGCTTCGATGTAAATCTTATAGTAGAGCATATTTTCGCCGCGGAATACTTTTTCGAATATCTCAGTAATTTTTCCCACACCTTGACTGGGATAAACGATTTTTTGTTCAATTTGGAATTTTGTTTCAATCATATTGTGCAGAATATAACATAAAAATATCCTAAAATCAAACGGACGAATCTTCTACCTGAAGCGGCGGAAAATTCGTCCGTGCAAAATGCAGCATGAATCAGCCTAAAAAGCCGATTATCGTAAGTTTATTTTGAAAAGGGGACAGCTCCTACAGGTATTTCAACTTTTACAACCCCTTCCGAATGCGGAGCAACCTGATACGGTTCAAAATAAACCGTAAGCAGATTTCCGTCAAAAGTAAAATTGCGGAAATTATCGGCAGATGCGGAAGCACCGGCTTTTATCAATTCCGCATCACCTTTCGGATAAGAAGCAAGCAGTTTTTCAGTGCAGATTGCAGAAATTTCCTCAATAGAAAGTCCTGTTGCTTCCGCAGCGGAAAGAATTTCTTTATCACGTGGACTGTAAGTTACGGATTTAAGTTTTGTTTCGCCGTTAGCTCCGCCGGAATAAGTGTAAATCGTAAACAGAACGCTTATAAATTCATCATTTGCTATGACAGGAGAAGAAGTAACGCCGTAATAAAACGGCATAATCATATTTGCAGTTTTTAATCCGTTTAAAAATTCTTCGTATCCGTCAAATACCGATTTTTCTATTTTGGCATTTAAATCTTTTTTGCCGGCAAATACGGGATATTGAATTTCAGCTTCAATGTTATCCGTATTTTTCTGAGCTTCATTCATTGTGAAAAGCGGCTTTGTAACCAGTCCGTTTTTCCCTTTAGCGCACAAAGGTGCAGCAAAAAATAAAGAAACCAACAGTGATACATAAAATAATTTTTTCATATTTTTCCTCACAAATAAATTTTTCTAAAATCCGGTAGATTTTTAGAGATGTCGTATATTAACGATTTTTTATAAAAGCCGCTACAGCTTCACCGAAAATCAAATCAACGGAACCTTCCCGCTGAACTTTTATAAGTCGACATTCAATCCAGCCGCTTAAAAGATTTGCAGGAATCATAACATCGATCTTGTCGGCTTTAATGCCTTCTATATTGAACATATTAAACTTGTCGGCAGTCGGAGAAGATATGGAACCGCATGACTTTATCCATTCAGCGTTATCTTCCCCGTCTTTAGGCAGACATAAAGCAAATTCTTCGTTGCTGCGGATATTCAAATCCGCTTGATGAGCAGGATCCGAGCTGACAATAATTTTCGTAACCGGCTCGTAATCCATCGGCATAAACCATCCGTATGGAGTAAGATTATAAAGACCTTTTCCTTTTGTTGCCAAAACGGCAGTTTCATGCCCTGAAAGCATTTTATACGCTTCAACTAAATCGACTTTTTCAAAACCGTCCATATTACCTCCGGGTATTTTTATGAGATTCAAAATATAATTCGGCATAACAACGTAAGCATAAATATGTTTACGTGGAATGTGCCGATTTTCCATCTACTCTATACCGATAACTTTGTAATCCGCCGCTTCTACGGCAGATTTAAGCGTTTCGTCGGGAACGTCTTTGTTCAGCGTGAGATACGCGGTGCCTGCTTTACTGCTCGGAACTGCGCTTTCAACACCGTCGATACTTTCGAGTGCTTTTTTTACGTTCATCTCGCAGTGCGAACACATCATGCCTTCGATTTTAAGCATTTTAGTCATAGGATTACCTTCCTTTTTGATAAGATTATTTTCAAAACTTTCTTCGTTTCGTTTTTTATTTTGACTTTTCGATTGATTTTCCGCAAGCGTAAAATCGGCGGCGAGTTTGCGTTTTATATCGCGCTTTCCGTTTTTTATGTCGAGCAGGTTCAAGCGGAGCGCGTTTGTAACCACGCAAAAACTTGAAAGACTCATGGCAGCCGCGCCGAACATCGGGTTCATCGACCAGCCGAACAGGTGAATATACGCGCCTGCCGCAAGCGGAATGCCGATTACGTTGTAAAAGAACGCCCAAAACAGATTTTCATAGATATTGCGGAGCGCAAAACGGCTTAAACTTATCGCGGAAGGAACATCGCTTAATCGGCTGTTCATCAAAATGATTCCGCCCGCGTCAACAGCAATATCCGTCCCCGTGCCGATTGCAATTCCCGCATCGGCGGCGGTCAGTGCCGGAGCATCGTTTATACCGTCCCCGACCATTGCAACTTTTCCGAAGCGTTTTAGCCGTTTAACTGCGTCCGCTTTTCCGTCCGGCATAAGTTCGGCAATTACTTCATCAACGCCGACTGTTTTTCCGACTGCGTAGGCGGTGCGCTTATTGTCCCCTGTAAGCATAACAACTTTTATTCCCATGCTTTTAAGCCGTTTGACTGCCGCCTTGCTGTCATCTTTTATTGTGTCTGCAACGGCAATAATGCCGAGCGGAGATGTCCCGCGCAAAAACAAAAGCGGCGTTTTTCCTTCGGCTGACAAGTTCTCCGCCGCATTCCGCATTTCATCCGGTATGCGCGCTTTTTCCGCAATAAAACGCAGACTTCCTCCGGAAAGTTCCGTCCCGTCCAGAATAGCCGTAACGCCAGAACCCGCGTGCGCTTTAAAATCCTGTACAGCCTGAGCCGTCAGTCCTTCGCTTTGCGCTTTTTTTACGACGGCTTTTGCAAGCGGGTGTTCGCTTTTTACTTCAAGCGCATACGCCGACTGCAAAAGCTCCGTCTCCGAAACGCCGGGCGCGGCAATTATATCGGTTACGGCAGGATTTCCGCTCGTGATTGTGCCGGTTTTGTCCAGCGCGACGATATTCACCCTGCCGGCAGTTTCAATCGCCTCCGATGTCTTAAATAAAATCCCGTTTTTTGCGCCGACGCCTCCTGCGACCATAATCGCGACGGGAGTTGCAAGTCCGAGCGCGCACGGACAGCTGATAACCAGCACGGAAATGCCTCGCGCAAGGGCAAATGAAACGCTTGCCCCTGCCAAAAGCCACGCCGCAGCCGCCGCAGCCGCAATCAAAATCACTATGGGAACAAAAACGCCGCTTACCTTGTCCGCAATTTTTGCAACGGGTGCTTTCGTAGCGGCGGAATCGCTGACCAATTCAATGATTTTTGAAAGCGAAGTATCTTTGCCCACGCGGACGGCGCGGCATTTGATAAAACCGCTCAAATTTATCGTTGCGGCATTTACCGCGCTTCCGGCATTTTTATCGACGGGAAGACTTTCGCCTGTTAGGGACGACTCGTCAACGGCAGTTGAACCTTCAATAACGATTCCGTCCGCCGCAATGCTTTCTCCCGGCCGCACAACAAAAACGTCGCCCGCGCTCAATTCTTCTATAGGAATGACGAGTTCCGCACCGTCCCGTTCGACACAGGCGGTCTTGGGCGCAAGCCGGATAAGACTTTTGAGCGCAGTCGTCGTTTTGCCCTTCGCCTTTGCTTCAAGCAGTTTTCCGACCGTGATGAGCGTTACAATCATCGCCGCAGACTCAAAATAAAAATCGCTCATGTCGGAAAGGGCTGCGGAATCTCCCGTCATCAAAAACAGGACGATGACGCTCCATATAAACGACGCTCCGGAGCCGAGTGCAACGAGAGAGTCCATATTTGGTGCACGATGAAAAAGACTTTTGAATCCGGATATAAAAAACTTTTGATTGATTATCATGACGGAAGCGGCAAGTAAAAGCTGCAAAAGCCCCTGCGCAAGGTGATTTCCGCATAAAAACGGCGGCAGCGGAAAGGCGAACACCATGTGTCCCATAGAAACGTACATCAAAACCGCGAGAAATCCGAGCGACGTTACAAGCCGTTTGGTCAAAACCGCAATTTCTTTGTTTTCAAGAGACGAATTTAAATCTTCTTGAGCGCGTGCATTTCCGCCGGCGCCTCCGCTTTCTTTTGCTCCGTATCCCGCATTTTCGACCGCTTTCAATATCGCTTCGGGGCTTACGTCGCCTTCAACGCCCATAGAGTTAGTCAAAAGATTGACCGAGCAGCTCGTTACACCGTCAAGTTTTTTTACCGCGCTTTCAACACGTGCACTGCACGCCGCACAGCTCATTCCGCTTATGTCATATTTTTTCATACCGCCTCCTACGCAAACGTTTACATTAAAAGTATCCGCACTTAACCAAAGCCATGTGCGTCTTTCAAGAACATTCTTAATAGACCTGCAAAACTAAGTGTATACGCACTAAAACACAGCGGAGCTTTCCTAAAAATGGAGGCTCCGTTTTTTTTGCGGCTCGTATGGCGGCAAAAATATAAAGAAAAGCGAACAGCCGACACGCAGCGAAAATCATACGTTCGGAGGAAATGCCTCGCTTCGAACGGTGCGGACAGGTCAATTCAGTTTTACAGATACAATTCGGTTTACTGTCCGCTTCAAGTTTTCCTTTCCGGAAAACTTGATGAAAAAGCATCAGTGGGTGTCGCTCCGGGTGTAGCGGCTATCTCGCTTTCGGCAGGATAAACTGTTCGGATGCCCGTATCTGTAAAAGGTAGATACGGGCATCTATAAACACTAGATACGGGCATCTGCAAACGGTAGATACGGGCATCTATAAAAGGTAGATGCGGGCATCTATAAACACTAGATACAGGCATCTATAAAAGGTAGATGCGGGCATCTATAAACACTAGATACAGGTATCTGCAAACGATAGATACAGGCATCT
>CAUUGI010000055.1:0-12580 GCA_963544675.1 uncultured Treponema sp.
TTTCACCTTTTTCGGGCAATCTTTCATCAAAAACTTCCATTGCACAAAGTATATAGCCTAAATGTCGAGTTTTGGAAATAGCAGTTAAATAAAGCTGTGCTTTCGACGAGAACTTCGTTCGCCACGCTCACTACCGAGTTTGCAATGCAAACTCGCACGCTTAGCCGCAGTCGAGATTTTTGTGCAGCTTAACGGAAGTGAACAGCATTTTATTAGCCTTAATTTATTGCTAATCTTTTGTGATTTAACGCGCAAAAAACTTAAAAAAATACTTCATTTATTAATTTTATACAGAATATTCTTTCTTTTTTATTTTGGTGGCACCTTATACTAATCCTGGATGCAAATAATTGCGTTTACATTTTTATTATCATAATAAGGAGCTACTAATGAAACGATTAGCGAAAATTATGGCAGGCGTTTTTGCGCTTGGAATTATTGCTTCAGGCTTTTTTACAAGCTGCGGAAACAGCAATAAGGTAACAGTCGGCATTGTTCTTCCAACTAAAGATGAACCGAGATGGATTCAGGATGAAAAGCAGTTTACAAAGCTGCTTTCACTTAAAAACATCGGAATGCAGGTACTTTTCAGTCAAGGTGATTCAAATAAGGAAAAACAGAATGTTGAAGCCTTGCTCAACAAAGGCATAAAAGTTCTTGTGATATGCGCACATGACGGAACTTCCGCAGCGGCTGCTGTTGAAGCTGCGAAATCTGCCGGCGTAACTGTAATTTGTTACGACCGCCTTATTACGGATACCGATGCTGTTGATTATTATGTAACGTTCGACAGCTTTTCTGTAGGTGCCGCACAAGGTCAGTATCTTATTGACAGACTTCCGCAGGGAAAAAAAGGCGCACCGCTTTATCTTTACACCGGTGCCGCATCCGATAACAATTCCTTTATCTTCTTTGAGGGCGCATGGTCTGTTCTTCAGCCGAAAATTGCAGACGGAACTTTTGTGATTGAAAACTCCGACAAAGCGGTTTCTTATCAGAATAAAGCAAATCTTTCACGTGCGGAACTTTCTGCAATTCTTAATCAAGTTACAACAAACTGGGATTTCAATGTTGCAAAAAGCAAAGCTGCTGACAATCTTACAGCTGCAAAAGTGTCTCAGAAAGGCGATGTATATGTTCTTGCGCCTAATGACGGAACCGCAAGAAGCATTGCAGATGAATTTTCAAAAGATCCGGATGTAAAGTCTTATGTAATTACCGGACAGGATGCGGAAATCGCTTCCGCTCAATACATCATTGACGGAAAACAGTCTATGACGGTTTGGAAAAACACGATGACTCTTGCTGCCGATGCAATCGATATGGCGACAGACATAATCGAAGGCAAAAAGCCTGTTACCACTTCAACTTACGATAACGGCAAAAAGCAGGTTCTTGCAAAACAGACCAATGTTACGGTTATTACAAAAGATAATGTAAAAGAGCTTGAATCTTCAGGTTATATTGAACCCGGAACTCTTAAATTCTAAGTAATCCGTCAGTGTCGTTTGGGCTGTCTTAAACCAAAACTTGGGGCAGCCCTGTTTATTTTCTTGCAATAAGGTGAACAGCATGAAGAAAATAATTCTTGAAATGTCGCACATCACAAAAGAATTTCCCGGAGTAAGGGCACTTGATGATGTAACATTTAAAGTTGAAGAGGGAGAAATTCACTTTTTGGTCGGTGAAAACGGTGCCGGAAAATCAACATTGATGAAGGTTTTGTCCGGCGTTCATCCTTACGGCTCTTATACCGGAAAGATTCTTATTGACGGAAAGGAGCAGCATTACAAGACAATCAAAGACAGCGAAAATTCCGGACTTGCAATTATTTATCAGGAACTGGCTTTGATTCCCGAATTGTCCGTATATGAAAATATTTATATGGGACATGAAATCAAAAATAAGTACGGAATAATCGACTGGAATGAAACGATTCTCCATGCAAAAAATCAGCTTAAAAAAGTCCGGCTTGACTGCGATCCGGGAATGTGCGTAAAGGATTTGGGAACAGGCAAGCAGCAGCTTGTCGAAATTGCAAAGGCTTTGAGCAAAAATATACGCATTCTTATTTTGGATGAACCTACATCATCTCTTAATGAGGACGACAGCGCAAATCTTTTGGATTTGATTGTTGAACTTAAAAAGCACGGCGTAACAAGCATTATGATTTCTCATAAACTTAAAGAAGTTGTGCAGATTGCGGATCATATTACGGTTTTGCGGGACGGACGTACGATTTCAACTCTTTCGCGCGAAGAGCTGAGTGAAGATGTAATCATAAAAAATATGGTTGGACGTGAAATTGCAAACATCTATCCTAAACGCAAAAATATCAACATAGGGGAAAAGACTCTTGAAGTCAAAAACTGGGGCGTTTACGACTATGCTGTGTCGCGTCAACTTTTGAAAAATATAAATATGTACGTAAAGCGCGGTGAGATTCTCGGTATTGCGGGGCTTATGGGGGCAGGCCGCACGGAATTTGCGCTTAGCGTTTTCGGTAATCCGCGAAAATATAAAGTCGACGGACAGCTTTTTGTACATGGAAAGCAGGTGCATTTTAAAACACCTAAAGAAGCTATCGAAAATAAAGTTGCGTATGTTTCAGAAGACAGAAAGCGCGACGGACTTATTCTTGAACAGGATGTAAAACAGAATATTACGATTGCGTCGTTAAAGCAGCTTGTAAGTAATTTTGTTATCGACAGGAATAAAGAAATTACCGTAAGCGAAAAATATCGTAAAGAACTTACGATAAAGGCTTCTTCAATAGATACGGAAGTAAAAACTCTTTCCGGCGGAAATCAGCAGAAAGTTTCGCTTGCAAAGTGGCTTATGTCTAAACCGGATGTGCTGATTCTTGACGAGCCTACACGCGGAATAGATGTCGGCGCAAAGTTCGAAATATATACGCTTATGAACAAACTTGTTGAGCAGGGAATGAGCATAATAATGATTTCTTCGGAATTGCCGGAAGTTTTAGGCATGAGCGATAGAATTTATGTTGTTTCCGGCGGCGGAATTGCCGGTGAACTCGGCGGAAAAGATGCCACTCAGGAAAATATAATGAGGTTTGCAACGGAAAATTAACGCTGCAATCTATGTTTTTAATTCTAATTATTCAGGAGTAATACAATGAATATTAAAATACTTAAAAAAAATGTGCGTAACTACGGAATGTTTATAGCACTTATGGTTGTATTTTCATTTTTTACGATTGCAACAGGCGGAACTTTTATGACTCCGCGCAATTTAAGCAATTTGTTCGACCAGACAGGATATGTTGCGGTTCTTGCAATCGGAATGACTTTGGTATTGATTATTCGGCAGATTGATCTTTCTGTCGGTTATGCCTGCGGTTTTATAGGCGCGCTTGCCGCTCTTTTAATGCGTACATTTCCGGGAATCCCCGTAATTGTGGTCATTCTTGTTGCAATGGTTGTGGGGCTTTTAATCGGACTGTATCAAGGTATTTTGGTTTCAAAATTTACAATTCCGGCATTCGTTGTTACCCTTGCAGGTATGTTTATTTTCCGCGGCGCGCTTTTACGTATAACTGAAGGAACGGGAACCGTAATAGTCCAGAATAAAGTATTCAATGCACTTGGAAACGGTTTTATCGGAGGTCCGACTTTGAATATCGGAAAATCCGAAGACGCGTTAGGCTTTTTAAGCTACAAAGAGCATTTTCATGTAATTACGTTATTGTTTGCCGTAGCTTTGGTAATATTGATGATTATTACTTCAATTCGTGAGCGCAAAAAACGCCGTGAATACAATCTTTCCGATCTTCCCCGCGATATGTTTATAGGAAAACTGGTTTTCTTTTCAGCACTGATTTTATTCTTCGGCATAGAGCTTTCAAGATTTCACGGACTTTCATGGACGGTAATAATCGTTATGTGTGTTCTTGCTATCTATCATTTTATGCTGAATAACACTGTGTTGGGCAGGCACATTTACGCCGTCGGAGGTAATCCTGAAGCAGCTGAATTAAGCGGAATAAGCGTCCAAAAAATTACGCTTTTCGTATTCTGTTCGATGGGTGCGCTTACGGGGCTTGCAGGAATTTTGTTTACCGCTCGTCTGCAATCGGCTTCTCCTGCGGCAGGTAATGCTTTTGAATTGGACGCAATCGCTTCAAGTTATATCGGAGGCGTTTCCGCAAGCGGCGGTGTAGGTAAAGTAACGGGAACGATAATCGGTGCTCTTGTTCTTACCGCTCTCCAAAACGGCATGAACCTTATGGGAGTAGGGCAGTCTTATCAATATGTTGTACGCGGAGTCGTACTTGTACTTGCAGTATTATTTGATGTTCGCGCCCACAGAATGAAGGTGTGATTTTATACAAAAGAGAGCTGCCGGCAGGAAAACGGATTTACAAAGATATAATTGTTTTTCGCCGGCAGCTGCTCTGCGTCTCGGTATGTCGTTTTCCGAGAAATTACACTTTGTTATATAGAAACTGTATTCAGTTTATGCTAATATCCGCGCATGAAATCTTTGCAGATTCTTAAAGGAAAGCCGGATATTCTCGGTGCACTTCCTCTTGCAGGCGGAGTCAATTTTGCCGTCTACAGTAAGAACGCGGAGCGAGTGTTTTTAGATTTGTTTGAAGCGGAGGATGATAAACAGCCTTCCGTTTCTATTGAACTTGATTCTGTAAAAAACAGGACGGGCAGTGTATGGCATATTTTTATAAAAGATTTAAAGCCCGGTTCTCTTTATCTCTATCGTGTTGACGGTGAATATAACCCCACACACGGAAATCGTTTTAATTTCAATAAATATCTTTTAGATCCGTATGCAAAAGCTCTTACGAAAGGTTCGATTTTTCGTTCATATAATTTGCAGATGGCTCGCGGACTTGCCGGCATCGAAAACGGAAAACTGTCCGATTTATCCGATTTCCCGAAGTGCGTAGTTGTTGACGACAATGATTTTGACTGGGGCGATGACCGTCCGCTCAATTATCCGCTTGATAAAACCGTAATTTATGAAACTCATTTAAAAGGTTTTACAGCATCTCCGTCATCTAAAGTTGCCGCACCCGGAACATACAAGGGATTTATAGAAAAAATTCCGTATTTAAAAGAACTCGGCATTACGTCAGTAGAATTGCTTCCGATGTTTGAGTTTGACGATGATGAAAACGGAAATATAAATCCCAAAACCGGTGAGAAACTTACGAATTATTGGGGCTACAGTACTGTAGCTTTTTTTGCTCCTAAAACTTCTTTCGCTTCAGATTCAAGTCCGGGCGGTGCTGTGCGCGAATTCAAAGAGTTCGTTCGCGAAATGCACAAAGCCGGACTGGAAGTAATTCTCGACGTAGTATTCAATCACACTGCAGAAGGCAACGAGCACGGCTATACGTTTTCATTCAAGGGATTCGAAAATTCCGTGTATTACATTCTGCCGTTCCATGAAAAACAATATTATATGAATTATGCCGGCTGCGGAAATTCAATAAATGCTTCGCATCCGGTTGTAACACGCTTTATTCTTGATTGTCTGCATTATTGGGTAACGGAAATGCACGTTGACGGATTCCGATTTGACCTTGCTTCGGAACTTACACGCGACAGGCACGGCAATATACAAGGTTTTCCGTTTCTTACAAATGCGATTGCAGAAGATCCCGTCCTCGCGGACACAAAAATAATTGCAGAAGCGTGGGATGCAGGCGGCGGCTACCATGTCGGAAATTTTCCGGGCGGAAGATGGAGCGAATGGAACGATCGTTTCCGAAACGATATACGCCGTTTTGTGCGCGGTGATGAAGGTGTCGCAACTGCGGCTGCAACGCGCATTGCAGGAAGTTCCGATTTATACAATCACAGCGGAAGACTTCCTACCGCGTCCGTAAATTTTATAACATCGCATGACGGTTTTACGCTTAACGACCTTGTAAGCTACAATACAAAGCACAATGATGAAAACGGAGAAAACGGGCGCGACGGTTCGGATAATAATAACAGCTACAATCACGGTTTTGAAGGAGCCGCAAATAATCCCAAAATCGAACAGCTTCGTATACAATCGATAAAAAATTTCATGCTTTGCCTTATGATTTCTCAAGGCGTTCCCATGATGACTGCCGGAGATGAATTTAGGCGGACTCAAAACGGAAATAACAACGTGTATTGCCAAGACAATGAACTTGCATGGCTGAACTGGGATTTTGCGGAAAAAAATGCGGAAATTCTGCATTTTACAAAGCAGATTATTGCACTTCGGAAAAATCATCCGGTATTTACGCGCAGCAAGTTTTTTTCGGAACATAATCCGGAAATCGAATGGTTCGACCTAAGCGGCAGAGTTCCCGATTGGAATACTTTAAAACGCTTTCTTGCATTCAAGCTGAACGGAGAATCCGTTTTATGTGCCGACGGTTCATGCGACAATGATTTTTATATTGCCGCGAACACTGACATATACGACATTACGGTTACGATTCCGTCTCTTTCAAAAGGAAAAAAATGGCACAGAGTAGCGGATACTTCAATCAAAGGACTTGATTCAATCTGTGTTACCGGCGCGGAAGAACTGCTTTCGGAACAAAAACGTTATGTTCTTCCTGCTCACGGTTTTCTAATTCTAATGGGAAAAGCCTAAGATATGCGTCTTAAAAATGATTTCACACCGTTTTATAAAACTCATATTGCGGTTGAAAAATATTAAAATGTTTTGTAGTGTACTTTTAAATCTACCTTGGAGGTATTAAATGAAGTTTGACGCCGAAAAATTTAAAGAAAATCTTTCCGCACGTCTAAGACGGCAGTACGGAAAAGATATTTCTCAGGCTAGCAAACACGATCTTTTTGATGCAGTTTCCGCTTCAGCGATGGAGCTTATTATGGAGAACTGGATTAAGACGCGCCATGAATATGAAAAGAAATCCGTAAAGCAGCTTTATTATTTGTCTGCCGAATTTCTTATGGGACGCGCTTTAAGCAATAATCTTATCAACGCGGAAATCGCTTCGCAGGTAAAAGATGTTCTCAAAGAAATGAATATTGATTACGACATGATAGAAGATGAAGAACCGGACGCGGGACTTGGCAACGGAGGACTGGGACGTCTTGCCGCCTGCTTTATGGACAGTCTTGCAACTCTGGATTATCCGGGACACGGTTACGGAATCCGCTATCAATACGGAATGTTCGAGCAGCGCATTGAAAACGGCTATCAAGTTGAATATCCCGATAACTGGCTTGCTCACCGCGATCCGTGGGAAATGAAACGCAGCGACCTTGCCGTAACCGTAAAATTCGGCGGTACGATTGCCTACGGAAAAACTCCGGACGGACGCCCGCGCTTTTATATCGAAAATGCGGAAGAAATTACCGCAACTCCTTACGATATGCCTATAGTCGGTTACGATACCGGCACGGTCAATACTCTTCGTTTATGGCAGGCATCTTCTCCGGACGGCTTTGATTTGCAGCTTTTCAATAATATGGAATATAACCGTGCCGTAGAGCGTCAGAACAGCGCGGAAAATATAAGCCGTGTCCTTTATCCCAACGATTCAGGTCCGAGCGGAAAGGCTCTGCGCCTAAAACAGCAGTATTTCTTTTCGTCTGCAAGTCTTCAGGATTTGGTTCGCCATTATGTTGCCGATTACGGAACGGATTTTGCAAAGTTTCCGGAGCTTCACGTAATACAGCTCAACGATACGCATCCCGTTGTTGCAATTCCTGAGCTTATGCGCATTCTTATGGACGATTACAATATCGGATGGGAAGAAGCGTGGAAAGTTGTAACAAAAACTTTCGCGTATACAAATCACACTATTATGGCGGAAGCACTTGAAAAATGGCCGATCGACATATTCCAAGGACTTTTGCCTCGCGTTTATCAGATTGTAGAAGAAATTAACCGCCGCTTTTTGATTGATTTGCGTCAGACTTATCCGAACGATTACGACAAGCACGGAAGAATGTCTATAATCAACAACGGTAAGATTTATATGGCATGGCTTGCAATTCATGCGTGCTTCAGCGTAAACGGTGTTGCGGAGCTTCATACAAAACTGCTTAAAACAAAAGAATTGAAGGACTGGTTCGAACTTTATCCTGATAAATTCAATAATAAGACGAACGGAATTACGCAGCGTCGCTGGCTTTTGTGTGCGAACCCTGCGCTTTCCGACTTTATCACCGCAAGAATAGGGCACGGTTGGGAAAAAGATTTGTCCAAACTCAAAGACCTTGAAAAATTTGCAGATGATGAAAAAAGTCTTAAAGAGTTTATTGAAATCAAAAAGAGCAATAAACAAAAACTTGCCGAGTATCTTAAGCACGCGCAGAATGAATTCCTTGATCCTGAAAGCATTTTTGATGTTCAAGTTAAGAGACTTCATGAATATAAGCGTCAGCTTATGAATATTCTTCATGTAATGCATGTTTATAACAGACTTCTTGAAGATTCGTCCTACAATCCTGTTCCACGCACCTTTATCTTCGGGGCGAAGTCCGCATCCGGTTACCGCCGTGCAAAGTCGGTTATCAAGCTTATCAACACGGTTGCCGACAGAGTAAATAACGACCGCCGCGTAAGAGGTAAAATCCGCGTTGTTTTTGTGGAAAATTACCGTGTAAGCGTTGCTGAACGTATTTTCCCTGCTGCCGATGTTTCCGAACAGATTTCTACGGCGGGACTTGAAGCGTCCGGAACTTCCAATATGAAGTTTATGGTAAACGGTGCGCTTACTCTCGGCACTATGGACGGAGCCAATATCGAAATCGTTGAAGAAGCGGGCAAAGAAAACACTGTAATATTCGGACTTACTGCAGATGAAATTATCAACATTGAGCAGAATCACTCTTACAATGCACAGGAATATCTTGACCGCAATCCTGCGCTTGCAAAAGTTGTTGAACAGCTTGTGGACGGAACTTACGATCCTACTCATCAGCTTTTCAAAGAGCTTCACGATTCTCTCGTGTACGGTGTTGAAGGTCAGAGAGCCGATGTATTCTATGTTCTTGCCGACTTTGATGCATATTGCAAAGCGCAGGAGCAAATTGATGCGCTTTACCGCGATAAAATGAAGTGGGCGAAAATGTGCATCAAGAATATTGCAAACAGCGGAAAATTCTCTTCCGACCGCACAATCGAAGATTACGTAAAAGACATCTGGCATCTTAAAAAACTTGCCCGTCCGGTAGAAAAATAACTATGACGAAAAATTCCGCATCTCTTTTTGGAGGTGCGGGTTGTCTTCTTGCAGCCTGCATCTGGGGATTTGCGTTCGTCATTGTAAAAGACAGTCTTGACTATGTAAGCGCCGTCTATATGATGGCGTTTCGTTTTACAATGGCGGCATTCGCGCTTTCTCTCATTTTTATAAAAAAACTTCGCTTAATAAATCGTCAATATCTTTTTCGCGGGCTTGTATTGGGTGCGTTTATGTTTATTGCATATGCGTTTCAAACAATAGGCTGCAATTTTACTACTGCCGGAAAAAATGCATTTCTTACAACGACTTATGTTATCCTTGTACCGTTTTTTGCATGGGCTTTATACCGCGAACGCCCGCATTTTAGGATTTTTATTGCCGCCGTAATTGAACTGGTTGGGATAGGATTTTTATCACTGGGAAATGAAGCGGGAAAACTTTTTTATATCGGACTTGGTGATTTACTTACGCTTATATCGGGAATTTTTTACGCATTTCAGATTGTTTTTCAGGAAAAATATTGCCGTCAACAGGACAAAAATGCAGTAAAAAGCACTCATGCAAACGATCCGATTATTTTGACAATTCTTGCATTCATTTTCGCGGCAATATTTTCTTGGATTGCAGCTCCGTTTTACGACGGAACACAAAATGCCTTTTTACCTAAAATTGAACCGTTCCCTCTTTCCGCATTTACAAATACGCGTGTATTTTTTTCTCTTTTATATTTAGGCTACTCAGCACGATGCTTGCATTCCTTTTGCAGAACATCTGCCTCAAATATGTACCTTCTCCGATTGCATCTCTTCTTCTTTCTTTAGAATCCGTATTCGGAATGCTTTTCAGCATATTGATTCCTATAAACGGAAGACGTGAGAACGTTTCGGTAAATCTTGTCTTAGGCTGCATTTTGATTTTTTCAGCAATTGCAATAGCCGAATTACGATTTTCAAAAGGCAGGAAAAATAAATAGGTCGAATGCAGACTTTTGAGAATTATAGACAGCATTCAAGTTGTATATTTTATACGGATTTAATATCATGTGCCAAATACATCAATAAATTATGGGGGACTTATGATAACGTGGTCAAATGTGGACAGTCTTTCGGCATGGAAAAAGCTTCTTTCGCTTAAAGGAATGGTTTCTGTCGCGGCGGAACTTTCGGGCGCGAGTGCGTCAAAACGTATCCGCGAATATTCTGTTCCGATGGCAGAGGGCTTGACATTCAATTACGGCGCAAAGCAGGTAAACGAGCAGATTTTGACTGCTCTTTCCGAATTGAGCGCGGAAGCGGAACTTTTGGAAAAATTTGAGGCGCTTTACAACGGAGAAGTTGTAAACACCGGTGAAAAACGCAAAGTCCTTCACCATTTGCTGCGCGGTCAACTTGGAAAAGACGTGCAGGCGGACGGTGTAAATAAGCGTGATTTTTATTTGAACGAACAAAAGCGGATTGCGGATTTTGCACAAAAAATTCATGACGGAAAAATCGTAAATGAAAAGGGCGAAACTTTTACGTCAGTCTGCCAGATTGGAATAGGCGGTTCCGACTTGGGGCCGCGCGCGATGTATCTTGCGCTGGAAAATTGGGCGAAGGCAAACGGTACATTCAAAATGGAAGCGCATTTTATTTCCAATGTTGACCCGGACGATGGTGCGGGCGTTATCGCGTCTCTTGATATTGCGCGGACGATTTTTATTCTTGTTTCCAAGTCCGGTACAACGCTTGAAACGCTGACTAACGAATCATTTGTAAAAGATTTTATCAAAAAGGCGGGACTGGATCCTGCAAAGCGCATGATTGCGGTTACCAGCGAAACAAGTCCGCTTGCGCATAATTCCGACTATCTTGAAGCCTTTTATATGGATGATTATATCGGCGGACGGTATTCGTCAACTTCCGGCGTGGGCGGCGCGGTTTTAAGCCTTGCGTTCGGTGCAAAAGTTTTTGCGGATTTCCTTGACGGAGCGGCGGCAGCGGATAAAACTGCGCTTAACAAAGATATTCGGAAAAATCCTGCACTTTTGGACGCGCTTATCGGTATCTACGAGCGCAATGTTCAAGAGTACCCCGCTACGGCGATTCTTCCGTACTCGCAGGCGTTGAGCCGCTTTCCGGCGCATTTGCAGCAACTCGATATGGAGTCGAACGGCAAAAGCGTAAACCGTGAAGGCGGTAAAATCGATTATGCGACGGGTCCTGTGATTTTCGGAGAGCCGGGTACAAACGGTCAACATTCTTTTTATCAGCTTTTACATCAGGGGACGGATATTATTCCGCTGCAGTTTATTGCATTCCGCGAAAATCAAAGCGGAAAAGACATCGTAATAGAAGATTCTACGAGCCAGACAAAACTTTCCGCAAACGTTGCGGCGCAGATTGTCGCGTTCGCCTGCGGCAAATCCGATTCGGATTCAAACAAAAGTTTTGCCGGAGGCCGCCCGTCAAGTCTTATTTACGGCGACAAACTAACTCCCAAAACTTTAGGCGCACTGCTTTCTCACTTTGAAAACAAAGTTATGTTCCAAGGCTTTGTGTGGAATATCAACAGCTTTGACCAAGAAGGCGTACAGCTCGGCAAAAAACTTGCAAAATCGGTTTTAAGCGGCAGCATGGACGGCGCACTGAAAGAATACGCGGGAATGCTGATAGGATAAAACTTCCTTAAAATGCAACAGTTGAAAAAGTATCAACTTTGGAAACTGTTGCATTTGTGCGCTTCTTGCATACAGTTGATAAATGAGTTGTCGTATAAGGGATTGGAATAAAAATATGAAAAGAATTTTATTATTGATTGCTTGTATTTTCGGGTTAAATTATCTGTTTGCCAATGAATATGAGCCTGAAAAGCTCATAACTGAAACAAATGATGATGTCGGCATGTATTTTTTAGGAAATGTTAAAAAAGGTTTAGGTGTAACTGCCGTATCTACAAATGTGATGCCCGGTATAATTCCCGGTCAAGATATAACAATTTCATCGGCAAATGAAATGGAATTCAGTTTTACGGAAATAAAATGTACTTCGATGGTTCAAGCGTTGGATTCAAATGATAAAGAGCTTGCATGGATGGCAACATTATTTGATGTAAAACCGAATGCGATTAAAAAAATCAATAAATCAGTGAAAGATAATAAAATTCTGTTTTCAAAAATTCTTGATTCAATGAATGAAAGTAATTTACATTCAAATACGTATGGAACTCAAAATCAACCGGATCCCGACGAGTTTTCAAAGTTGAGAAGTTTAAATGTATACGATTTTTATGTCAAAGTGAAAAAAAGCGGAGACATTGTCCGTTTGCAAGTATATGTGGAAAACTTTCAAGACGCGAAAGACTTATGAAAGTCATACATGAGATAGAACCGGTTTGGGATGCCGGCAGCAA
>CAUUGI010000056.1:0-12530 GCA_963544675.1 uncultured Treponema sp.
AAAAAATCGTTTTCTGTTTCTTGCAGCATTACAGTTCCTGTTTGTATAATTTATTGAAATTGCAGAAAATGCTATGACATAATCCGCAAATCTATTTTATCTTTCCGTACCATTTTCAGGAATCGGAAACTCTATTATGCAATGCGCATAAGCATTGACTATCTGCGTATCGAAATATTTTCCGGAACGCTCTTCTCGCTGGTCGTAAAGGTGAATGTGCCCGTGAACCATATACGACGGTTTGAATTTTTTTAAAAACCAATTAAAACTTTTAAATCCTATATGACAAGGATCTTCGTGATCATGTATGTGGCGCGGAGAAGCGTGCGTAAGAAATATATCGGTGAATCTGCCGTAACGGATTTTATTCAATAGAAGTTTTGGAACAAGCCATAGAAGTTTTCGCATCATTTGAGCGTCGGTGTATTGGCATAATCCGTTATTATACCGTCGTGAGCCGGATATTCCCGTTATGATGAGAGGAGTTTTTTTGCCGTTATTTTTATCGATAAAATTGAATTTTCGACTCACAATAGTTTTAAATCCTGCATAAATCGCGCCGTGCCCATGTTCATCAAGATTGACGCTGCCGTTTCCATAGAGTTTTCTTTGTTCCGCATAAGTGGAATTTGCAGATGCTGCACCTATTCCGGTCCCATGATAATATTTGAATTCGCTTAAATCATGGTTGCCGAATACAAAATATGTAGGTTTATTGAAGATTGCTTCTACAAAATCTACATAATCCATAGGAAGATCGCCCGCGCATAAAATCAAATCTATATCCGGAAAATTCTTTTTTGCATTTTGATTATAGATTAAAGGATCAATTTGATCTGAAACACAGAGAATCTTCATGGCAGACCTTTAATTATGAATTCGCTTTTGCAAGAAATTCTTCAAGTTTTGTTTTGGTAACAAGTTCTACAGGTCTGTTTTCCGCAAACTGTACGGCTGCACGAGCAAATTCCGAGCTGGTCATTATGTACGCCTTCGTGCAGTTTGCATCCTTCGATTTATCAAGAACTTCCCGCACATCCGTATCTTCTACCGGTTCCGGATCCCTGAAAAAGCGCAGCATTATCATCTGTTTACGCATATTACGCCAATCGCCTTCCCTTGCTTCGGAGGCAATCATTTGGCAGCCGTTTTTCTTCGATTCGATCTGCTGCGCGGCAAGTCCCAGTGCTTTCAGCGCAATATTTTTGCAAAGCTCCGTAAATTCCGTGTCTGAGCAGGTAAGATAGTCCTTTAAATTATCATTGGCCTGCAAATCTTTGTATTCCTGAAGCTTTGCTGCAACATCACGGAATGAACGGTTGCGTTTATAAATCTTCTCCCATTGTTCGATGGCTTTTTCAATTTTTCTGCTTTTTTCATAGCAAGAGGCAAGAAAATAACGCGCATAAAGAGTATCGCTTTTTGATTCATCTTTATCAAGTTCGATTGCACGCTGTAAATCAATCTGCGCATTATCGTAGCGGTTAGCGATGATATAGCAAGTCGCACGTTCGATAAGTGCTTTTTGTTTGAATTCGCTGTCCCGCTGGGCTTTATCGAATGCTTTTACCGCGGCTCCAAGATCTTTGGCTTCTTTAAGGAGTTTCCCAAGATAATAATAATTGGCGTAAGTTTCAGGACTGAGCCTTATAGCAAGATCAAGTTCACGCTTGGCATCCACATATTGCTTTGCAAGAAAAAGTATATACCCCAGCGAACCGTGCGCCTGTGCATTCTTCGGTTCAAGTTTTATACATCTCTGGTAAAATCCAAGCGCAAGATCTTTTCTATTCATTTGCTCATAAATTTTTCCGGCATTCAAGAAATTGGTTGCATTCATCGAATCAAGTTTTGTAAGAATCAAATATTCTTTTAAAGCTTCTTCATTATGATTGAATTTCATTTGAAGTGCGGCAAATTCCTGCCGAAACGGAACTTCCGGCAAAGACGGTCCGAACAGCGCATTTTCGTTTATCATTTTAAATTCCATAAGCGCAAGTTCACTTCTATTATCTGCAAGATATGCTTTTCCAAGATAGTAATGGGCCGGATAATCTTTGGGATTCTTTGCAATAATCTGTTTGGCAAGTTTTGCCGCCGCCTGATTTTTTCCTTGTTTAATAAGCTTCCTTACAGTGTCAACGCGCTGCGGCATAGCGAAATATTTAATCAATATTACGGAAATCGCAACTATAAAAACAACCGAAGCGATTATAAGGATAAGTTGAATCATAAAGTCAAACTCCCATTATTAGAATCTAAACAATTCGCTCGAAGTATACAATAATTTTAAGAAGTGTGGAACAGTATGAAAAAAATTACACGTCCACCTGTTTTAAAACCGATGTGAACGTCTGCCATGAACTGTGTTTATTTGAATTTTGCCATTTCCATGCGGCAAAGTCCGTCGCATATTTCATTGTATTCTATGCCGGCGTGGCCTTTTACCCAATTCCAGTCTACATCAAGTTCCGAATTCAGTTTATCAAGCTGCTGCCATAAATCTTGATTCTTCACCGGCTTTTTATCCGCCGTAAGCCAGCCTTTTATTTTCCATGATTTAATCCATGTCGTTATACCGTTTTTCACATATTGACTGTCGATATTTACGATTATTTTTCCGTTTTTTAAATTCGGATCTTCCGATATGAATGACAAAGCGTAAATTGCCGCCGAAAGTTCCATGCGGTTGTTCGTTGTGTATTTTTCTCCGCCGCTGAACTGCCGCACCGAATCATCCGCAATTATTACGGCTCCCCATCCGCCTGCACCTGGATTACCGGAACACCCCCCGTCCGTATATACAATAATGTTTTCCATAAATACGTTCGAAGAATGTCATATTTTTATCTAAAAAACAAGGGATATGAACAGAGTCTTTTGATAGCTTCGTTATCGAACAAGTTTAATTAAAATTATTCACCGTACCGTATACGCTGACTGCGCTTCTTTTCCGTCGGAAAGGACTGTAAGTTCGTGGTACCCGCGCGTAAGAGGAATGTGCCAGCGAAGCGTACTCGACATACCCACACTTTTCCCGTCCACAAGCAATTCTGCCGTGTCAGAACCTCCAATTGCATGGACGGGAAGCATTTGAGAAGCGGCATTAAGAGAAGCATCGTAAATGAAAACCGCATTGTTTTTCGGATAAACTATTTTAAGCGCGCCGCCTGCCGCGCTCGTGCCGCGCATATTTTTTCCCGACGCCCAGTGCGCGTATTCCGGAGGGTAGACGACGTTGATTCCACCGCCGCTCATCTGATGCCAGCCGCATTTTTCCTGCAATGTGTTTTTCCGCACGAATTCCTGCACGGAAGCAGGGCACAAATCATCTGCGGCAAGTCCCGAAAGTGCGCAAACTCTCCGCTTTTCATAGAATTCCGGTTCGGGGAATTCTTTTGCACCGTAGGTTTTCGTTAAAACATCCAATACCGCACGCGCAATCTCCGCCGGAATGCTGCTTCCGGTCTTTCTGATAACCGTTTCTCCCTCAAAGTTTCCCATCCAAACGCCGGCGGTACATTCCGAAGTCGAACCGAATGCGATGATATTTTGAAATTGATTCGATGTCCCCGTCTTAAAAATACACGGATACGGCGTGTCGAAAACTTTTGCGTACCCGAAGCCGAGCGAACGAGCGTCTTTATCGCTCAAAATGTCGCAGATAATGCGTGCTGTATCCGGCTTAAACACGCTGATTTTTGCAGCATCATATTTTTGCGGCAAAAAAGAGAGATTTTTGGGAACTGAACCTCCACGCGTAAACACGGAAAACGCCTTCGTCATTTCAAACAGCGTAACTTCGCCGCTCCCGAGCGCAAGAGAAAGTCCGGTACGGACCCGTGTCCCCTCAAGGGAGTCAAACCCCAGCCGCGAAAGGCAATTCATGTATTTTCCGATACCGACTTCATTCAAAAGGTAGACTGCCGGGACGTTCAAACTTGACGCAAGCGCAACGCGGAATCTCACCGGTCCGTTGAAGCGGTTATTGAAATTCTGCGGAACGTACACGCCTTCACTGCCGAAATCCTGCGGAATGTCAGGCAAAACCGCCGAAGGTTCGAAACCGTTTTCAAGTGCAAGCGCATATAAGAACGGTTTCATTGAACTGCCCGGCTGATTTTTAACGAGTACGCCGTCAATCTGACCGGAATGTTCATCGTCGTCGAACGAAGCGTTGCCTGCCCACGCAATAATTTCTCCGGTGCGGTTGTTTATAACGAGAGCGGCACCGTTGTGAATGCGCGCGTCTTTAAACTCGTCGAGTTTTTGCTGAATCCCACGCTCGATTTGCTCGACCAATTTTGAATCAATCGAAAGACGGAGTTCATAGGGAATCGTTTTTCCGATTTTTGTGTATTCATTTTTGACGTATTGAATAAAATGCGGACAAAGATTGGGATAGACAAATGTTTTTTGCGGCGCATACTCGGCAGGACGGCGCGGAATGATGGCAAGCGTTTTCATTTGTTCCGCCGTCAGCGAAGAAAGAGAATCCGCTTCAATGCCGTAAAAAGAGCGCGCCGCGCTTGCAATTCCTTCCGTTTGAAAACCGAACGGCACATTGTTCAAGTAGAGTTCAAGAATCCGCCGTTTAGAAAGTTTGATTTCAAGGCGAAATGCGCACAGCATTTCACGCAGCTTTACACCGAAATCCGCCTTTGCCGACCGCGGATAAATCAGGCGGACAAGCTGCATGGTGATTGTCGAAGCTCCGCTTACAATGCGGCGGGCTTTGCGGTTCTGTTCGGCAGCACGTATAATAGAAAGAAAATCAACGCCGATGTGCCGGTAAAAGTTTTTATCTTCCGCCGCAATAAATGCATCTGCAAGCTCCGGCGGTATTTTTTTAAGCGGCACGAACTCGCGCCGTAAACCGTCTTCAAGCGGCATGACGTGCAGGAGAATGCCGTTTCTATCGTAAAAGCGTGCGCTGTACTGCCGCTCGACAAACCGATTTAAAGCAGGTTCGGGGATAAAGCGCAGCGCGCAATACAAAACCGGTACGGCGGCACCAATAAACGCTGCTGCGCGGACAAAACGGTTTTTACGAAGCGAAACACGCCGCGCAAAAAAAAGCCGCATTTTTGCCGCACATACAGCAATTTTATCGAGCAAAGCGCTCATTCAATCGTCCACTGCTTTCCTGCAGAACGTCCGAAAATCTCATCTTGGTACATACATTCCGCCGTACTTGAGGGCGTTCCATACGTTCCTTTGCGCACTGCACGGAACAGGAATTCGACTTTTTGGTTTCCGCGCGGGAAGTAATCCCAGAAATACTGCACTTCAGAATCGTAAATGCCGCGGTAAGAAAGTCCTCCGTACCAATAATAGTCATCATCGTCATATTCATCATAATCGGAATCGCTTTCGTTTGAAGTTTTGCGGGCAGCGGCAGTTCCCGTCGTTACGAAAGCCGCGTTCATGATTTCACATCCGGCAGGAACGGGAGCGCGCACCGCAACAAAAGTCCTGTTCCGCGTTGTAGAGACAACTACACGCGCGCGGTAAATATTTCCCGATTTGAGTTTGTCTCCGCGAACAATCTGCCCCGTTTTGACATCTACAATTTCCGTAAAAATCGAAATGCCTTCATCGCGTGCAGTCTGCCGTTCAGGAGGAATCGCATATTTCATACTTGCCGTATAAAAGAGCGTGCCTTCACCGTCTTTGCGGAATGTAAGCGGCACTTCTTTGTTCACGGGAACGGAATCAAGCGGGGCATCTTTAAAGTTCAACGTTTTTTCCGCAGGCAAAGCCGCCATTCCTTTAAATGTGCCGTCAACAATTTTTTTGCCGTCAATCTGCGCTTGTGCCGTAAAGTTTAAGTCTTTCAAATTATTGCGCCTGATATACACATCGAACGCAGAAAGAACACGCGCCGTCGCCGCCGTAGATTTCCAATAGCCCTTGCCTGCCTTTTGCAGTGCCAAAAGTTCATAGATAAAATGCCCGTTGATTTCATCGGCAGGGTTAAGTTCCGTAAAAAGTTGAAGGCACAAGGCGAATTTCTCAGATTTGTCGGTAAAGAACGACCAATAATTGTCGTACGACGAATCTGCAATATCCGCGCCGCGCGTAGTCAATTTTATATAGCGGCGGATTTTTTTTGCCAAAGATTGAGCCGCACTTTTTCTTCCCGACTGTATATGCGTAAGCGCACACAACGCAAGCGTATTAGCGTCGGCAGCCTCCTCTTTTGCAATGCGCTCAAGCGGAGAAGATTCAACCTGTCCTTTGAGCATTGCCGCCGCGTAATAAAAATGCGCAGCATCATAAAGTTTGTATGCGGAATGATATTTTGAATCGTATCCTTCTAGTTTATCGGCAGCCTCGCGAATAAGATAGGAAGCAAGCGCATTTTTGTCGATTTCATTCGGAATGCGGACGCCGTTTTTCTCCGCAATGCCGATAACTTCGGCAATACGAGCAGAAACATACGGAGAATCGTACGAGCCGCCGGGCCAATACGGGAATCCGCCGTTTTCTTTTTGCGACGATGCCCACGATTTTATTTCTTTTGCGACAACCGCTTTCGGATTTTTTACTTCGCTTTCAAGTCCGAAGACTTTTATATAGTCGCCGAAAATTGCAAGCGGCAGCGTAAGTGATGAACGCTGTTCAAGACAGCCGTACGGATAGCGGAACACGTAATCGACGGCTTCTCGCAAAACTCCGAGCCGCGTCGGATCAAGCTGCACATACAAAGAGCCGCGCCCGTCTTCGGCGTTTGCAGGAATAATGATTTTTTCCTCCGATTCCGCGCTCTTTTCTCCGTCTGCGCTCCGAACTTCGCCGATCGCCGTTACGGTTTCAAAAATATACGGCTTTTCTATTTCAAGCGGCAGCAAAATCCGCTCGTTTACAATATCGCTTTTAACCGTGTACTCAACGGTAATCCAGCCGGCTTTTTCCGCGTGAATGTCGAACATCAAAGGAAGAGTTTTTCCGCTTTCTACGGTTAGAGTTTTTTCAGTCTTGCCGACAATTTTTCCGCGCCCGTCGGTTTTTACCAAATCGCCTTCATCCTGTTTTATTCCTGTCTTTTCGATGCCTTCATAAAGATTAAGAGAAAGTTTTACATCATGCGCAACGGAATCAAGATTCGAGATTGTAACGCCCGCCTCTCCCGTATCGGAAAGACGCAGTTTACGCGGCAGCACCGCCCGCACGGAAACAGGATTTGCAACGTCCATTTGACTTTCGTTCAACGCAAAGAGATTTTCGTTTACGCCGACAGCGGTAATGCGGTAGGCAGTCAAGGAATCAGGCAGTTTGAATGTACATAAAACATCTCCGTTTTCGTCGGTATGCAAATCCGGCAAAAAGAGCGCCGTCGGTTCAAAATTCTTGCGTTCCTGAATCTTGGTTTCGTCTCCGTCTGCACTGTCGCCGCCTGCAAGATTTCTCGTTTCGTATGTTACCGGATCTATCAAAAGCGAACGGCTGTCTCCGCCGCGCACGCAGAGCGGAAAGCGGGAATAAGCATAAAAGAATTCGACGGGATCGGGAACATGATAATTGATAAGGTCGATAACGCCGCGGTCTACCGCCATCAGCGTAATTTCGGAATCGGCAAGCGGCACACCGTCCTTTGAGGCATGGATTTTAATTTCCGCCTGCTCGCCTGGTCTGTACGTTTGCTTATCCGCCGTAATTTGAATGTCGAACCGCTTTGGAGCCGTATCGACGCGCAGAGCCGTAACACCGAAATAGCCTTTCGGTTTTCCCAAATCCGGCGTTCCGAAGTCTTTCGGAGGCTCCGCCGTGCGCAAAGAATAAGATGAAAGCGCAACATACATAATAGGAACAAAGTTTTCTTTTATATCGATATCGATAACCGTTGTAGGAGAATCGATGTCGCGCACCTCTTCGGAAAGAATGCCCTCGCGCTCGACGGTGATAAGATATTTACCTTTAGGAAGCGGACTTTGCATCAAAATCTGCGCTTTGTCGCCGACCTTGTATAAATCTTTATCCGTGTTGAGCGTAATCTCGTCAGCGTTGTATCGGTTAAAATAATACCAGTCGCTGCTTGAAACGTAAAAGCGACGTTCGGTGATAACGTCCGCGCCTTTGGCGTCGATTGTAGACAGGCGCAAAAGATAAGCGCCGCCTTTCGGAGGCGTTACGGAAAATTCCTGCGGAGAAGCGGAACCGGAAAGTCCTATCTCTGAAGAATATTCTTCTACCAATTCACGCTCATAGCGCGAATTGATTTGTCCGCGCCACCCCAACTGCTGCACCTGCTTCCATTCTTCTCGTAAAAGCTCAAGTTTGATTTTGCGGTTTTTGCCGCGCGGAAGTTCATTTTCAGACGGAGAGGTTTCATCGGGTGTAAGGCACACGTAATTGAATTTGATTGCATCTCCCTTTTTAGGAAAGCCCGTAATATTTTTAAATCCGCTGACGCCAAGGTAAAAACGCGCAGGGTGGACTAAAGCGCGGCTGACGGCGGCAATATTTTGTCCGCCTGCATCGGAAACGTCCGCTTCCATGCGGTAACTGTACGGCATTCCTTTGATTTTTTCGCCGCCGGTTTTTACCGAAACGCTTGCCTTGCCGTCGTCGGAAAGCACGCCGTCCTCTTCGTCCAACTGCGTATAACTGTCGTAGCCGAGTTGAGGTCCGAAACGCATATCCGAAAATGCTGCCGCTTTGGGATAAAAACTTGCCGCCTCGCGCGACCATGAAACGCTGTATGCCGCTCCGTTCAAGTTTCCGCCGCCGAGGTATTTTGCCTGAATGTCGGCGGAAACATTATCTCCGCTATAATACGGAACGGCAGGAATCGAAGAGGCAACTTCAAACCGCAGGCGTTCAAAAAATTGAACTTGAATGCGGCAACTGCTTTTTTCACCGGAGTCGTCTCTCCGATACGTCAGATTATACGTACCGGGTTTTAAATCTTCAGGAATCTTGACGGTTCCCCAGAACGTCCCGTTTTGGCTTGCAGCCCCTTCAATCGTTACAAAGACTTCAGGATCCCACGAGGCTTCTTCAAATTTAACCGTATATCCGCCGCCTGCATACGGCTCGTATTCTCCCAGTTGGAGAGTCCTATCTATCCCGCGGAATGTTATCGTCTCACCGGGCTTATAAAGTCCCCGGTCGGAAAAAATAAACGTAACCGCGTCGGGATACGGTGCATATTCGGGATTTTTCGTACTTTCAACATCGCCCGACCAAATATTGTGATTTCCCTTCGCCTTGTAAATGATGCAATCGTCGGAGGTTTTCACTTCTACATAAACGTCGGAACCGTAAAGTCCGTTATATCTTACAACGGCAAGCCCCGACGCATTCGTTTTTGCACTCCCGAGTTTTGTCCTCACGCTGTTTTTAACAAGTTTATCGATATCGCCCGTATTCCACGGAATTTCGTACAAGGTAACTTCCGCACCTTCAACGCTTTTTCCAGTTTTAAGACTCGTAACAAGGACGGCGGCTTCGTTATATCCGTAACGCGCCGTAGCTCCCAAGTCCGTAACCTGCACGGTCAATTCGTTCGTGTCGGAGGAAGTCTTGCTTTTTAATTCGTCCGTATTCCAGTCGCGATAAAAATATTCGTAAAAAACCTTTGCGTTAAATTGCACGGCACCGTGATATTCGGAGCCGGTTTTATCGAGAAACGGTGCAAGGTCGACTACATTCAATATTTTTTGATTATCAGGAAACGCTCCGTAAAGGTTCACCGTTTTTCCTTCCCCTTTATGTACGCTGCCGTCCGCATGCGTCAAAGGATTAACGTTGTAAAAAGAACCTTGCTTTACATTCTGGAACTCAAAGGCAAGACGCGGAGCAAACTGCGCTTCAAGCATTTTAAAGCCTGAATCCTTATAATTGACATAACTTTTCGCTTTGCCCACGCTGACGGTATAAGTCTGCGGACTTGAAAGGGCAAGCGTCCTATCGTAGATGTCGGTTATCCCGCCTTCAAGCGTCAGCGTGTACTCGGAATCGTACTTGATCGGCAGTCCGTAAACGGCAATTTGGCTTCCGCGTATGGAAATATTTTTTGCGGTCAGCGTTTTTTGAATCGATGTCGTGATATGTTTTGCAATTTCCGCTTCCGTGCCGTCTTTTATGGAACTGTTGAACACGATGACAGCAGGATTGATGATGTCGTCGCCGAAATAATCGGGATCGGTATCTATAAACTCGACTGCAAAGGGCTTAATCGTATCAAAGTTTTGTTCCTGCGAAGAATCCGTCTTTACGCAGTCTTCTTCGGAGCACGCGCCATCTGCAAGACGGACTGTAATCGTCTCTCCTTCAAGGATTTTTTCTGAAGCATCGTTGAGCTTGATATGCACAACATTGTTGTCTTCAAGAGAAGCCGTATACTTATATTGACTGTGGGAAGAACTTGAAACAGTTAGATATTTTTGAATCGTTTTGATATTGACCGGAGAATTGAAATATACGCCGATATCCCGCGCTTCTTTGAGCGGCACATTGTCATAATCGACGTACACGCCTTTTTTCATACTTTCGTAGCCGGGAACAACTGAAAGCATTTTGAGTTTTTCCGAATAAAACGAATACGTCAAATTACCTGTAATCGTTTTACCGCTGGCACTTTTCGTTTTTGGATTTATGCGAACCGTATATGCTTTTTGCGGAATTACTTTATCGCTGCTTTCAAAGCTTAAAAGACTCGTACCGTACCAGCGAAAAACGCCTTTAAGAGGCGGTTCTATCGTAAAAATGTCAGACTTATCAGACGGTTCACCCAGCTCTTTTAATGTGGCAACCGGCTCCGAAAACTGCACTTGAATCGACGGAAACGTTACCGCCGAAGGCAGCTCTCCGTTCGGAATAAAATCTATAACGCCGAACTCGTCGCTTTTAAGCTCATTCGCCGAAGACGAAAAACGCTCCGTTGCCACATTTCTTTTACTGCATCCTGCCGCAAGCGCACAAAACGCCGCCAAAATCAACACATACTTTTTCATATCGACCTCCTCCTAAGAATCAACACCATATTACCCTTTTTTTATAGAATGTATAAGCCTTTATCAGACCTGTTCCGAAAGTAAAGTTTCCGAACAGGTTTATTGTTCAACTTAGCCTCAATTTCGAGTTTTCCAAAAACTCGAAATTTTCCAACTCTTTCCTGCACCAATCAAATGGAGAGTTTTGAAATGGACGACATTTATGCGCAGGAGAGGTTCCGGCTGCGTGCCATTTCGAGCGCAAAGCTCGACTGCGGCTAAGCGTGCGAGTTTGCGGTGCAAACTCGGTAGTGAGCGCAGAGCATCGCCGAAAGTACAGCGGAGTTTTTCAAAACTCGACATTTGTCCAGCTTAAAGCCTTATAATCCTTGCATGAGAAATAACTTCGTTTCCGGTCTCCGTTATGAGAATATCGTTTTCAAGACGGCAGCCGCCCAGATTTTCATCGTACAAGCCGGGCTCAAGAGTTACAATCATGCCGGGTAAAAACTTAACATCGTCTGCCATTTTGGAACTTATGCGAGGGCTTTCATGTATCTCAAGCCCTACTGCATGACCGAGCGTATGCGGCATTCTGCGTTTAGCGGCTGCAAAAATACTTTGCGCCTTTTCATCCGCGTTTTTCACCGGAATATCTTTTTTGTAAAGCAAAAGACACTCATTATATGCCGCCTGTACAAGCTGAACCTGCTTTTCCTGCTGTTCGTTTGCATTTTTTAATACTGTAATTGTCGTGTCGCTTGTATAACCGTTGAATACCACACCGAAATCCAATATCGAAAGACCGTCTGCCGGCCATGCTGCGTTGGTATAATTGGGAAAACAATGAATCGCCCAGCTGCGCTCAGGGCCTGCCGCAAGAGTGTCAAAGCCGGTACGCTCGCATCCGTGTATTCGGCATTCCCTTTCAATAAGCAGAGCGGCATCGGCTTCGGTTTTAATCGCCCCCTCGCGAATCTTTGCTTCAATTTCATCTATTATTAAATCACCGATTCTGGCAGCTTCTCTTGTGCAGGCAATTTCATATTCATCTTTTATCATTCGCAAATGCACAGTAAAGTTATGCACTCCGTCTTCCCTGCATTTTACATCCCAGCCCGGCAGAGCATCTATAAAATGTAAAAAGTCGGGATATGAAGTTGAAGGCGGTACTTCGACCTTGCGGTTTTTTATACCGACAGCCGCATTTAAGTTTGCCTGCACAGCTTGAATACTGTTGTTTCCGTATTGAGTGTACGGAATCATCTTATCTGCAAAAGCGTTTTTGCGGGCAAGTATTTCGTCCCACGGAATCAAAGTAGATGTTCCGTTTTCAAAAATGATAAGAACCGCATCGCTTGTATGACCGCACAAATAACGGAGTGCAGGCTCTCTGCGGGCTTCGCTGTCAATAAAAACCGCAGCTCCAAGTTCGTTGCTCTTCAAATAATCAGAAACCTTTGCTCTCCGTTCCGCATAGATTTTCTTTAAGTCAAATTGATTAAAATCAGTCATTTCATTCCTCTTGCAGCGATTATACTCGTATTCACAAAAATATTCAGGGCGCAAATCCGATTTTATATGTCGGAA
>CAUUGI010000057.1:0-12477 GCA_963544675.1 uncultured Treponema sp.
CGTGCCGTCGGCGAACTGCTCATAATGGCGCTTATCACTTCCTACGAAAATGAAATGGCTCTCCGCCTTAAACTATAGCCATGATGATTCAGAGCAAGAGCCGCACACTGACGACGGCAAAAGACGGTTATTATTATCTATTATCATATAGTGAGGAAACTGTAAGAACAGCATCCAAAGGCTACGTCTGCCGGAAGTTATTGGCATGAGGAACAGAACAAAAACGGTTGTTACAGGGCAGATTGTTCAAAGGTGCTTTGTTACACAAGAACCTTTAGCTCTTGTGTAGTTATTATTCATCAAGAATGGAATCAGCTGTAGTTTTGTTTGCTGTCCGCTCAATTTTTGCCTAAAAGCGAAACTCGTATAAATTGTTTTTGGGACTGGAGAACTGTCTGCGTTGCGCGAGCAAAATCTCGTGCCGGCGGTAGACACTTTACATCTTGTAACTATGCACACTGCCGCAGGCACGCTTGCCTCTCACCTGTCCTAGCTTACAACAAAGTTGACCAGCTTGTTCTCTACAATGACGGTCTTAACGATTTTCTTCCCCTCAAGGAATTTTTCAACGCCGTCGGCAGTCTTTGCAGCAGCTTCCAGTTCGGCTTTCGGAGCACCGGACGCAGCTTCAAACTTGCCGCGCAGTTTGCCGTTCACCATGACGACGATGGTTTTTACGTCGTCCGTCAAGTCCGATTCATTAAAGCGAGGCCACGGCTCATACGCGATTGTTGCATCGTGTCCGAGTTTTTGCCACAGCTCTTCGCCCAAATGCGGCGCGTAAACGGAAAGCATTTTTACAAAATCGCTCCACATCGCGTCGGGGAGCGTGTCCTGCTTCGACAATTCGTTGATGAAAATCATCATTTGACTTATCGCCGTGTTGAAGTCGAGGTTTGCCGTGTCTTTTGTAACTTTTTTCACCGTTGCGGCAAAGGTCTTTTTGAGTGCGGCAAGCGTTTTGTCCTTCGTGCCGTTCAAGTCGATTTTTTCAATCGGCTTTTCGCTCAAGTCCCAGATTTTTTGCAGAAAACGGTTGATTCCGATGATGCCTTGCGTATTCCACGGCTTACTCATGGTCAAAGGCCCCATGAACATTTCGTACATACGCACGGAATCCGCGCCGTAGCGGGCGATTTCTTCGTCGGGATTGATGACATTTTTCAGCGACTTAGACATTTTGGCGACAATCTGTTCGAGTTTTTCGCCGGTCGCCTTTTCGTAAAAATTGCCGTCGCCGCGCTGCTCAACTTCATCGGTCGGAACAAGCGTTTTATTGGCGCGCTGGAACGCGAACGACGTTATCATTCCCTGATTGACAAGCCTCTGGAACGGCTCCTTCGTGTTCACGAGTCCCAAATCATAGAGGACTTTGTGCCAAAAACGCGCGTACAAGAGGTGCAAGACCGCGTGCTCCGCGCCGCCGACGTACAAGTCAACCGGAAGCCAATAGTCGATTTTGTCCTTTGCGGCAAAGGCGGTTTTGTTCGCGGGGTCAAGGTAGCGCAGGTAATACCAGCAGCTGCCCGCCCATTGCGGCATCGTGTTCGTCTCGCGTTTGGCGGGTTTGCCGCACACGGGGCAGGCGCAGTTTACCCAGTCGGTAATGCCTGCAAGGGGACTTTCGCCGGTGCCGGTCGGCTGGTAGGTTTTTACGTCCGGCAGTTCAAGCGGCAAATCTTTTTCGTCCAGCGGGACGGTGCCGCAGTCGGGACAGTGAACGAGAGGAATCGGCTCGCCCCAGTACCGCTGACGGCTGAAAATCCAATCGCGGAGTTTGTAGTTGACGGCTTTTTTGCCGATTTTCCGCTCGGAAAGTCCTTCTATCATCGCATTGATAGCGTCTTTTGTCGGAAGTCCCGTCAATTCGCCGGAGTTTATCGAATAGCCGTCCTTTGCCGAAGTGCAGACATCGGCAACGTCAAACACGGAAGGGAATTTTTCTGCAAGTGCCTTATACTCATCTTCATTTGCGGCAGCCGCTTTTAAGATTTCCGCGCCTTTTGTTTCGTCTCCTCCGGCAAGCGAGGCAATTTCTTCTTTTGTAGCGACGACTTTTACAATCGGCAGAGAGAATTTCTTTGCAAAATCCCAGTCGCGCTCGTCGTGCGCGGGAACCGCCATAATCGCGCCTGTGCCGTAACTGGTCAAAACGTAGTCGGAAATCCAAATGGGAATGAGACGCCCGTTGACGGGGTTGATGCCGTAACTGCCGGTAAAAACGCCGGTCTTCGTTTTGGAAAGTTCCGTGCGCTCAAGGTCGGACTTTTGCGCCGCTTCTTCGATGTACGCGTTGACGGCAGCCGACTGGTCAGGCGTTGTGAGGCGCGGAACAAGCGCGTGCTCAGGCGCGATAACCATGTACGTTGCGCCGAACAGCGTGTCCGCGCGCGTCGTGTAGACGGTCAACTTGTCGCCGGTCGCTTTTCCGTCTTTGTCGGCAACTGCAAAATCAACTTCCGCGCCGGTACTGCGTCCAATCCAGTTTTTCTGCATGAGTTTAACGCTTTCCGGCCAATCAAGTTCTTCCAAATCGTCGAGCAGCCGGTCGGCATACGCCGTAATTTTGAGCACCCACTGCCGAATCGTCTTATGCGTTACCGCAGAGCCGCAGCGGTCGCACTTGCCGTCTTTGACTTCTTCGTTGGCAAGCCCCGTTTTGCAGCTCGGACACCAGTTTATCGGCGTGTTGCTTTCGTACGCCAGTCCCTTTTTATGGAGCTGGAGGAATATCCACTGCGTCCACTTGTAGTAGTCAGGAGTGCAGGTTTCTATGCAGCGATCCCAGTCGTAGCTAAAGCCGAGCGCTTTAATCTGCTTGGTAAAATGTTCGATGTTCGCGTTTGTCGTTGTTTTGGGGTGCGTACCGGTTTTGATCGCGTAATTTTCCGCCGGAAGCCCGAACGCGTCATAGCCCATCGGGTGCAGCACGTTGTAGCCATTCATTCTAAGGTAGCGGCAGTAAATGTCGGTCGCCGTGTAACCTTCAGGATGCCCGACGTGCAGCCCCTGCGCCGACGGATAGGGAAACATATCCAACACATAGGCGCGTTTTTCTTTGGGAACGGAAGAATCCTCAACGGTTTTGAACGTTTTGTGTTCGTCCCAGTATTTTTGCCATTTCGGCTCGATTGTATCAAAAGGATAAGCCATTTTTACCTCGTTTAGGGAAATAATTTGGAGAAGTATATAACTTTTGAGGGAGATTTGCACAGTCGGCACCGAAATTTTAATACCTCAAATGTCGAGTTTTGAAAAATTTCGCTGTGCTTTCGGCTATGTTCCGTCCGCTTAGCCGCAGTCGAGCTTTTCGCTCGAAACGGCACGCAGCCGGAACCTCGCCTGCGCATAAATGGCGTTCATTTCAAAACTTTACATTCTATTGGTGCAGGAAAAAGTTGGAAAATTTCGAGTTTTTTCAAAACTCGAAATTGAAGCTGATTAGAAATGCTAAAGAAAAAGACATAAATGCACTCGCAAACTTGTGCGCTCAGTTAGGCTACCCTGCCGCCCCCTCCGATATTGCCGCGCGGTTAGAAAAGCTCCGTCACAAGTCTAAAAATCATATTTTTGTCGCGGAAATACCATTTCATACCGGTGAAAATAATACTGTTGCCGGATTTATCAGTTTCGAGTCTTATGAGACAATTTATTGCAATGCAGGAATAAATATTACGGGCTTTGTAGTTGATGAAAAAGCCAGGAAAACGGGTATTGGACGAAGTCTAATGAAAGCTGTAGAATTTTATGCAAAGGAGAACGGCTTTTCATTTATACGCGCGGAGTCAAGTTCAACACGGAACGATGCGCATGAAGCATATAGAAAACTCGGTTTTGATTCCGAAAAGAGTCAGATTCGATTTTTGAAAAATATAAATCAAACGCTTTAAATCTATATAAAAACGGATAAGCTATTTTGCGCCGTATTCGGCATAATAATCATCGATTTCGGACTTTATTTCTTCGGTAATTATTTGTTTGTCGCCGTAAGTATAAAGCTGAGATATAACATCTTCCATTGTAACGATGGAACACACCGGAAATCCGTATTTTTCGGTTATATAATCCGCTGCATTCTTCAATCCGCTGCCTGCCCGTTCCATTCGATTTAAAGAAATAATTTCGCCGACTATTTTAATCGAGCCGGGCGTACTTTCCTGCGCTCTTATAAGCGGGTAAGTTTCTTCGATTGATTTTCCCGATGTCGTTACGTCTTCTATTATTACTATCCTGTCGCCGTCTTTTATTTTACTTCCTAAAAAGCTCCCCGAATCTCCGTGATCTTTTAACTCTTTGCGGTTTGAGCAATAGCGTATCGCTTTTCCGTAAAGCTCGCTGTATGCAATAGCAGTGGAAACTGCAAGCGGGATTCCTTTGTATGCAGGACCGAATAAAACATCGAATTCATCTCCGAAATTATTGTGGACGGCTTCAGCATAATATTTTCCGAGCTGTAAAATCTGAGAGCCGGTAACATATGCACCGGTATTCATAAAAAACGGAGATTTTCGTCCGCTTTTTAGAGTAAACGAACCGAATTTAAGAGCACCGCATTCAATCATAAAATTTATAAATTCTTTCTTGTATTCTTCCATAATGACGCAAATATTATCAGAATGAAATTATTTTGTCGTGCGCATACTGTAAAGTTGCTTTTGAATATTTCGCGTTTCAGAGGAAAGCATACTGCAAAACAAGATTAATTGTGTCATATTATTCAATATGAATTTTTTGCAATTCAAGGCAGGATTGGACGATAGCGGACGGCGCATAGATAAAATTGTAAGGCGATTCATTTCGAAAGAAAGTCTTTCGGGAATTTACGGGGGATTTAGGAAAGGACTTATAAAATTGAACGGAAAAAAAGTCTCTCCTGATTGCCGTGTAGAATCGGAAGATATTTTAGAAATTGCCGAAGTTCTGCTGAAGAAAAACTGCGAGAACGAAAAAATCAACACGGCTTGCGATAATTACAAAAACTTTGTATTCCCGTTTGATATTGTTTTCCAAAACCAACACATTCTTGCAATAAATAAACCTTACGACATAAGCGTGCACGGAAAAGAAAACTCAATAGACAATATTGTAAAGCAGTTTTATTTTTCCCGTGAAAGTCGTAATAAGTCTTTGGCATTTGTGCCCGGTCCGTTACATCGAATTGACAGAAGAACAACGGGGCTGCTCATCTTTTCATGGAGTATGCCGGGAGCAAAATTTGTGTCGACCATGTTTGCTGAAGGCACCGTAAAAAAATCTTACATTGCGCTCGTTCAAGGCAAAATGAGTAAAGAAATGTATTGGCAGGACGAAATAATAGACAAAGGAGATATTGCAAAAACCGGATTTAAAACCGTAGAAATAGCGCAGAATAAATATTCCGACTCAAAACTTTCGATTACAAAAGCGTTTCCGTTGGATTGCGGTAAATTTAACGGTGAATATTGTTCTCTCATTTTATTTGAAATTGAAACCGGCAGAAAACACCAAATAAGAGCGCAATCCGCTTATCATGGTTTTCCGCTTTTAGGCGATACCGCATACGGCGGGAATAAAATTTATGAAAAACAAAGATTATTTCTTCATTCTTATAAACTTGGTTTTCCTAAAAATCAACTTAATCTTCCGCTGCAGCTTTGTGCACCGCTACCTGCGGAGTTTAAATTTATGCTTGATAAAGTCGGAATCAACAACAGGGGGCAGTAAAAGAAAAACTACAATGTGCTGTCTTAGGAAGAATTAACAAAGAACGGTGTAAACCCACCAACAAATAGACATTATCAGTGGGTTTACGATAAAAACTCTCCAATGCCCGTAAGCAAAGGATAAGTGCTGCAAAATCCGCCGGTTAGACTTTTTATCTAATACGCGCATATATCAGTACTTTTCCGGAAGTTTAATTGCCGGACAATCTTCCGCTGTTTACAAGCAATCCATGTGCCAAAATTTTTAAATGAACATGGTATATGTCCCAGTATGCTGTTTATAACCTCCAAAACAGTAAAAAGCCTAATTTTTGTATTGCAAATTTTCTAAAATTTCTTTATGTCCAAAAATATACTCTGTGCCGTGTTATAGTAAATCATAGGTACATTTTACCCCCCCCCCCCCGTATAATTTTATACACATATTAAATTATACAAGGTATAAAATTATATACCTTGTATAATAATTAAATGCGCAATAAGTAAAAACTACCATATTTCAGGTACAAAACTACCATATTTGCTTAACTATATGGTAGTTTAATAATGCGGATAAATATCATAGCTTATGGCGATTTTGATAACCGAAAGGGCGACAGACAGGAGAGCTTGGTTTTTCAAATGAAATTAGTTTTTCTATCCACCTCATCGCAGGCTGTGGAACTCGAAACATTTAGGATAGTAATTTAAAAGCTATGTATTCCAGCTAAAACAAATCCGGCTCATACACTGCCGATGTTGCACCTTTTTTGATGCATATTTCATAAATCAACTTTTGTAAAATAATATCCTCAAAGCGGTTGCCACCGGATCGTATACCTATATCCGCAGAGGCAAGTAATGCAAGAATTGCCGCTGCCTGCCCAATCGACCACAGTCTTGAAGCACGTGAATACTGAGACCTGATTTTTTTACCGGAAAAACCGTTTATTTTAAGATTAAAATCATCCGCTGTTCCGGCGGCTGAAAGTTTGTGCCAAACGCATAGTTTTCTAAAACATGAAGTCAATCCGGCAATTATCATTACAGAGGAATTCTCTTTTGAAAGACGGATTTTTTGCAATATTTCAAGAGAATTTTCAAAGCGCGAGGTCGGTGAATCTTCAGGATTTGCCATGCAATCAAAAAGCGAAAACGCATTTTCTTCGCGGTTGTGGGAAACAATAGATTCAACATCATCGCCGGTTATTTCATGCTCTTTTGGAAAACAAACAAAAAAACGAGCACACTCATTTGCAAGCGCACCGGTATTATTTTCTGCAAGCTCAAGCAACGTTTCCGCAGCTTCCGTAGAAATTCTATAACCGTTATTTGCACAAAAAGACTTTATCCATGGGATTTTACGGTCTTCAAACATTTCCCAGAAAATCTTTTTATTGGAAGCGGGAACAGCTTTTTCAATTTTTGAATCAATTGAAATCTCATCGGAAATAAGGATAAGTACATTCGTTTCAGGCGGAGAAGATTCTATCCATGAAATAAGCGTGTCCACATCATCTTTTTTTTTGATTGAATCGGCATTTTTCACAGTAACACATACAGACGGCGAAAAAAGTGATTCATTTTGCAAAACCGCCATAAATTCTTCTACAGGAGTTTCGGATGCATAAAATGAATATCGTTCGATATCGCCGTATTTTTTCTTGAGAGAATCTTTGACAGTTTGAACAGCGGCATCGCGCTCACCGGTTTCGGGACCGGTATAAAGATAAATCGGAATCATATCAGTAGGTTCGTACAATGCTTGAAAGGATACCGACTATGCGTACATCTTGGCAGTAAATCGCCTGGAAGTCGGGATTTTCAGGCTGTAAACGTATACGCGACGATTCTTTGTAGAAGCGTTTTAAGGTTATCGCATCGTCCAAAACAGCAACAACAATCTGACCGTCAACAGCAGAAGAAGCCTGTTCGATAACGGCAAGATCACCTTCAAGAATTCCTGCATTAATCATACTGGAGCCGCGTACACGCAATGCAAAATAGTTTTTTCCGGGACGTATAAACGGTTCTGTAAGATTTACATAGCCGTTGAGATTTTCCTCACAAAGCAGAGGACGCCCTGCCGCGATAGTCCCTAAAATCGGTATCTTATCAATAAAAACTTTAGGTACTGATTGTTTCTTGTCATCAAGAATTCTGATTGAGCGGGAACGCTTTTGCTCGGTAGAAATAAATCCTTTCTTTTGTAAGGCAGAAATATGATCTTGTACAGCACGCAGAGAAATTTCAAAATGTTGGCTTATTTCCCGGACTGTAGGAGGATAGTTATTTTCTTTAGTAAAATTTTCTATAAATACGAAAACTTCCTTTTGCCTGTCGGTAATCTGTTTCATAAATCAATTTCCGATAAAACAAATACTGCAATCAACAACCCCGACGCAGAGCATCGGGGTATTAAACCCTCCGCACGAATAAAAATTGCTATTCTTCATCGAATTTTGAGTCGAAGAGTGCTTCCATTACGGCAGCGGCTTCTGCTTCATCGGAACCGTCTGTTTTTAAAGTCAATACGGTGTTATATCCTGCCGCCATAGTTATAACGCCCATAATGGACTTCGCATTGACTGCCGTGTCATCTTTTGCAAGAATTATTTCACAGTCAAATTTATTTGCAGTCTGTGCAATAATTGCGGCAGGACGAGCATGAATTCCTGCTCTGTTTTTTACCGTAAGAGTTTTTTCAATCATAACAACTTCCCTAATATATATATATTCTATAAATAAGTTTAATAACTGTCATCATTGCCGTAAAAAGCTGTTTCCGCCTCTCCCGTTTCAATCCATTTTAATACGTTTTGATTAAAGTCGCGCGCAGAATTATAACCTCTTTTTTTAAGGCGCTCATTCATGGCTGCAGCTTCAATGATAATGGGAAGATTCCTTCCCGGACGCACAGGGATGTCGATAGACGGAACATGAACGCCCAGCACATCCATATAGGTTTGATTCACCCCCAGCCTGTCATACACTTTATTTTGATCCCAGTCTTCAAGTTTTACGACAAGCTGAATCTCTTTTTGATCGCGGATTGCGCCTACTCCGTAAAGCTGCGAAATATTGATTATTCCAAGTCCGCGTATTTCCATGTGATGGCTTATAAAGGAATTTGCACCGCGCCCTAAAATCATATTTCCGTTCACACAGCGGACATCGACAATATCGTCTGCAACAAGCCGATGCCCGCGTTCGATAAGTTCAAGTGCAGTTTCGCTTTTTCCCACGCCTGAAGGCCCCGTCAGCAAAATGCCTACGCCGTAGACTTCTACAAGTACACCGTGCAAGGTCTTTTTGGGCGCAAAAACATTTGAAAACACACGTATAAGCCGCGTTGAAAAATCGGTTGTTGCAAGCTGTGTCTGTAAAATCGGGCAGCACGCTTCTTCAACAATGCTGATAAATTCCTGTGTGGGCTGCATTCCGAATGAAAATATACAGCAAGGAACTTTATAGTTGAACATTGCGCGGATTGTATCACTTCTGTTTTCATTGTGAAGTTTATTTAAGTAAGCAGTTTCACCGCGCCCAAAAAGCTGTACTCGCTGAAAGGCAAACGCTTCATAAAAACCGGAAAGAGCAAGACCGGGTCGGTTAATATCGGATACTTCAATTTCTCTCGGCAATCCGCGTCGTCCTGCGATACAGGTTAAATCAAGCGCATCATGTCCGGGCAAGTCGAGTTCAAGCAAATCCAGTACCGTAAACCGCTTATCTGGCATGGGAGTACTATACACGCACAGCTTTTTTTTTTCAACATACCGGCAGCGTATAATCAACAACCCCGACGCAGAACGTCGGAGTATTGAACCGTCCGCACAAAATAAAACAAATTATTTATTGACAGCAAACACCACTAATAGTATCATCTCGCATAATACAACGCTATATATAGCGTATCAGAAGTGCCGTGTATAGGCATAAAAAAGGCGGGGAAACGGAGACATGAAAATCATTAAACGCAACGGCGAAGAAGTCATATTCGACATAAGTAAAATTTCTACAGCCGTATCAAAAGCGAATGCAACAGTACCGGCGTCGGAACAGCTTTCCGACGCACAAATACAAGCTATTGCCGGAAGAGTAACGGAACTTTGCGCGGCAAGCAAGAGTCAGATGAATGTAGAAGCTATTCAGGATCTTGTAGAACATGAAATTATGAAGGCGGGAGCGTTTTCCGTCGCTAAAATATACATTACTTATCGCTACCAACACGCACTTATGCGCAAAGCAAATTCGACAGATAAGCAGATTCTTACACTTCTCGAATGCGCAAATGAAGAAGTCAAACAGGAGAATTCAAACAAAAATTCAACGGTTGTAAGCGTCCAACGCGATTATATGGCAGGAGAAGTAAGCAAAGACATTACGAAACGTTTTTTGCTCGACGAAGACATCGTAAAAGCGCACGAAGACGGCATTATCCACTTCCATGATGCCGATTATTTTGCGCAGCACATGCACAACTGCGACCTTGTAAACCTCGACGATATGCTTCAGAACGGAACAGTAATAAGCGGAACTAAAATAGATACGCCGCATTCGTTTTCTACGGCGTGCAACATCGCGACGCAGATTATCGCGCAAGTCGCATCATCACAGTATGGAGGACAGAGTATTTCGCTCACCCATCTTGCTCCTTTTGTAGATGTAAGCCGCAAAAAAATTCAAAAAGAATTGCGTTCGGTGGAAGAGAAAACCGGAATCAAGTTTACATCCGAACAGTTTACGGAAATCGTCAATTCACGCTTGCGAGATGAAATTACGCGCGGCGTTCAGACAATTCAGTATCAAGTCGTAACGCTGATGACCACAAACGGTCAGAGTCCGTTTGTAACGGTTTTTATGTACTTGAACGAAGCCAAAAACGAACAGGAGAAAGAAGATCTGGCTCTGATTATCGAAGAAGTTTTGAAACAGCGGTATCAGGGTGTAAAAAACGAAGAAGGTCATTGGGTAACGCCCGCGTTCCCGAAACTTATTTACGTTCTTGAACCGGACAACATCGAACCGGAATCACGCTATTATTATCTTTCGGAGCTTGCTGCAAGATGCACAACGCGCCGCCTTGTCCCCGATTACATTTCGGAAAAAAAGATGAAAGAGCTGAAAGAAGGCAACTGCTATCCTTGCATGGGCTGCCGCTCATTTTTGACGGTATACCGTGACGAACAAAACGAACCGAAGTTTTACGGACGCTTTAATCAAGGCGTCGTAACAATCAATCTTGTAGACCTTGCCTGCTCTTCCGGCAAAGACATGAACAAATTCTGGAAGATTTTTGATGAACGACTGGAACTCTGCCGCCGCGCGCTTATGCTCCGCCACAAACGGCTGTTGGGTACACCCAGCGATGTTGCGCCTATTCTTTGGCAGAACGGAGCCATCGCACGTCTTAAAAAGGGCGAAAAAATCGACAAACTGCTTTTCAACGGCTATTCTACGATTTCGTTAGGCTATGCCGGTCTTTCCGAATGTGTGCACTATATGACGGGAAAACCGCACACCGACCCGAGCGCAACTCCGTTCGGACTGGAGGTTATGCGCTATATGAACGAAGCCTGCGCAAAATGGCGAAAAGAAACGACAATCGCCTTTTCACTTTACGGCACTCCGATGGAAAGCACAACTTACAAATTTGCAAAATGCCTTAAAAAGAGATTCGGCATCATCAAAGACGTAACGGACAAAAACTACATCACGAACAGCTATCACATCCACGTTACCGAACCTATTGACGCATTTACAAAGCTGTCCTTCGAATCGCAGTTTCAAGAATTGTCGCCGGGAGGAGCCATCAGCTATGTGGAAACACCGAATATGGAAAACAACATTCCGGCAGTAATGGCACTTCTAAAACACATATATGACAATATCATGTATGCAGAGCTCAACACAAAGAGCGATTGTTGTCAAAAGTGCGGCTATACAGGCGAAATTCAAATTGTAGAAGATGCCGACGGGAAACTTGTGTGGGAATGCCCGAACTGCCAAAATCACGACCAATCTACAATGAACGTTGCCCGACGCACCTGCGGATATATCGGTACGCAATATTGGAATCAAGGACGGACGCAGGAAATTAAAGAGCGCGTCCTGCACCTGTAGGCAGGATTTTCGTGTATTACGGAAATATAAAGAAAACGGACATCGCAAACGGGCTTGGAGTGCGCGTTTCTTTGTTCGTTTCCGGTTGCAGAAATGCCTGTAAGGGCTGCTTCAACAAAGAAACGTGGAATTTTTGCTACGGCAAAGAATTCACGGTGCAGACGGAACAGGAAATAATCGATGCAATGAAGCCGAATTTCATCAGCGGACTTACAGTCCTTGGCGGAGAGCCGTTTGAGGAAGAAAATCAGTCCGTACTTACACCTTTTTTGGAGCGGGTGCGTGCAGTAATGCCCGAAAAAAATATTTGGTGCTATACAGGCTATGTCCTTGAAAAAGACATTTTTCCCGAAGACGGCAGCAAGCACACGGAGTTCACCGCGCGAATGCTCTCCTGTATCGATATGCTTGTTGACGGACCGTTCATAGAAGAATTAAAAGATATATCGCTACAGTTTCGAGGTTCAAGCAATCAGCGCATATTGAACGTAAAAGAAGCGATACAAAGCTTAAAAAAAGATTCGTTTAGTCAAAATCTTTTGTTTTAAATTCACGACTTGACCTAATGCCAACGGAAAAGTGTATTCGCACGAAAAGAATTAAAATCGAAATTAGTTTTTATTTTTCTTAAAAAATCCTGCAATCCATAAAAAAAACTTTTTTATCGCGT